>CANRLN010000004.1 GCA_947631445.1 uncultured Clostridia bacterium
AGAGAAAATCCAGTCGGGCAGGAGCAGACACCAAGACAAAGAAAACCAAGAGAAAATCCAGTCGCACAGGAGCAGACACCAAGACAAAGAAAACCAAGAGAAAATCCAGTCGGGCAGGAGCAGACACCAAGACAAAGAAAACCAAGAGAAAATCCAGTCGCACAGGAGCAGACGCCAAGACAAAGAAAACCAAGGCAGAAAGCACCGCTTAAAAGACAGCGAGAACAAGAAGAAATTGTACAGGAACCCACTGAACAGAACACAGAACAACCTTTTATTGCACCGCTTCCGAAGCTTCCAAAATTTATAAGGGTGCTTTTTAAGATTATGTTTGTGGTTGTTGCAGTTTGCGGACTACTTTTGGGCGGACTTAGTGCAATGCACGTTTATACGGCAAGGCTTGCCACTCCAAAGCTGGAAGATGTTGAACAAACAAACTGTTATGCGGCAGGCTTTTCAGAATATTTTGAGGACGGCGAATGGGAATATTCGTTTATCAAAAACAGGGTGGTATACAAGGCGGAAATTGACAACAAACATTATGAATTTGTGTTTAAGGTAAAAATATTCAGGTCGGCTAATGTCACACGTATAACCCAAGACAAAAAACCGCTTGACCAGAACAAACAAAGTGTTCTGCTTTATGATATATTCACCTAAATTCCCGATTTTTTAAATCCCTGATTTTTCGGATTTAAGGCTTGCGTTTTCCGTTTCAAGGCAGGCACGTTTGTAAGCCATAATAATTTTATCCTCAAGCTCTTTTCTTAGCTCGCTGTTGATTGGGTGGACTATGTTGTGAAAAACTCCGTTTGAGTCGGTTCGACTGGGCATTGCGGCAAAAAGACGGGTTTTACCTTCCACAATTTTTATATCATGTATGGCAAAACAATCGTCAATTGTTATTGAAACAACCGCTTTCAGCTTGCCACTGCTGAACATTTTTCTTATTTTTATTTGTGTGATATTCATAATTTTAAACCTCCGGAAAAACAATATTATCTGTAATTATTTTATCCTTGTTTTTTCGGTATATTCATATTTTTTCTAAAACGAAAGGAAATTAAATATGCAAAGAAACATTGAACCCACGGCGGACTTTAAAACCGCCATCAGCTTTGAAGCTTTAAGCGAACTTTTTTCAAAGGCAGATATTAATTTAAGCCAGTTTGAATATAATAAATTTTGCGACTATGCAAACTATCTTGTTGAATACAACCAAGTTGTAAATCTGACCGCTATAACCCAACCGTTGGAAATTGCACAAAAACATTTTTTGGATTCGGTTTTGCCATTTTACCTAAAGCCTATTGATAAAAATGCAAAGGTAGCGGATATAGGCACAGGAGCAGGATTTCCTTCCTGCCCTCTTAAAATTATGCGGGAAGATATACAAATTACCCTTGTGGACAGTCTTAACAAGCGAATTAAATTTTTGCAAAATTTATCCGACAAATTAGGGCTTAATGCAGAGTGTATTCATGCAAGAGGGGAAGTATTGGGACTGGATAAAAACTTTTGTGGAAAATATGATGTTGTTTGTGCAAGGGCGGTTAAAAACTTAACCGAACTGGTTACATATTGTCTGCCGTTTTTAAAGGTTGGGGGATATTTCTATTCGCTTAAAGGCAAAATTGAACAGCAGGAAATTGAAGATGCCCAAGAGAATATTAAAAATTTTGGCGGAGTGATTGAACAAACTATTGAATATTCCCTTCCTGACGGTGATGGACGAACCCTTATTATAATAAAAAAAATAAGTGATAAAATTATCAAACCAAAAAAATCCAAAAAGAAAAATAAGGTATAAGATAAAGGTGAAATATAATGGAAAATGAAAACTATTTTGATGTGGTTGTTGTTGGGGCAGGTCATGCAGGTTGTGAGGCGGCTCTTGCAGCGGCAAGGCTTGGAATGAAAACCGCACTTTTTACAATAACCCTTGACGGAGTGGCAAATATGCCTTGTAATCCCTCTATTGGCGGAACGGCAAAGGGTCATCTTGTTAGAGAACTGGACGCACTCGGCGGTCAAATGGGAAAGTCTGCCGACAAAACCTTTTTGCAAAGTAGAATGTTGAATCGTGGAAAAGGCCCTGCGGTGCATAGCCTTAGAGCCCAAATTGATAGGGTGGCTTATCATAACTATATGAAAAAGGTCATTGAAGATACCGAAAATCTTGAGCTTAAGCAGGCGGAAATAACTCAAATTATTTTTGACGATAAAAATCATTGTGTTACTGGTGCTGTTACAAAACTTGGTACAAAATACACGGCAAAAGCCGTTATTATCTGTACGGGAACTTATCTTAAAGGCACTATTCATGTTGGCGATATTTCCTATTCAAGCGGTCCGGATGCAACCCTTGCCGCAAATGAACTTTCAAAATCGCTTGAACAAGCAGGGGTGGAACTTAGAAGATTTAAAACAGGGACTCCCGCAAGAGTACATAAAAGAAGTATTGATTTTGAAAAGCTTGAAAGACAGGACGGCGATGAAAATATAACCCCCTTTTCTTTTGATAATGTTGATAGCAAGCTTGAAAACACAGTAAGCTGTTATGTAAGCTATACTAATTCAGACACTCACAAACTTATTTTGGATAATATTCATCGCTCGGCAATGTACAGTGGAAAGATTGAGGGGGTAGGCCCTCGCTATTGTCCCTCTATTGAGGATAAAATTAAAAGATTTTCCGACAAGCCACGTCATCAGCTTTTTATTGAACCAATGGGGGTGGATACAAACGAATATTATTTGCAGGGAATGTCAACCTCTTTGCCCGAAGATGTTCAGCTTGCCTTTTTGCGTACTATAAAAGGACTTGAAAATGTTGAGATAATGCGTAATGCCTATGCGATAGAATACGACTGTTGCGACCCCACACAGCTCAATGCCTCACTTGAATTTAAAAATATAAGCGGTCTTTTTGGGGCAGGGCAGTTTAACGGCACATCTGGCTATGAAGAAGCGGCGGCACAGGGACTTGTGGCAGGAATTAATGCTGCAAGAAAAATTGTGGGCAAACCGCCTATGATTTTGGAGCGTTCTAATTCTTATATTGGCACGCTTATTGATGACCTGGTTACAAAGGGTTGCAACGACCCATATAGAATGCTTACCTCAAGAAGCGAATACAGATTGCTTTTAAGGCAGGATAATGCGGATATAAGGCTTATGAAAATCGGCTATGAAGCAGGGCTTGTTTCGCAGGAACGATATAATAAATTGCTTGTGAAAATTGACCAGATAGAAAAAGAAAAAAAGCGTGTGGAACATACTAATATTGCCCCGTCTGAGCAGTTAAACAAGCGTCTTGAGGAAATTGGTGAACAGCCTCTTTCTACCGGCACAAAGCTTGCAAATCTTATCCGCCGTCCTGCGGTCAGCTATGAGTTTATGAAAGATTTTGATAAAGAAAGACCGGAACTTCCCAAAGATGTCCAAGAGCAGGTTGAACTTACAATCAAATATGAGGGATATATTAAAATTCAGATGGATAGGGTAAAGGCGGTTGAAAAGCTTGAGAAAAAACTATTGCCCCCCGACGTTGATTATAGCACAATAAGAGGCTTAAGACTGGAGGCGGCGGAAAAGCTAAATAAAATTCACCCTGTCAATGTTGGTCAGGCGGGCAGAATTTCGGGTGTCAATCCTGCCGATGTTAATATACTGCTTATCTGGCTGGAGCAGAACAAAAGCAATTTCTTTTTTAAGGACGGCAGAATATATCTTGTCAATCCCGAAAAATAGTTGGATTTTTTGGTTTAAACTGAAAAAAATATATGTAAGAATTAATTTTTATTCTTTGTTTTCCCCGTCTTTGGCGGAGAAAACAAAGATATTTTTAATGTGCTTAAAAACCTTTTTTACACTCCCAATTTTTTTGTGTTTTTGTGATAAAAGAATAATAATATTATTCATAACAATACACTAAAAAAATACTTATGTTTCTTTAAAAATTAAGTTATATGTAGAAAAATCTATATCTGGTTGACAAATTACTATTAAAGTGATATAATATACTTATACGATATAATTATAGTTGCTTTAATTAGGTATGGTAATTTTATAATCTGTTTTGTAGTGTTAAATTACATAAATTTTGTTATTTTTTAATTGTTAAGGAAATATTTAATTTCTATTGACAAATCGTTAAAAGTATGTTATAATGTATTTAGACAATTAGGATACAGCGTATCAAGTAAAGTAGCATATCAAATATTTTATTGATATAAATTTTTTAAAAGGAGTAGATTAAATATGAAAACAAGCAAAAAGTTTTTTGCAACCCTTTGGGCAGCATTAATTGCTGTTTCCGGCGTAGGAGTAGCAGCACTCGCCACCAATACAAACGATGATGCAGATGGAGTTAAGGCAGCAACCGTTGACGCAACTGTAACTGATTCTGAAACAACAGGTGACCAGAACACAACCGACGAACAGACAACCGGTGACCAGACTACAACCGAAGAACAAGACCACATTGCTGGTGACGTTGACGGAAACAAGGTTATTGATACAGCGGACGCACTTCTTTGCCTTAAGAGCAAGGTTGGACTTGTAAAGCTTACCGACAAGCAGTTTAAGGCAGCAGACGTTATTGTTGACGGCGAAGTTGATACAAACGATGCACTTGCAATTCTTAAGTACGTTGTTAAAATTATTGATAATTTTGATAATTTAACTACCGATGTTGAAACAACAGCAGTTCAGACCAAGTAATTATAAAGTTTACTTAAATAATATCTAACAAAGAGCGACCGAAAAGCATTTCTGCCTTTCGGTCGCTTTATTATTTATTGCTTTTACATTCTGTTACTTGTCGCAATAATGACCTAAGCAAGATGAAATTATAATATCACCATTTTTAACAATATAAACTAAACGATTTTTATCATCTATTCTTCTACTCCAATATCCAGCAAGATTTCCTTTAAGTGGTTCAGGCTTGCCAATGCCAGTAAAGTGATTACGTTGAATATCTTTAATAATTAAATTTATACGTTTTAAGGTTTTTTTGTCTTGAGTTTGCCAATAAAGATAATCTTCCCATGCCTCTTCGTCCCACAATAACATTATTCATCTACCTCAATTAATTCATGTTCTGAGAGGTTTGCCGTTCCATCTGCAATACGTTTTGCTATTTTCTCAAGATGTTTTATATTGCTTGAAGAATAAAAAGGGTCATTGGCGGTGACCTCAAAGGGTATTTTTTGTTCTGCTATTGCTTTTTTAGCGAAAATACATATTGCTGTTGTCATGCTCATTCCAATGTTTTCACATAAATCATTAAATTGATTTTTCAAATCCTCGTCCATACGGATATTTAAATTAGTTTGTGCCATAAAATACACTTCCTTTCTTATATATATTATATCATATTTTTATTGCATTGTCAATACATTATCGTGAAATTTCTTGGGATTTTAAATATTTTTATTGCTAATAAAAACTCCTGCTAATCAAAAAGCAGGAGCAAATTATTATTTATTAATTATATTAAAGCCTGCCTCGGCAAGACCTTTTCTTATCTGCCTTATATGTTCATAGTTTCTTGTTTCAAGCACTATTCTTAAAACGCAATCGGTAATGTCGCTGTCCTCGCTGGCTCTTTCGTGGTGGATTGAAACAACATTTCCGCCAAGGCTTGCAAGAATATCCGCAACCCCTTTAAGCTGTCCGGGCTTGTCCTCCAGCTGAATTGTAAGTGTATCGCTTCTGCCCGATTTTAAAAGACCACGCTTTATAACCCTCGAAAGTATGGTAACATCAATATTTCCGCCCGAAACAAGGCAAACAACCTTTTTGCCCTTTACTGGGATTTTGTTAAACATAACCGCAGCGGCAGGAACAGCTCCCGCACCCTCCGAAATAAGTTTGCTTTGTTCAATCATTGCAAGGATTGCCGAAGAAATTTCATCATCGGTTACCGTTACAATCTCATCAACATATTTTTGTACATATTCAAAAGTATGCTCACCGGGTTCTTTTACTTTTATTCCGTCTGCAATGGTTGAAACGCTATCCAAACATTCAATTTTGCCGTCATGTATTGAATTTAGCATACTTGGAGCTCCAGCAGCCTGAACACCATATACTTTAACATTTGGGTTAAGCGACTTGATAGCAAATGCAACCCCCGAAATAAGTCCGCCACCGCCGATTGGAACAACAACAGCATCTAAATCTGGAACCTGTTCTAAAAGCTCAAGACCAATTGTGCCTTGACCTGCAATAACATTTTCATCATCAAACGGGTGAATAAAAGTATATCCCTTTTCGTCACGGAGTTGTAAAGCCTTTTGGTAAGCATCATCATAAACGCCCTTTACAAGACAGATTTCAGCACCATAACTTTTGGTTGCCTCAACCTTTGAAATTGGAGCTCCGTCCGGAAGGCAGATAAGCGATTTAATATTGTTTTTTGCAGCGGCAAGGGCAACACCTTGGGCGTGGTTGCCAGCGGAGCAGGCTATAACCCCTCTTTGTTTTTCCTCATCGGAAAGTTGAGAGATTTTGTAGTATGCACCTCTTACCTTAAAAGAACCTGTAACCTGAAGATTTTCGGTTTTTAAAAAAACGTCAGCCTCCGGATTAATGTAGGGGGCGGCGATAACGTTTGTGGGTCGCAGAACCTCTTTTAAAACGAATGATGCGTGATAGACCTTGTCAAGAGTTAGCATTAAAATTCACCTCATAATTATATATTCTTTGCCTTATAGCGATAATAAACTAATTGCCAAAGGCAAATTTACTATACTAATTATAACACAACCTAAAAATCTTGTCAAGTGAAAAATACACAAATTTTTATTATATTTATATTATTTATAGTATTTCTCCGCCCATGGTGAGAAAAATAATATGGTTTGCCACAATTGACCTATTCTAAATTTTTGAGTTCTAAATTTTTAAGATTTTTTAAGAATTTTTATTGTTTCGTTGCAAAATCACTAAAAAATTTGTTGATATTTTGGTATATTTATTTTAAAATTATACTTGAAAAAATCCAAAAAAAGTATTATAATATAAGTATGTACAAAAGACGGCAATTTTATTGCTGTCGGAAAGAAGGAAAAAATTTTATGAACATCAAAATTGAACTGGCAAAAGAACTAAAACAAAAGCCGACCGACGAAACCAACCTTGGATTTGGTCATGTTTTTACCGACCATATGTTTGTTATGAACTATGACACCGGCGAGGGCTGGCATGACGCAAGAATTGTTCCTTATTCTGAAATTTCTCTTTCCCCTGCTGCAATGTGTCTGCACTATGGACAGGAAATTTTTGAGGGGCTTAAGGCTTATCGTATTGCTGACGGCTCTGTTCAGCTTTTCCGCCCTGATGAAAACTTCAAGAGAATGAATGTTTCTGCAAAGAGAATGGTTATTCCGGAACTTAACGAGCAGGATTGCCTTGAAGCACTTATGAAACTTCTTGAAATTGAAAAGGATTGGGTTCCTCACACCGAGGGTACTTCTCTTTATATTCGACCATTTATTTTTGCTACCGACCCTTATGTTGGCGTTCGTCCTGCCGACCACTATATGTTTATGATTATTCTTTCGCCGTCTGGTGCTTACTATTCAACCGGTCTTAACCCTGTTAAGATTTATGTTGAAAAGAACTATGTAAGAGCCGTAAGAGGCGGTACAGGCTTTGCAAAGACTGCCGCTAACTATGCTATTTCTCTTGCAGGGCAAGACGAAGCACACAAGCAGGACTATGAGCAGGTTCTTTGGCTTGATGGCGTTGAAAGAAAGTATGTTGAAGAAGTTGGTTCAATGAACATCTTCTTTGTTATTGATGGCGAGGTTATCACTCCCGAACTCACCGGTTCGGTTCTCCCCGGAATTACAAGAAAGTCTGCTATTGAAATTTGTAAGAAAAAAGGCTATAAGGTTTCCGAACGTCGTATTACAATTCAGGAAATTGCTGATGCTTATGACAACGGCAAGCTTGACGAAGTTTTTGGAACAGGTACAGCCGCTGTTATTTCTCCTGTTGGTCACCTTAAATGGGGCGACAAGATTATGACAATCAACAACAACCAAATTGGTGAAATTTCTCAGATGCTTTATGATACCCTTACAGGTATTCAGTGGGGCAAGATTGATGATGAATTTGGTTGGATTTTCCCAGTAAAATAATAATAATTATTATTACATAACAAAAACTGCCGTATTTCTAATTTTGAAGATACGGCAGTTTTATTATTTTGTGGCAATGAAAAACAATCTTTAATCTGTTGATTGTATCATTATTTTATTGAAAAATTTGAGTTTTCAACATTTTTTCGTTTGAAATTGTTGAAAGAACTGTTGAAACGGTTGAAAACTATTAAAAAATTAAACTCTTTAGAAAGATTTTGCACACAAAAACAAAATGACTATAATATAAAAAGGACTGCCTTGTGCAAAAGGCAGTCCGAATTTTATTTGGCATAACTGAAGTATTTTTTATAAAGATACATGGAAAGCTCGAGAATAGCGGCATATTTATCCACCAGCATGATAACAAAAGTTTCTTTATATCGTGGAAGTGCCGGTGTGAGTGGCCACATATGTTTTAAAATCATATCTTCTTCACGTTTGTTAAGTTCAAAGTTTTCCTTTGCATTTTTCAGAGCAATTTTGGGGTGGTTAAACCCGTGCGGAAGTTCGCCCTTTTGGCGGTGGCGTTCCCTCCAGTCATACAAAAATAGGTCATGGAGTATTCCAGCCCTTGCAGCAGACCTGCAATCAAGATGCAGTTTTTTGCAAATCTTATAGCTATAATAGGAAACATTAATACAATGTTGCAAACAGGTTGTTGAATAGTGGTGGCGGAAATTATTCATCTTTGTAACAATATCCGTATCCAGCAAATCTTTTATATATGAAAAATATTCTATTGCGTCTTTGTCATAGTCAATAATGACCTTAGAACCAAGTGCTTTAATCAAAGCGACCATCTCCCCTAATAAAAAATAAATTATTTCAATCTTTGATTTTGTTTATAAGTCTATTATAACTCTTTTTTCTTAAAATGTCAATATAAAATTTTTAACATTTTAATAATTACAAAAAATTTTAAGGATTTTCAAGACGAAATTTATTATAATCAGAATAAAATTTTGGCACAAATTCGCTTTCGTCCTTGTTTTTTTCCTGTATATATCCCTCAAAACCGAGTTTTTCAACATATTCAAGCACATATGTATATTCTTGGTCGGTAACACAGCGATTTATTTCTGCAAAATTTTCCGCCTTAAAGCAGGGAAAATACTGAAACATAAGGCTTAGCAGTATTTCCGGATTTTCTTTTGATAAATCAAATTCTTTGCTTAAACGTTTTAATATATTAATGCTGTCGCCCGTGCAACTGGGCATAACAAGATGTCTTATTATAGTCCCCTTTTTTAGTATATTATTTTTATCAAATTTTATACTTCCTGTGATACTTTGCATTTTTTTAATTGACTTTATAGCCTTTTCAAAATAATCCTTTGCATTAAGATATTTTAATGATAATTCGCCACTATAAAATTTAAGGTCGGGAAGAAAAATATCTACATAATTTTTAAGCATTTCAATTGTCTGAGGGTTTTCATAACCTCCGCAGTTGTAGGCAACGGGTATTTCAAGCTTGTTTTTTATATTGTCAAGTGCTTTTATAATCTGTGGTACAAAGTGGGTGGGGGTGACAAGGTTTATATTGTTCGCCCCCTTTTGCTGAAGTTCAAGAAAAATATCCTCCAGCTGTGAAACGGAAATTTCAAAGCCTTTTCCCTCCTGTGAAATTTCGTGGTTCTGGCAAAAACAGCATTTTAAATTGCAACCGCTGAAAAATACCGTACCGCTTCCGCTGTTTCCGCTTAGGCAGGGTTCTTCCCACATATGCAAAGAATATCTTGCAATTTTTATTTTGTCGCCTGATGAGCAATAGCCCTTTTGCTTTTTTCGGTCGACATTGCATTTTCGGGGGCATAAATTACATTTTTCTATATTCATTATTTATTTCCTTTTGGCGGTAAGGGCAACAAGTGCAAGTGACACGCCACAAAGGGCAATTCCAGCAGTAGAAGAACCAGTATCTCCGTTTTTGGATTTTGAACCGTTTGAATTATCCTTGGTTGCAACTTCGGTTGAAATAACATTGGTTTCGTATATGTAAGAGGTGGTTGTCTGGCTTGTGGCTGTGGTTGTATAGTCGGGGTAAGCGGCTTCGTTTGGAATATTGTTAATTCCCTCCTCGGCACGAATTTCCCAAGGGGTTAGAATATCACCCTCTGCCGACATAATAACCGTTTCAAACCCATGGTTTTGTGCATATTCGTAAGCTTTGCTGCCCTTTTGGCAGATTACAATAAGGTCAACTATTTTTTCTCCGTTTTGGTCAAGTCCAAAGGCATTTTCGCCTATATCTTGAACGCTGTCAAAAATTGTTATCTGGCTGAGGTTTGTACATTCTTTAAAAGTATCGCTTGGAATATTGCTTACACCTTTTATAAAAATTTCTTTTATCTGTTCTGCTTTATCAATCCATGGCTTACTGTCGATTGACCGTTCCGGGTCGGTGGCATCAATCGAAAGGGATAATCCGCCGTTTTCCATCTCTGTAATTTCATAAGAAAAATTTAGCTGAGAAAAATTTTCTTCGTCCGAAACATTGCTTGTGGAAACGTTTTCTGAAATGTCGCTTGAAAAATCTTCGGCAAAAGCCGAAAAGCCAATAAGGGAAATGGCAACACCTGCTGCTAAAATTTTAACAAATCCTTTCATTACAATCCGTCCTTTCTTTTTGATATAAAAAATTTGTTTATGATATTATTATATCACATTTTACACCAAAAATCAACCTAAACGATAAATTTAGTTAAAATATTACAAATTTACAGTGAGTGAACCATCAATTTAAGTGAAGATTAAAAATCAAGATTAGAAATCAAGATTAAAAATAAAATATTTTTGTTTGCCCCGCCTAAGGCAGGGCAAACAGATTAATATTATTGCTATAATTCCCAAAGACCGCTATTTTTTAAAAAATCTTCGGTTTTTTTAAGGTCAAGAAATCTTATAAAATGGATTTTGTTGTTTTCGGCACGGGTATAAATTTTGAGGGTGCAGACATTATCTTTTTCTTGGAATATATTCTGGGTTATTTCAGCTTTGGTTATTCTTTCGACATCTGTTTCGATTGTATGAAAGGTGTAAATATAGTTATATCTTATTCTTATTCTGCCTTCGTTGTATCCAATATCGGTGTAGTAAACGCTGGTAGCTTTAACTATAAGCAACCATACAGCAGGGATAAAAAGCACAACCATAAGATAAAGCAGAATGTTATTTATGTTGGTGAATTTGGAAAGTAAAAGTTTTCTTAAAACAGAAATAATCGTCAGTACAATCAAAAGCACAATGGGAAGAAATATAAACCGTTTGGTTTGATTTTTGCTTGGTGCAAGCTTGGTGTAGCTGCTTTGACTGTTAAAAAGCAGAAGTTTCATTGTGTTTTTAACATCTTCCATTGTAGATATGGGAATGAGTGCGTCAATTTCCGAACGCTTTTTTCCGAACCCCGGGCAGTGGATACGAACCGAACAGATTTTAAATATTTTCATCAGCAGGGATTGTTGCATATCCGTGTAGTTTATCTTCTGAACGTTTATAAAATGTTTGCGTTTGCTTAGTATTCCGCCGGTTATAGTAATGCTTTTGCCACGTCGGAAACAGGTGAAATTCCAGTTGTTGAGCAGGTTGGTTACAAAAGAGATAATCCAGCCTCCGCCAATAAAAACTGCAATGGTCATAACAGCGGTTGGAACATATTTTGAAAGCATGGAGGTTATAGTACTAAACTGCTCAAGTAGTTTGTTTTCAAGCGATTGACCAAGATAGTTTGAGGCTTTGTAAAAAAGGCTTGCAAAAAGAATTGCACCCGAAAGTGTAGAGGAAAAAAGCAAAGAGAATATAAGCATATATATTTTTCTTTGTTTATACTGGGTTTTGGGATAGGGGCAGGAATGTTTTTTAGAATGAATTGAAATTGCATTAAACAATAATTCCGCATTTTTTTTGGAAAGCACTAAATTTAAATCTGAATTTTTATCTCCGCCAGCTGGTGTGTCAACACAGATACGACAGCTTTTTATAAGTCGCATAAAAAGACTTTCTTCCAGCGACGCCGAAGTTATTTTGTTAAAATATATTTTGGTTCGCTTTATTCCAAAAAATCCTGTTTTGGCAATTAAAAAATTTTTTTCGTAACTAAAGCTAACGCAAGCCCATCTTATTGTAGCATAGGCAAATATTACAAGCAATGTCAGAATGTCAACCCAGCGGTCACGCAACCAGCTGTTTATATCAAACTTAACCGCAATAAGATATTTTGCAAGAGGAATAAGCAGAAGATAGAAATATTTTGTTGTGTATCCGAAAATTTTTATAGGGTGCTGGCGATGGGCAAAAAAGTCTTTTAAACTTTCCCTTGCCGTTTTCTTTTTTGCATTTTTCATAATAATTTAGCCTCAGTTTTAACAATTATTATATTTTGGTGGGTTTTTTTATTTCTTTTTCAAGGGTGGCTGAAATTTCGTTTATATCCTCATAGCTTAAAAAAACCATTATAATATTTCCACCCATTGCATGGACGATAAGCATATTACAGCCGGTATATTTTCCAAAAGGCGGAACAATCGCCGTTAAAAATGCCATTGATTGGCTTCTCATTGTCTGTTTGGAAATATAAAAAACTCCACTCTTTTTGGTTATAAAGGTTTTAGAGATGCCATAGTAGGTGTTTGAAAAATAAATCGGAAGATATATAAAGCCAAGAAATATTGTTGCCGACCAAAAAAGGGCAATAAAACACCACATTAAAACTATATTGAAACTTAAAAATTTAAGCGAAAGATAGTTAAGCACAAAAGAAGCAAGGGTCATAAAAAGACGTATAAAATTAAGAGCCTGATAACAGGGGCAATATTTTTTCAAAATTTCATCTCCTTATTATATTATTAATTTTAAATCATAAAATGTGTACAACCTGAATATTAATATTTTATAGCAAATTAATATTAAAGAAAGGATATTAATATGAATATAATAAATTCTGTAAGCAATTTTTTATGGTCGACACCAATGGTTATATATATGCTTATTATTTCAGTCATATTATTTTTTAAATCAAAAATGTACAGGTTTTTTATGCCATCTGGTCTTAAATATTTTTTAAATTATAAAAATAATAATAATATTAATAGCCAGTCCCAAATTAAAACATTTTTTACCTCCATTGGTTCGACAATCGGAACAGGTTCGGTTATAGGAAGTGTGTGTGCATATAGCATAGGCGGAGCAGGTTCGCTTGTTTATATGTGTATTGCAAGCATAGTTTGTGCAAGCCTTTGTTTTTGCGAAAATATTCTGGGTGCAAAATATTTTGGTAAAAACAAAATATGTGGTGCAATGGGATATATAAAAGAAATTTCTCCTTTTATGGCAACAATATATGCTGTTCTTACGGTTTTTTCATCGCTCGGAATGGGCAATTCGGTTCAGGTCAACACAATTGCTGGGTCTGCTTATGAATGTAGAATTTCAAAATTTTTAACGGCAGGAATAATACTTGGAATAATGCTTTTTCTTACCGTTTTTGGAATTAAGGGGGTTTTTAACTTTGCAAGCGTTCTTGTGCCTCTGCTATCGGTTGGATTTCTTGCCGGTTGTATTTACATAATTGCTTGTTCGCATAATTTGGGCGAAAGCATATTAATTTGTTTTAAACAGGCTTTTGGGCTAAAATCTTTAGGAGGCGGAGTTGTTGGCACGGCAATAAGTGTTGGTGTAAGGCGTGGGATATTCTCTACCGAATGTGGTCTTGGTTCAACGGTTAGCGTTCACTCCCAATGCTGTGAGGGCAAGCCTTGTGCCACTCAGGGAATATGGGCGGTTATCGAAAGTTTTTTTGATACGTTCGCTGTCACCATGTTTACTTTTATGGCTGTTGTATGCGACAGGATAGATTCAAACCTTCCCCCGATGAAAATGCTTGCGACAGCCTTTGAAAATCATCTCGGAAAGTTTGGATATTATTTTATTTATATCTGTATTATTTTGTTTGCACTGGTTAGTGTCAGTGGCTGGTATTGTATTGGTCTTATCGGCTGGAAATATATTTTTAAAGGCAGGTTTGTTGGACTTTACGGGATTTTATATTCTGCTGTTGCTTGTGCAAGCTGTTTTCTTAGTATGCAGGCTGTTTGGGGAATTGCAGATATTTTCAATGGTTTTATGATGATAATAAATTCTTCCTGTCTGCTTTTGCTTGCGGGTAAAATTTCCGGTCAGATGGAGCAGGAATACATAGAATATAAAATGCTGTCAACAAAAAAACATTAATAACTAAAACTGGTTGATTTGCGTTGCCCCAAAATTATTTTTATAAAATTATTAAAAAAATCTTATGTATTTCCCTGCCTGTGTCAGGAAAATATATAGTAACAACGCTTTTATCCAATTTTTAATAACTATTAATTATTTTTATTTCAAACTGTTCAAGCAATTTTTGGGCATTTTCATACGAGCCGAGATTTCCCGAAAAGGCAGCCGCTGAGCCGGTGGCTACTGATAGTTTAAAACATTCTTCAATTGGCATTTGCTTATAAACTCCTGCCAAAAATCCCGCAAGCATGGAATCGCCCGCACCAACCGAATTTTTAACCCTGCCTTTGGGGGCAGTTGCCACAAGCGAAATATTATCATTTACAAAAATTGCTCCGTCCCCCGCCATTGAAATAATAACATTACAAGCACCCATTTCTACTAATTTTTTGGCATATTTTAGTGCTGTTTTTTTGGTGGTTATATTTTCACCAAATATTGCACCGAGTTCATGATGATTTGGCTTGATTATAAACGGATGATATTTTAAAACAGAAGTAAGCTTTTCGCCCTCTGCATCTACTGCAATTTTTATATGCTTGTCCTCAAGCTGCTGCATAATCTGCATATAAATATCCGTTGGCATACATTTTGGAATACTTCCCGCAAGCACCAAAAAATCATTACTTCCAATTGCATTAAGCTGATTTTTAAGCCTTTTTACTTCTTCTTCGGTTACAATAGGTCCACCTGCGTTTATTTCGGTTTCCTGCTTTTCTTTAAGTTTAACATTAATTCGTGTAAGACCGCCGTTTGTGCGAAAAAAGTTGGTGCAGATTCCACTGTTTTCAAGCTGTCTTACAACCTCGTCACCGGTAAAACCGCCCACAAAACCCATTGCGGTTGTCGGAATATCAAAAGTTTTAAGCACAAGTGAAATGTTTATACCCTTGCCACCTGCAAAAAACTGTTCATAGTTGGTTCGATTCACCTGACCCATTACAATCTCATCACAATGAATTGTGTAGTCAAGAGCAGGATTGAGGGTTACAGTATATATAGTATTCATTATTTTTTCTCCATATATTTATGTTTCCCCCACCACTCGGTGGGGGAAACAATTTTTGTATTTTAATTTTTATTATTCGGGTTTAATAATTTCCTTACCACCCATATACATTCTGAGAGGCTTTGGAATGTTTACACTACCGTCTGCATTAAGATTATTCTCCAAAAATGCAATAAGCATACGTGGAGGAGCAACAACAGTATTGTTAAGGGTGTGCGGAAGATATTTTTTGCCGTTTGAACCTTTAATACGAATGTTAAGTCTTCTTGCCTGTGCATCTCCAAGGTTTGAACAACTTCCAACCTCAAAATACTTTTTCTGGCGTGGACTCCATGCCTCAACGTCAATGCTCTTAACCTTAAGGTCGGCAAGGTCGCCCGAACAACATTCAAGGGTTCTTACTGGAATGTCAAGCGAACGGAAAAGTTCAACGGTATAAGAATAAAGTTTATGAAACCAATCCATGCTTTCTTCTGGCTTGCAGACAACAACCATTTCTTGTTTTTCAAACTGGTGTATTCTGTAAACTCCTCTTTCTTCAATGCCGTGAGCTCCGACCTCTTTTCTAAAGCAAGGTGAATAGCTGGTAAGGGTTTGAGGAAGTTTTGCTTCAGGAACAATCTTGTCAATAAATCTTCCAATCATGGAATGTTCGCTTGTGCCGATAAGATACAAATCTTCGCCCTCTATTTTATACATCATTCCTTCCATTTCGGCAAAACTCATAACACCGGTTACAACGTTTGAGCGAATCATATAAGGAGGAATAAAATAGGTAAAGCCCTTGTCAATCATAAAATCTCTTGCATAGGAAAGAATTGCCGAATGAAGTCTTGCAATATCCCCCATAAGATAGTAAAATCCTTGACCACTTGTTTCTCTTGCTGAATCAATATCAACGCCGTTAAGTTTTTCCATAATGTCAACATGATAAGGCACTTCAAAATCTGGAACAGCAGGTTCGCCAAAACGCTTAACCTCAACATTTTCGCTGTCGTCCTTGCCCACGGGAACGCTCTCATCAATAATATTAGGAATAACAAGCATTATCTCACGGACTTTTGCCTTAAGTTCGCTTTCTTTTTTTGCAAGTTCGTTAAGTTCGCCCTTAATAGCCTGAACTTCCTGCTTGACTGCTTCAGCCTCCTCAGTTTGACCTTTTTTATCAAGTCCGTCAATCTGCTTGCTTAAAGTTTTACGCTTGTTTCTAAGTTCATCACACTTTCCTTGTGTGGCTCTGCATTCCTCGTCAAGCTTGATTACCTCATCAACCAGTGGAAGTTTTTCGTCCTGAAATTTTTTCTTGATATTTTCTTTAACGATTTCAGGGTTTGCTCTTAAAAATTTTATGTCTAACATTTTTTAAACAATCCTTTCAAAAATAATTTTAAAAATTTAGGTGCAAAAATTATATATAATTTTCAGCTATACTTTAGTATAACACATTATGAATATTTTGTCAAGCTATAGGCGAAAAAAATTACGCAAATTAATAATTATTGGTTACTAATTGTTAATTGCAAATGTCAATTAAGACAATTAGTAAATGGGAAAATTGTATAAATTGACGAAGATAAAAAAAAATTTTAAAAACTCTTGACTTTTTTAAAAAATGGTGGTATAATAAAACTTGATACATAAGTTAGCTATGATTATATTCAAATTTAGGCTACTTTGTGTCAAGTACAGTAATTTTAATCGAGGAGCATTTTTGAAATGAGCATTAATATTGCAATAGACGGTCCAAGCGGAGCGGGAAAATCCAGTATCTCTAAAGAACTTGCACAAAAACTTGCTTTTATTTATGTGGATACCGGTGCTTTGTATCGTGCCGTAGCATTGTATATGGTTCAAAATAATGTGGATATTCAAAATCCTGATGATGTTGAAAAAAATCTTGAGTCTTTAAAACTTAGCTTTAAACATACTGAGCAGGGGCAAAGGGTTTTTGTTGGCGAGCAGGACGTAAGCGACAGCATACGAACCAATGAAGTTTCAATGGCGGCTTCTAAAGTTTCGGGTTATCCTGCTGTAAGAGAATTTTTACTATCTTTACAAAAAAATATAGCACAGGAAAATGATGTTATAATGGACGGTAGAGATATTGGAACGGTTATTCTTCCAGATGCACAGGTTAAAATATTTCTTACCGCTTCGGCACAGGAAAGAGCCAGACGCAGGTTTGAAGAACTTAAGGCTACCGACCCTAATGCTGATTATGATGAAATACTAAGACTGATTGAAAAGCGTGATTATGATGATATTCACCGTGACGTTTCTCCCCTTAAAAAGGCACAGGACGCCATAGAAATTGATTCGACCAATCTTTCCAAAGGGCAGGTTGTTGATGCTATATACCAAATAGTAGACGAAAAAACTAAAAAAAAAAATCTTCACATGAAATCTATCAGCTGAAAGAAAATTTTAAAATAGGCAAAATTTCTTTTATAAGACAATTTCTGTTCGACCTGCTTAGAATTGTTATTATTGCTATATACCATGGTTATTATAATCTTAAGGTTGAGGGAAAAGAAAATTGCCCTAAACATGGTGGTGTTATATACGCTTCTAATCATCGAAGCTATGCCGACCCAATTATTATTTCTATCGGGGTTAAAGTGCCTTTTAGCTTTATGGCAAAAAAAGAACTTTTTGAGGGAAATCCGCTTTTTAAGTTTATTATAAAATTCTTTGGGGCTTTTCCTGTTGAGAGGGGAAAGGGTGATACCGAAATAATTGATATTTCTCTTTCTAAACTTGAAATGGGCAGAAACCTTCTTGTTTTTCCTGAAGGTACACGCTCTAAAAATGGCAAGGTCGGCAAGGGCAAAAGCGGTGTTGCACTTATTGCGGCGGCGGCTCAAGTTCCTGTTATTCCTGTGGGAATATCCTTTGAGGGAAGCAAACTTAAATTCCGGTCGAAGGTTACAGTAAGATATGGTAAACCGATTGCCCTTAAGGAAATAGGCGTTTGTGACACAAGCCCTCAGAATATAAAAATTCTTAAGCATAGAATAATGCAGGATATTACTGAATTGGTGGATTGATGTGTATGAATAATATTGTTGTTGCTAAAACAGCGGGATTTTGTTTCGGTGTTGACCGTGCGGTCAAAATAGTTTATAATCAGCTTGACAACGGCAAAAAGGTTGCGACCCTCGGCCCTATAATTCACAATCAGAATGTTGTGGACGATTTGGCTTCCAAAGGCGTTGTACAAATTGATAATCCGAACGAGGCGAAAAGCGACCAGACGGTTATTATCCGTTCGCATGGCGTTACCAAAGCGGTTTATGACCAGCTTGTGGCAACCGGAGCGGAGGTTATCGACGCTACCTGTACTTTTGTTAAACGTATACACAAAATAGCCATGAATGCGGCAGAAAAAAACAATATACTTCTGGTTGCGGGAGATAAAACCCATCCAGAGGTTGAAGGAATTGTTGGGCATTATTGCGGTGGAAAGGCTGTTTATGTCTTTGCGGACGAAAGCGAACTTGCCGAAATCATTAATAAAATAGACAAAAATTTAGATGTGACAGTTGTTTCTCAGACTACTTTTAACACACATATATGGCAGAAATGCCGTGAGGTTTTGGAGGAAAATCTGAAAAACGTTACAATATACAATACAATTTGTGACGCAACCAGCAAACGCCAGAATGAGGCGGCACAAATAGCAAAGAATGTTGATATTATGCTTATCGTTGGCGGTAGGCATAGTTCAAATACACACAAGCTTAAAACAATATGTGATGAATTTTGCAATTGTTTTTTGATAGAAAATGCTTCTGAGCTTTCTGCAATTAACTTTTGCGGTGCGGAATCGGTTGGCATTTCTGCGGGAGCATCGACTCCAGCATACATAATTAAGGAGGTTAATAAAATTATGAGCGAAAAAATTGAAGAGTTTGATTTTGCAAGTGAACTCGAAAAAACACTCAAAAAAATACATGTAGGAAAGAAGGTAGATGGTACAGTTGTAGATATTACAGCTAATGATGAGGTAATTGTTGATATTGGTACTAAACACACCGGTATTGTTACCCTTTCTGAACTTACAGATGACACTTCTAAAAAGGCTTCTGACATTGTTTCCAAGGGCGATGTTATTCCTTTGATTGTTCTTTCGACCAGCGATATGGAAGGTATTGTAAAGCTTTCCAAGAAAAAGGTTGATGCAAGAGCAGGCTTTGAAAAGCTTGTTAAAGCTATGGAAGAAAATGCAGTTGTTAAGGGCAATGTTGCAGAGGTTGTAAAGAATGGTGCAGGTCTTATTGTTGTTGCAAACGGCGTAAGAGTGTTTATTCCTGCCTCCCAGTCGGGCGTAAGACGCAATGGCAACCTTAACGACCTTCTCAAAACCGAGGTTGAATTTAAGCTTATCGAAATTAACGAAGCTAAGAACAAGGCTGTTGGTTCTATCCGTCAGGTCCTTGCTGAAAAGAAAAATGAAATTTTCGATAAGATTAAGGTTGGCGACGTTATCGAAGGTGTTGTAAAGAGCAATTCCAACTACTATGGTATCTTTGTTGATATTGGCGGTGTTGACGGTCTTGTAAGACGTGACGACCTTTCCTGGAAGAGATTCAGACTTCCCAGCGAAATTGTAAGCGTTGGCGATAAGATTGAGGTTACTGTTAAGGATATTGACAAGGAAAACGGCAAAATCGCCCTTATTGCAAAGAAATCTGAAGATGACCCATGGGAAAACTTTAAGGCTAATTACCAGAAAGGTCAGGTTGTAAAGGCAAAGATTGTTTCTATTGCTGAATTTGGTGCTTTTGCTCAGATTATTGACGGTGTTGACGGTCTTATCCACATTTCTCAGATTGCTAATCAGCACGTTGAAAATGTTTCGGATATTCTTAAAGAAGGTCAAGAGGTTGAAGCTGCTATTATCAGCATTGACTATGACACAAGAAGAATAGGTCTTTCTATGAGAGCTTTGCTTGAAGACAGCGACGAAACAGAAGAATAATTTGATAACATCAGTTTTTGCTAAATAAATTCAAGTAATTAAACGGGGGCAGACAGGGTGCAAAAAATAACGTTGTGCCTTTATGCTCCTTTTTGTGTGTTTTTATTTTTTACGAAAGGCGTATTAAAAAAATGGAACAAAAGAGAAGAAAGGGCAACACAAACAGAAAAACTAAAACTAATAAAAAAGCATCTCCGGCAGTGGCTGTTTTAAGAGGCGTTGGCATTACCTTTTTATCTATTATACTGATATGTATTATCACCTGCACAATCTTTGCAACAGCCCTTACCATTTATGTTATGAATTTTGCGGACTCATCTTCAACCGTGCTGCTTGAGGACGCTGAAATGAACTATGCAACCCGCTTTTTTGCTAAAAATCCTAAGTATACCCCCGGCGGAGATGAGGATGAATGGGTACTTTATTATAAAATTGTTCCAACCGGAACAACCATGAAATGGACGGATTTTGAGGATATTCCCGAAACCCTCCGTGACGCTTATATCTACACCGAGGACGAAAGATTTTATTCGCACGAGGGTGTTGACTTCAAACGAACAATGGCGTCCTTTGCTAATATGTTTTTGCACTTTTATGATAGCAAGCAGGGCGGTTCTACCATCACACAGCAGACTATAAAAAATATAACCGGCGATTCGGACGCTTCCGGTATTTCGGGAATTAACCGAAAAATCCGTGAAATTTTTACCGCCATAGATATGGAACAATCTTATCTGAAAGATGATATTTTAGAGTGTTATTTAAACATTGTTCCGCTGGGTGACGGTAAGTATAATATTATCGGGGTTCAGGCGGCGGCTAACTATTATTTTGGTAAGGACGTTTCCGAACTTTCGCTTGCTGAATGTGCCGCTCTTGCCGGAATGACCAATTCTCCTACCGCAAACAACCCCTCAAAAGAGGAAAATAATTTTAAAAGACGTGACTATACTTTAAGGCATATGCGTAATAACGGTGCTATCACTCCGGAAGAATATGACGAAGCTATAAAAGAAAAACTTAATGTAACCTGTGATATTAAATACACAAGTGTTGACCAATACGACAAGGACGAAAAGGCTATAAACGAGGGTATTACAACCTACTTTACCGATGAGGCTTACAAGCAGGCTATTAATATCTTAAGCGAAAACTATGACGTGGATACCGATTCGGCAAAGGAAAAACTTACAAGCGGTGGGTATAATATCTATCTTACAATTGATGTTGATATGCAGGATAAGGTGGATAAGAAATTTAAAGACCCTAAAACTTTTCAGGCTTATAATCTTTCGCAGGACGACCTGCTTTCCGCTTTTATCTGTCTTGACTATCAAGGAAATGTTAAGGCGGTTTGCGGAGGTCGTGACGAAAAAACCGTTTCTATGGGCTGGAACATTGCAACCAATTCACAGCGTTCTCCCGGTTCGTGCATAAAGCCAATTGCTTCCTATGCACCAGCTATTGATAATGATGTTTGCACATGGTCAACCCTATTTAAAGACGAACCAATTATGATTGATGAAAATGGCGACGGAACTAAAGACAAAAAATGGCCTGTAAACTATTCAGAGGTTGGAGGTACTTCCAACTGGTCATATAATTATTATCCAACATGGTATATGTTGATGCGTTCGCTTAACACCTGCCCCGCACAGCTTATTGAACAGATGACACCGGACGCTTCCTATGTGTTCTTACAGGATAAATTGAAGATGACCCTTTCCCCACTTGATGCGGACTATTCGCCAATGACGGTTGGTGGTATGACCAAAGGAACCTATCTTGACGAACTTGTTTCGGCTTATCAGATTTTCGGAAATGGCGGTAAATTCTATGACCGAACCTATATTTCAAGAATTACCGACTATTCGGGAGCAAGCGTTTATGACCACAACTATGCTTATTCGCAAGCAATTGCTGAAAACTCTGCATATGTTGTAAACCGAATGATGTATGAGGTTGTAAACAATGACAACGGAACAGGTAAACAAGCTAAGGTAAACGGTGTTGAGGTTGTCGGAAAAACCGGTACTTCTCAGGAATGGCAGAACCTTCAGTTTGTTGGACTTACCCCCGATTATGTTTCGGGCGTTTGGATTGGTTATGACGACCTTGAAACTATTCCTACCAACAAATATAATAATATCGCTAAGATATGGAAAAATATTTTCGGAGATATTGCAAAGAACGAGGAAAACAAGGAATTTCAAAAACCGGATTCGGTTGTTGAGGCTGAATATTGCACCAAGAGTGGACTTCTTGCTACCGACAAGTGCAAAAACAAATCTAAGGGATATTATAAAGATTCCAACACTCCCGGATATTGTACTTCCTGTGGATAAAAAATATAAATATAGCAAAGGGGCTGTTGATAGGCAACAGTCCCTTGTTTTAAAAATTAATTTAAAGAGGTGATTTTTTTGACCAAAAAAGAAAGAGCGGAAAAAGCCGTTGAAATTTTAGAGGGTGTTTACCCCGATGCTGAATGTTCGCTTAAATACAAACACCCTTATGAACTGCTTATTGCAACAAGGCTTTCGGCACAATGCACCGATGCAAGGGTTAATATTGTAACAAAAGAGCTTTTTGAAAAATATAAATCTATTGATGAATTTGCAGAGGCAAATTTAGAGGATATTGAAAATATTATAAAACCCTGTGGGCTTTATAAAACCAAGGCAAAGAGTATTATTGAAATGTGCAGTCAAATTAAAAATAATTTCGGCGGAAAGCTTCCCGATACCCTTGAACAGCTTACCTCCCTTTCGGGAATCGGACGAAAAACTGCTAATCTTATTATGGGGGACGTTTTCGGCAAACCTGCGGTTGTAACCGACACCCATTGTATCAGAATATGCTATCGTTTGGGTTTGACAAACGAAAAAGAACCCTACAAGGTTGAAATGGAGCTTAGAAAAATTCTACCAATGGAAAAAGCATCAATGTTTTGTCACAGACTGGTTATTTTCGGCAGGGAAACCTGCACTGCACGAAAAACAAACTGCGAAAAATGTCAGCTTGAGGGAATTTGTGAAAAAAATAATTATAAAAAGTAATACTTTCAAGAAAAATTAATTATTTTTCTATTTACTTTTTCATTAAAATAGTATATAATATATATAATAATTATATAGTAAAATTATTTGAACAGGTAATGTTATAAAATTTTTATAACGAATTTTTGAGTTGTTTTTCTGCCATTGGCGGATAAATAATAAAAAATATATTTGGAGGAAAAAATGAAGAAAATACTTAAAGTATTGAGTGTATTGACTGTTTGCACGGCAATGGTGGCTTTGGGTGGCTGTAACCTGATGAACAATCAAACTGATGACGATATTGAAATTCCAAAGGTCAATTTATCATCGCAGGAGGATTCAAAGGCGGAAAATCTGCCCTACAAATGGCTTATTGAGCCTACTATTGACGCAGACAATATAATTGTGTTTGACGGCGGGCAGGTCAACCCCGACAAAACCGAAAATATTGCCTATAAAAAATGCGTTGTTTATAAAGACGATGGCAAATATGGATTTATGGACTATAAGGGAAACAAAATAGTTCAGGCGGAATATGATGATTATTTTCTTTGCTGGTGCGGAGAGGTCGTTCTGTTTAATCGCAATACGGACGAAAATTCCAAGGAGAAATACTCCAAAACCTGCACCCTTACCGATTCGCTTCAGCCGATTTCTAAATTTACAGAGCATGAAAACGACCAAACAAGATATTATTATAGTGAGGAAAAAAAGGAAGTATATGCAGTAAAAGCGGACGGTTCTAATCCTCAGAAATATACCGACAAAAAAGCTGTGGTTGTTCAGTCGGCAAACATTACTTTTGAAGAACATGAGCAGGACGGCGATAAAAAAGAGATTGTCGCTAAGATTGATTCGGTTTCCAATATGTACGGAGTTTACAAAGAGGGAAAGCTTGTCGCTCCGATTGAATATGCCGATGCTTATTGCCCTGCTTTCAAAAGTGCGGGTTCTACTGGAATCTGCCTTAAAAAAGACGGTAAATGGGGATACCTTACAATAAATGGAGATGTTCTTATTGATTTTAATTGTGACGGAATTGCTTCAAGCTATAACGGCTCAATTATGGATAATGATATTGACCTGCACCCTTATTTGTTTAATGGCGAATTTGTGCCTATTATCCGTGACGGTCGAGCAGGATATTATAATTCAAGAGGTCAAGAGGTTGTCCCAATCGGCGAATTTGAGCAGGCACGACCCATTTATAACGGTCGTGGCTGGGTTAAAAAGGACGGTAGATGGGGTGTTATAAACCTTGGCGAACTTAAGGAAGAACCTAAAAAGGCTGATAAGAACAGCAAAAAGGATAGTAGCGTTAATATAGATACCACAACCACAACTGCTTCATGGACATCTAACACCACCACGACAACTCCAAAAACCGAAACCAAAAAGCAGGAGCAAACAACCCAAAGTCAAGAACAGAATACAACCACACCACCCCCAGAAACTACTACGCCACCCCCAGAAACTACTACACCACCTCCAGAAACTACCACACCGCCTCCCGAAACTACAACACCTCCTCCACAGACCACAACCCCTCCCCCACAAACAACTCCTGCACCATCTCCAACACCTGAACCAACCCCCGAACCTGCTCCGGCAGAAAATGTTGAATAATAAATTATCCTCTTTGCCAAACTCGGCAAAGAGGATTTTTTATGTTTAAAAATATAATTTTTAACTTCTGATTTTTGCACCGATTTGTTCAAGTTCTTTAAGGGCTTTGTTCATTGCCTTGTCAGCCTGCTCATCGGTGAGGGTGCTGTCGCTCTTTCGCATTACTATTGCATAGGAAACCGACTTTTTGCCTGCCTCAATCTGCTTGCCCTGATAAATATCAAACAGGGTAACGCTTTCAAGAATATCGCCAATTCCCTTGCGGATTGCCTTTTCAATGTTTGCAACCGGCACTTGTTCATCAATAACAAGCGACAAATCTCTTGTGGAAGCGGGGAATTTTGGAAGTGGCTTGTATGTCTTTTGTGTTACTGCATTTGCCATTAAATCATGAACATTAAGCTTTGCCACATAGGCTCTTGTACCAATACCGTAATTTTCAAGCACTGTTGGGTGCAATTCACCCAAAATTCCAAGAACTGCATTGTCTTTAACAATAACGGCAACTCTGCCGGGGTGGAAACTGTGATATTCATCAAATCCACAGTCTTCGTCGGCACGGGTAATTTCATAGTCCTCAACCCCAAGGCGGTCGAGCAGACGCTCCACAGCACCCTTAAGGCTGAAGAAATCAATTTCGCCCTGTGCGTCATACATTCCGATACAAAGTCTTTCGGGTTCAATCGGCAAAACTGCCCCCTCAACGGGAATGTATTCATTGCCAAGTTCAAAAAGTCCTACCTGCATATTTCGGAAAGAATAGTTTCTTGCAAGCACTTCACACATTGACGGAAGAATTGTTGTACGCATAACGCTTGTATCTTCGCCAAGAGGATTTGTAATTTTTACGGTGTTTCTAAGCTTTGAATTTTCCGAAAGATTAATTTTATCAAAGTTTTTAGGTGAAACAAAGCTGAATGTTGTAATTTCATCAAGTCCAAGACCAATGCAAACATCGCTTATCGTTCTTTCAAATTTCTGTTTTGGGGTAAGTCTTGCTTGTGCAACACCTCTTATAATAGTGTTGTCTATATTGTTATAGTCATAAAGTCTTGCGACTTCCTCGGCAATATCCGCCTTAACCTCAAGGTCAATTCTATAATAAGGCGAATAAGCAACGCCATTTTCAACCTTAATTTCAAGGCGGTTTAAATATTCAATCTGCTGTTGCTCTGGAATGTTTGTTCCCAAAAATTTATTGTTCCAATCGGCATCAAAAGGAGCGGTTCTAATTTCTGCCTTTTTGGGATAGCAATCAATATAGCTACCGCAAACTTCGCCTGCTCCCAAAAGCTCTACAAGTTCAAATGCTCTTTTAAGGCAGATTTCACAACTTGTTGGGTCAAGTCCCTTTTCATATCTTGACGAGCTTTCTGTTCTCATTCCAAGCTTTTTGGCGGTGGTTCTTACTGACGCACCGTCAAACATAGCCGATTCAAAAACAACCGTGGTTGTGTCGTCCATAATTCCCGAATATTCTCCACCCATTACTCCGGCAACGGCAATTGGCTTTTTGCTGTCGGCAATAACAAGCATTTCGCTTGAAAGCTCTCTTTCTTCGCCGTCAAGGGTTGTGATTTTTTCGCCTGCTTTAGCGTTTCTAACATTAATTTCTCCGCCCTCAACATATTTTAAATCAAAAGCGTGCATTGGCTGACCGTATTCAAGCATTACATAGTTGGTAATATCAACAAAATTGTTTATAGGGCGAACACCACTTGAACGCAGTCTTTCTCTAAGCCAACGTGGGGAGGGCTGAATTTTTACATTCTTAACAACCCCACACATATATCTTGAACAGAGTGTGTTGTTTTGAATTTCCGCCTTGACATAGTTGTTTGTATTGTCATCTGTGCCGACAAATTCGGGGGTTTTAATATTAAGTGGTTTGTTAAAAGTTGCGTGGGTTTCCCTTGCAAGACCGATAACACTCATGCAATCGGGGCGGTTGGAAGTAATTTCAAATTCAACACAAGTATCATCAAGTCCAACAGCCTTTTTAATATCCAAACCAACCGTTCTGTCGCAATCATCGCCAAGCAGGAAAATTCCGTCCTCTTGTGCATAAGGAAAATCATTTTTTGTAAGATTAAGTTCACCAATTGAACAAAGCATACCATTTGAGGGAACGCCTCTTAACTTGCCCTTTTTGATTTTAACACCATTGGGCAGGGTTGAATTGTGTAGAGCAGCAGGAACGAAAGCTCCCTCATGAACATTAGCTGCACCGGTTACAATTTGAACAGGCTCGTCCTGTCCGACATCAACCTGACAGATAAGCAGGTGGTCGGAATCGGGGTGAGGTTTAATTTCAAGAAGTTTTCCCACAACAACATTGGAAATTTCTTCACCCTCTACTGTATATTTTTCGACCTTTGAACCCGAAAGGGTCATTGCCGAACAGAAATCTTTTATTGGCATATCGCAGTCAACATAATCCGACAGCCATCTCATTGATAAATCCATTTATATTTCCTCCGTATTATTTATATATAATTTTAATTCGCAAAGCCATTTAGGCGGGTTTTCGGTAAGCAAAATTATTTTGCCGTTACGATATTCGGCGGATTTTACAAAGCCATTTTCGTTGTCAAAAAAATATACCTCATCACAATATTGCATTACACTACAAAGATTTTCAAACCTTTTTTCATATCGTCTTTCAACATCTTCTGTCGGTATATTGTGACCGCCTTTTCTTACACGATTAGAAATTCTTAAGATACTTTCTTCGCAGGAATCCACAGCAACATAATACATAACTATTCTATATCCTAAAGAAATAGCCTTTTTAATGGTTCTTATGGTTCTTACACCCGAAAGGGTGGTTTCTTGAGTAAAACTTATTCCCTTTTCAAAACATTCATTAATTTTTTTTATTGCAACTTTTCCTGCCTTTATTTTATCGCCGTTCATGTCAACAGCTATTTTATCAGTATCTATTACAATACCAAGATTATTATTGTTTTCGCTAAGTAGCACTCCCGTAAGGCTACTTTTGCCCACTCCGTTTACTCCGCCAATTATAGTATACTGGCTCATTAGAATTGCTCCAAAAATCTTACATCATTTTCATATAAAAGACGCATATCGTTAATATTATATCTTCCCATTGTTATTCTTTCAAGACCCATGCCAAATGCAAAGCCCGAATAAACCTCAGGGTCAATTCCGCAACCCTCAAGGACTTTAGGGTGAACCATTCCCGAACCCAAAAGTTCAATATATCCTTCGTTTTTGCACATTGGGCAACCTTTACCGCCACAGTTAAAGCACATAATGTCAACTTCGGCAGACGGCTCTGTATAGGGGAAATGGTGGGGTCTTAATCTGATTTTGCAATCTTTACCGTAAAGTCTTTGCATAAGCAGTTCAAGCGTTCCTTTCAAATCTGCCATTGTCACACCTTTATCAATAACAAGTCCCTCAATCTGATGGAAAAGCGGTGAATGGGTAGCGTCCACAGCGTCCGAACGATAAACTCTTCCGGGGGAAATAATTCTAATAGGAGGTTTTCTGTTCTCCATTATTCTTATCTGCACGCTGGAAGTTTGTGTTCTAAGCAATACATTGTCATTGATATAGAAAGTATCCTGTGTATCTCTTGCGGGGTGGTGAGGGGGCATATTAAGTGCCTCAAAACAATAATGGTCGGTTTCAACCTCTGGACCTTCCACAATATCAAATCCCATTCCTAAAAATACTTCTTCGACCTCTCTTAATACAAAATTAAGAGGGTGAGCTTTGCCGACCTTTGGAGCTTTTCCAGGGAGGGTAACGTCAATGGTTTCCTCTTTAAGCTTACGTTCTTTTTCGGCATTTTTAATTTCTTCGGCTTTGCTTGCAATAGCCTCCTCGATATGGCTTCTTACCTTGTTTGCAAGCTGACCGATAACAGGACGTTCTTCAGCAGAAAGCTTACCCATCTGTTTTAAAATAGCGGTAAGTTCGCCTTTTTTGCCCAAGAATTTAATTCTTATATCCTCAATTTCTTTTTGCTGTCTGACCTCTGAAATTTTTTCGTCCACCAGACGTTGAATTTTCTCTAAAGCGTCTTTCATAAAAAATGCTACTCCTTTTTAATAAATTTAAAAATAATAAATGCCCTTGTCCAAAACAGGACAAGAGCATTAAAGCCAACCACCTATTTTGATAGGAACAAACATTCCCCTCGCTTTAACGCAGCTTTACGTTTTTGTCTACTCACAAACATTGCTTTAAACAAAACCACTCGCAAGTGAACTTCACAAAACGGCTTTTTACAGTTGCTTTCAGCTATTGCAACCGTTCTCTGAAAAAAAGCCCTGCCTTGCTACTCTCTCGGTCAACGTGTTTAAATATTTTTTAATGTATTTATTATATCACATATAACTTGATTTGTCAAGTAAATATATATTAAAGCTGTTGTTTCTTTATAGTTATTAAAAATACCCATAAAGAATGTTCACTTTTTAATTTTATATGGACAGTTCTTGCAGGTTAAAATTTCCTTTAAATAAACTGTTTATTTTTCATAGGGAATTTTTTGTAAAGAATAAATCCAACAATAGCTGTTATTATTTCTGTAATTGGAAAAGCAAGCCACACATAATTAAGACCGATATGCGAAAATATCCAAGCCAACGGTATCAGCAATCCAATCTGCCGCAGAACAGTAAGGGCAATACTTTGCCCACCCATACCGATTGCCTGAAAATAAGTAGGCATTACCAAAGAAACAGAGATTGGTATAAAACTGATTCCGATAATCCTTAATGCTATCACTCCAATTTTCAAAATAACTGGTTGATCCGCCGCAAAAATCCGCAGAAGCGGCAAAGGTATAATTTCAAATGCCAATGTACCAACAGCCATACAAACAGCGGATATAGCCACCGCTTCCCATAAAATCGACTTGCAGCGCTCGTTTTTTCCAGCGGCATAATTATAGCTTAATATTGGTACAATGCAGGTAGTAAGCCCCATAACCGGAATCAGGCAAAACATTTGCAGTTTATAATAAAGCCCAAGCACCGTTACCGCTTCATCTGAAAAAGAAACTAAAATTAAATTCAATGCTACAATGTATATGGTACACAACGCATTCATAACAATATTGGGAATGCCCGCTTTATAAATTGGTTTTACATATTTGCAGATTTTTGAAAGAACCGGAACTTTATGAAAACCTTTTATTCCGGTAATAATTGCTGCGAAAATTTGTCCTATCACTGTTGCAATTGCAGCACCCGCAACGCCAAGCTCCGGAAAGATACCTATTCCAAATATCAAAAGCCAGTCAAAAACAATATTTGTTATTGCGCCAATAACCTGTGCAGCCATCGGAGTTTTCATATCCCCTTTGGACTGCAATATTTTTGTCCAATTACTTTCAAGAAATATTCCAAAGCTGAAACCGCAGACAATTCTGCCATAAGTACAGGCATAATCCTGTGCCTGTGGCGTACCAAGCGAAATTTCCGTATATATTTTCATAACGCTGCAAGAAACGAGTGCAAATACCGCCCAAGAGACAACGGAGAGAAAAAATCCAACTCCCGCTGTCTCTTTTGCTTCTGACTCCTGCAACTGCCCATAGTATTTTGACATCAGCGTATTAACTCCTACGCCCGTACCGATAGCGAGTGCGCTTATAAGCAGTTGGATCGGAAATATAACAGATAAGGCTGCAAGCCCGTCTTTTGAATACTGCCCGATAAAATAACTGTCAACAATATTATAAAGAGCCTGTATAAGCTGCGCCAGCATAACCGGGGGAGCCAACCGCATAAGTAGCTTCCAAACTTTTTCTGTACCGAAAAAGGAGTTACTTTGTTGCGCTGTATTTTCGGGCAAATTTCTTATTTCCAAAACCAATCCATTCCTTTCATTATAAATTTTTGTTTATAAAAACCGAGCTTTAAGGCTATATTTCAATCCAATCTGCTGTATTTCCTTTCTGCTGAATCATATGTAGCAAGATTTCCGCATTTAGCCATATTGTTGCAGTATTATCATTCGGATGAACGCCGACTTCCTTATCTAAAAAAATAATATCAATAAACACTTTAACCCTGTTTGCAGAATCATTCCATACCCCGAACGGTGTAATCATCCCCTTGTTCAGACCAAGAACATCTTTCAAATCTTCATCTTTTGCAAAGGTCAAACGACGGGAACCGAGATATTTTCTCAAAAGTTTTAAGTCAATCCTTTTGTTTTTCTCTAATAAAACAAGATAGTAATTTTCCCGCCTGTCATCACATAAAAATAGATTCTTTGCAATTAACTCAGACTTAGGGAGTGAAAGTTCATCTTTATACATTAAATCCAATTGTACGGACTTTAGCTTGCTGTCGGAAAGTGATAGTAAGAAAATATATTTAATTTTAGATGCACAAGCCAGCGACAAACTGGAATTTGATGTTATTTGTTATATTCAAGTTCAGTGGGGAGATTATCCCAAAGTTTTGTTCTTGTCTTACTTTCTTGCAATTTTTCCAAAATCTTTATATCAGGTGCAGGATATACTATAAAGCTGTCAACTTCTCCCATGTTCGGGCGTATTGGAAAAGCAAGCTGTTCCAATTCTATTGAAAACTGTGCATTCACTCCTGTTTTATTTCCTCGTGCATCAAGCCTTATCCATTTTTTGCAATCTTTAATATACACACCATTTAGCCCATGGTAAACCAGAATAGGTGCTGTTTCATCATCTAAAATTAATTTTTGATAACAAAAGCCTGCTGGAACATCTTTACAGCGTAATAATGCTGCTAACAAGTGAGATTTAGCAAAACAAATTCCATGACCTGCTTTTAGCACTTCTGATGCCGCACAAGTAATAGTATCTTCGTTTATATCTGCCGAATGTGAAATATTATCTCTAACAAATTCATAAGCTTTTTTAATGAAATCAAGTTCATTATCTGCCTTTTGAAATAATTTATCAGCTAACTCTATAATAGATTCGTTATTATAATCAATCACATTGTCATGCTTTAAATATTCATCAATTTTATTTGAGTATAAAATTATATTCATTTTTTCCTCCGTATATGAAATCTCTGCTATAACCTCTACTTCAGCAAGAACATTTTTGGGGAGTGTTTTTACCGCAACACAAGAACGTGCAGGCTTTGAGATGAAATATTTTCCATAAACTTCATTAAACTTTGCAAAGTCGCCCATATCGGCAAGGAAACAAACGGTTTTAACAACCTTTTCCATTGATGAGCCAGCCTCTTTAAGAACCTCTGTTAAATTCTTGCAGATTTGTTCGGTCTGACCTTCAATTGTATCCACTTCAACGTTGCCACTTGCAGGGTTTATTGCAATTTGACCGGAAGTAAAAACTAAATTACCAGTTACAACCGCCTGAGAATAGGGTCCAATTGCATCGGGGGCATTTTTTGTATAAACTATCTTTGCCATAATAAAAAATCTCCTTATGTTTTTTTATAAATCAAGATACTATTCTTATCTGATGGGAATTGAACCCACAAATTTTAAAAATTTCATCTCCGTTTGATGCAGATACCCTAAAAGATTGATGCTGTTAGTATCTTTAATAATTATTAATTAAATTATATCACAACTTACCTATTTTGTCAAGGGGAAAAAAATATTTTTTCTATGTTTTATCCCCCGAAAAGATATTATTTTTTTGACAACGCAAATTGCAATTCATTCCAATCTGTAATATGCAGATGTTCAAAATTTATTTTATCTCTATATGGGTCATTTTTGCTATGTATATCGTTTGGAATATTTTTGTTATCATAAAACACGGGGAACATTTCTGCATTATATGCACCTAAAATATCCACCGCTATATCATTTCCACAATACCATATTTCGTCAGCTGAAAACCCAGATTTACGCATTGCAATGTCAAAAATTTTTGGACTTGGTTTGCGGAAAATATATTCACTTGAGGTTATAACAAATTCAAACTCATGTTTTGGGAAAAATTGATTAAGCCTTTTGGTAAGAGCTTTGCCCGACCAACACAAATTGCTTATAATTCCAGTTCGTATATTATTTTGACGCAAATTAGCAAGCATCTTATCAGCATTTGGTATCATGCAACCACTTGAAACACCATTGCATATAATCCATTCAGCCTGCTCAATAGGCACAGACAATTTTATATTAAAATGCTCCAAAACATATTTTAAAAAATGATATTCATGTATTTCAATAAACTCTCCACGCAAGGCACGAATTTCATCAAACAGGTTCAGCAAATACTCGCTAAATTCTTCCAAACTAATATTGTTTGGATTTTCTGATATATATGGATATATTGCTTTGTTGCCATTAAACGGCGAAAAATTCGGTTCGTAAATTAAAGTTCCGCCATAATCAAACAAAATCATTTTAGGTTGTTTCATAAAAAATTCCTCATTTCTAAAAAATATTTGTTTTATCCCCCGAAAAGATATTATTTTTTATCATATATTTATCTATACCATTAAGCACATCAATTTTTTTTATTGTCCAAAGAGGAGCGAGGGTATCCTCTTTTTTGCCGTCACCGGTAAGCCTGCCTATTATAATATTTTCATCAAGCAATCTAAGTTGCTCACAAACAATTTCAATATATTCCTCAAGGCTTAAAAGCGGAAATTTTTCCTCTAAATATAATCTTGCCATTTCGGTATTTTTAAGTATATTTAGCATATGAATTTTGACACAATGTGGCTTAAGCTTGTTTACTTCCATTGCTGTTTTTAACATATCCTCTTTGGTTTCATATGGCAAGCCGTTTATTATATGCACACAAATATTAATTCCTTTTTGTTTTAATTTGTTATAGCCTTTAAGAAATTCGCTATAATCCATACATCTGTTTATAAGCTTTCCCGTTTGGTCATTAACCGTCTGCAATCCCAGTTCAACTGTAAGATAGGTTTTTTTGGAAATATTGCTTAAAAATTCAATCACATCATCACAAAGGCAATCCGCCCTTGTGCCGATTGACACACCGACACAATTTTCAAAATTGCTTGCTCTTTCAATCTGTTTTTTTATAAATTCTTGATTGCCATAGGTGTTTGTTCCCGACTGAAAATAGGCTATACACTTTGCATTTTCTCCCCATTTTGCCGACATTTTTTCAACTGTTGAATTATACTGAACCGCTATATCCTCTTGTTTTTCAATAATAAAATCTCCGCTTAAATCTGCCGAACAGTAGATGCAGCCACCAATTCCCTTTGTTCCGTCACGGTTGGGGCAACTGCAACCAATATTAAGTGGCACTTTATAAACCTTGCAACCAAACCTTTTTTTAAGATAAAGGCTCATGGATAAAAAATGTTTTCCGTCCTCATATTTGGTTATATTTTTAATTCTCCTCATGGTTTTCCTCACTTCCCTCCTGTGCATTGCTAATTTCGGGTGGATTTTCTTTTGTTTCTATTGGTTCGTTACTGCCTTCAATTGGCGGTTCTGATATACTTTCGCTTTGGTCAACCTCTGGAACTTCGGTTGTTTCTTGCGGTGGGGTGGTTACTGTAACATTTGGGGCAGAAATTGCTATGGTTGTTGTTTGCTCCTGCACCGAGCTTTCCTCCTGTGAGGTTTCGGATATTGTTGTAGTTGTGGTTGTGAGCATATTTTCATTATTAATATCAATTTTAAAATCCTCTTGGCTGTCAGCGTCAAGGATTTCACCTTTCTTTACCTCCTGCATTGGCTGAGAACTTTCGGTTTTAGAACTTTCTACCGTGTTTGTTTCTCTGTTGGGATAGTAAAGCTGATATTCGTCATTTTTTGGAGCATATATAAAATCGGCTTTGTATGCTCCCAGCGAATTTATAACTTTTAAACATTCGTTTGTATTATGCAGGAAATTTTTAAATATATTGTTTTTTGCAATATTTTCTGTATAGTTTTGATAAACAATTTTTGTATAGTTGCCTGAAATGATATTTTGTTTGTTGGGTTTGTTTTCGTTGGCTTGGGTATCCGAAAATATTATAAAAACTATCGAAAACAAAACAAGCATAATCCCCAAAACAGATATAGAAATAATATCCCAACGGTTTTTCAACTCTTTTGTTTTAATATTGTTGAAAACATTATTAAAAAATGGGTTGGTGACTGGTTCTGGTTTTGGTTTTTCTTTAAGAAGTTGGTTTATTTCATCTTCATTCATGCCAAAATTCCTCCTTGCGACATTATAACAATACAAACAAAAAATAAAATCGCCATTGCTATAATTTGAATTGTTTTGGATATTGCAAAGGTTTTTTCACTTTTGTTTTCCAGCTTTTCAAAAAAATCAACTGCAAACCTTTTGATTTTGTTGCAGACTATAAAATATATAATAATAAACAGGCAGATGAGCAGGTTTAGTTTAATTCCATTTAGCATTTTAGCAGATATAATATTGTGATAAACAAAGTAGGATTTTAAAGAATTTATATATTTATCAAAAAAATTGTCCTGAATAAAAATAAAAAGCATTGCAAAAAAACAAAATATTATCTTTGGAATTTTTTTAAGAGTATTAAAAGTTTTAGAGTATTTAAAACCGGTTGTTAAACCGATTCCGCTTGATATATCTGCAATTCCGCTTAGATAAAAATATATTCCCGCAAGCATTGCAAGACTTTTTATAAGCATATCCAAAATATAGCCATCTTTAGCATAGCTATAAACAATCTGCATTGTGTTTGCTAAAATTACACATTTGGAAAGGCCAAATATTATAACAAAAATGCCCTGCTTTATCCTGCTTATATCGGTTTTACGCTGTCTTATCTGTTGGGCGATGTCTTTGTATTCTATAAACATTGCAGGGTTTAAAAGCTGAAAATTAATTGCATAGGTCATAAGGCAAAATATATTTTTTTCTGCCTTTGTATCATCACAAAATATACTATAAACATAAAGAAACCCCCTTGTAAAATAAATCGCCGAAAACAATGGGAACAGCAGATTGTTTCCTGTTTTGAAATTCTGCGAAAAATCCGTAAAATTAACCGCAAAATAAAATCCTATATTAAAAATTAAATCGGCAAGCAGAGCAATAATTTTTATAGACCGAGGGTATTTTTTTTGGCATAATATTCCCAAAATAAAATCTAAAACAAAGCTTAGTAGCATAACAAGACAGATTATAGGTTTTCCCCATGCAAAAAACAAAAGACTTGTAATTATAAGTATCATGTTTTTATATTCCGCTGAATGGTCGAAAAGGTTGAATATCAGAAAAAACGGAAAAATTATTAGTATAAAAAACAGACTTGTAAAGGTCATTTTAAGCTCTCCCATAATTTTAAATTTATATATATAATTTTATCACAAAATTGCAGAATAAGCAAGTAAAAACTGAATTTATGTCTTTTTGCATAATATAGGTGAAATATATTATGGTTTTTTGTGATGTTTTACCGCTTTTGATACAAATCAACAAAAACTAATTTTTAGAACTTTTGTTGCTACAATAATGGCAATTTGGTCTTACAAAAACATTTTTTTAAGCAATTTTAATGCTATATAACAAGAAAATAAAATTGTTTGGTAAAAATGAATATTATAAATAAATTCTAAACTTTAAAATTTATTAAAAAAAATAGTTGACAAATACCGAAAAATGTAGTATAATATTAAAAATAAATATATTCTGCTATCTTTTTAAACTATCGGTTGTTAATTATAAGTTTATTATAACAACCGAATTTGTGTTTTTAAATCAAAGCAGAATTTCAGTATCAAAAAATGTGTTATAGGAGGCTCTTTATGTTAGATACGGATATTAACAGCAAATTTGGAAAAGAAGGTCTTACTTTTGATGATGTTCTTCTTATTCCCGCAGAATCAAGTGTTACACCAAACATGGTATCGCTTGGAACTCAGCTTACCAAAAAAATAAGACTTAACACACCTATCCTTACCTCGGCTATGGACACCGTAACCGAATCCAAAATGGCTATTGCTATCGCTCGTGAAGGCTGTATCGGTATTATTCACAAGAATATGTCGATTGACAAGCAGGTTGAGGAGGTCGACAAGGTAAAGCGTTCGGAAAATGGCGTTATTGTAAATCCTTTCTCCCTTACAGCCGACAAAAAGGTTTCGCAGGCTGATGAACTTATGGGCAAATATAAAATTAGTGGTGTTCCTATTGTTGATAATAACGGAAAGCTTGTTGGAATACTTACAAACAGAGATTTACGCTTTATTACCGACTATAACACCCCTATTAAGGACGTTATGACTAAAGACAATCTTATTACTGCCCCCGTTGGCACTAATCTTGAGGGTGCAAAGAAAATTCTTATGCAACACAAGATTGAAAAACTTCCTCTTGTTGACGAAAGCGGTATGCTTAAGGGTCTTATTACAATTAAAGATATTGAAAAATCGGTTCAGTATCCTAATTCGGCAAGAGATGAAAAGGGCAGACTTCTTTGTGGTGCTGCTATCGGCGTTACTGCTGATGTTCTTGACCGTGCAGGTGCTTTGCTTGATGCTCAGGTTGACGTACTTACTCTTGATTCCGCTCATGGTCATTCTAAGAATATTATTGAATGTGTAAAGAAGATTAAAAATAAATATCCTGATGCACAGATTATTGCAGGCAATATTGCAACTGCTGAGGCTGCTGAGGCTCTTATTCAGGCGGGTGCTGATTGCGTCAAGGTTGGTATTGGACCTGGCTCTATCTGTACAACAAGAATTGTTGCAGGTATTGGTGTTCCTCAGATTACCGCTGTTTATGATGTTGCTTGCGTTGCCTCTAAATATGGTATCCCTGTTATTGCTGACGGCGGAATTAAATATTCTGGAGATATTGTTAAGGCTCTTGCAGCTGGTGCAAACACCGTTATGCTTGGTTCGCTCCTTGCAGGCTGTGACGAGGCCCCTGGCGAAATGGAAATTTATCAGGGCAGAAGCTTTAAGGTTTACCGTGGAATGGGTAGCCTTGGTGCTATGGCTAACGGCTCTAAGGACAGATATTTCCAATCTGACGCTAAAAAGCTTGTTCCAGAGGGCGTTGAGGGTCGTGTACCTTATAAGGGTCTTGTTTCCGACACAATCTTCCAGCTTTGCGGTGGTATTCGTGCAGGTATGGGATATTGTGGTTGTGGTACAATTGAACAGCTCCACGAAAAAGCTAAATTTGTAAGAATTACAGGTGCTGGGCTTAAGGAGTCGCACCCGCACGACATTTCGATAACCAAGGAAGCACCGAATTATTCTGTGCAAATTTAATAATATTATAATCTTAACTTATTGGAAATAAAAAAACAATTAATATTATTGTTATAGAACAAATTTCCCCGCTTTTAGCGGGGGAGTTTTTTTGTAGCAAAACTAAAAATTTTTGTTAGGAGTGAATTTTATTGCAAAAAAATATAATGCAAAAGGGAATTGTTGTGGCTCTTTTGGCAACCCTTTGTTGCCTTTTGTGGGGGAGTGCTTTCCCTCTTATTAAAATCGGTTATAATTTATTTAAAATAGACACTTCGGACAGCATGAGTATTATTTTGTTTGCAGGAATAAGATTTTTTATTGCGGGGATTTTGTGCGTTTTATTTTTAAGTGTTAAAAATAAAAAAATAGTCCTGCCACAAAAAAATTCGGGCAAGAATATTTTAATTCTATGCCTTTTTCAAACTGTAATTCAATATTTGTTTTTTTATTTGGGACTTGCCCGAACAAGTGGCGTTAAAGCCTCTATTGTGGAGAGTTTTAGTGTGTTTGCGGCACTTATAATTTCTGTGTTTATCTTTAAGCAGGAAAAAATAAGCATGGCAAAAATTATAGGGTGTTGTGTTGGAATATTTGGGGTTGTGCTTGTGAATATGGGCGGAAAATCTGCTTTTAGTTTTACTGTTGGGGATTTATTTATTTTTATATCCTGCATTTCCTATGCTTTTTCCACCGTGTTTATGAAAAAACTTTCGTTGCGTTTTAGTCCGACCATTTTAAGCGGTTATCAATTTATGTTGGGCGGGCTTATTATGATGATTTGTGGTTTTGCTTTTGGCGGAAGAATAGAAACTATAAGCATTAAGGGGATATTTGTATTATTATTTTTGGCTTTTATTTCTGCTTGTGCCTATTCGCTTTGGAGCGTTCTCCTTAAATATAATCCAGTTTCAAAAGTTGCCGTGTTTGGCTTTTTAAATCCTGTGTTTGGTGTCATACTTTCGGCAATTTTATTAAAAGAGGGCAGTGTGCTTAGCCTTAAAAATATACTTGCTCTTGTTATTTGTTGTTTGGGAATTTACCTTGTAAATTCCGAAAAAAAGGCAGAATAAATAGTTCCCCCACCTTGTGGTGGGGGAACAAATTTTTTGTTATTTTGCAAGCTCGGGGAAAATTTCAATGCTTCTCTCTAAAATTCCGTTCATATAGGCAATAGCTATGCCATAATTGGTTATGGGAATATTTTTATCCATAGCACATTTTATTCTATATTTCATTTCACGCTCATTAAGCATACAGCCCCCACAATGGATAACAAGTGAATATTTTTCAAGTTCGCTCGGAAATTCCGTTCCACTGGAAAATTCAAATTCAAAGTCTTTGCCTGTAAATTTTCGGATAAGGGCAGGGAGTTTTTGCGTGCCAATATCTCCGCATTGTCTATGGTGGGTGCAACCCTCCGAAATTAATATTTTATCGCCATTTTTTAGGCTATTTAATTTTTTTGCTCCGTCAATTGCAAGCTTTAAATTTCCCTTTCGCCTTGCAAACAAAATAGAAAAAGAGGTAAGCAAAATATCCTTTGGCACAATTTTCGCAACCATTTTAAAAGCCTGCGAATCGGTTATAACAACCTTTGGTTTTTTGCCAATGTCTTTAAGGGTTTGTTCAAGTTCGGTTTCTCTGCAAACAATTGATGTTGCTCCTGCCTCCAACAATTCTCTTATTGTCTGTTGTTGGGGGAGAATAAGCCTGCCCTTTGGGGCTGCTTTATCAATTGGTACTACAAGCACCACAAAATCATTAGGTTTAATTTTGTCAGAAATTATAGGATACTGCTCTTTTTCTTGTGGAACAAGGCTTGCGAGGAGGTCTTTAAGCTTGTTTATATTTTCCTTTGTAGTCGAGCTTACATATATTTTATTTTCCCCTAAATCTGGACGATTTTTCAGCAAATCAGCTTTATTATAAGCTATAATATAGGGGATATTTTTGGCTTTTATTTTATCCAAAATATTGTTATCTTGTTCGGTCATTCCAACATTTGCATCGACAACCAGCACGGCAATATCTGTTTTGTTAAGCACCTGATAGGTTTTTTGAATACGCATTTTGCCAAGTGTTCCGGTGTCGTCCAGACCTGCTGTGTCTATAACAACTACCGCTCCCAAAGGCAAAATTTCCATTGCCTTTGAAACGGGGTCGGTGGTTGTGCCGAGCGTTTTAGAAACGATTGATAAATTTTGCCCAGTCAGTGCATTAATAAGGCTGGATTTGCCCGAATTTCTCCTACCAAAAATTCCAATATGAACACGGTCGGCGGAGGGGGTGGAATTTAAACTCATACGCTTTGCTCCTTTAAAATCTAAAATCTCTTTTGCCCTCATGAATATTTTCAATATATTCTGTGGCTTTCTTTCTTGCGGTTGGATTTGGGATTTTTTCAAGTTCCTGTTTGATAAGCTTTTCGCCAATCTCAACCGTTTCGGGGGAAGCGTAATCTTCTAAAAATTCTTTAAGGGTCATAAGTGCGTTGGGGTGACAGCAGTTTTGAATCTGCCCAGTTTTGCAAAGGCTCATAAATCTATCGCCGGTTCTGCCCTCACGGTAACAAGCGGTACAGAATGATGGAATATATCCAAGTTCCATAAGCCATCTTACAACCTCATCGAGCGAACGTTGGTCGGATACGTCAAACTGTTCTGTGTCGTGGGGTCTTTCCTCTGCCGTATAGCCTGCATAGCCACCTACCGAAGTTCTTGATGCTCCCGAAATTTGCGAAATTCCAAGGCTTATAACCTTGTTTCGACAGGCTTCACTCTCACGGGTGGAAACAATCATACCCGTATAAGGCACGGCAATTCTAATGCAGGCAATAATCTTTGCAAAAGTATCATCATCAATTCCATTGTCAAAAACGGTCGGGTCGATATCGTCCGCACGCTTTATTCTGGGAACACTTATTGTATGAGGTCCAACCCCATGAACCGCCTCAAGATGTTCTGCGTGCATAAGCAATCCCGCAAATTCATATTTATAAAGCTCCAAGCCGAAAAGAACGCCAAGTCCAACATCATCAATACTGCCCTCCATGGCTCTATCCATTGCCTCGGTGTGGTAAGCATAGTTATGTTTTGGACCTGCTGGGTGAAGTTTTTCATAGCTTTCTTTGTGGTAGGTTTCTTGAAAGAGAATATATGTTCCAATTCCTGCATCTTTAAGTTTGCGGTAGTTTTCAACGGTTGTTGCGGCTATATTTACATTAACACGGCGAATTGCTCCGTTTTTGTGCTTGATTGAATAAATAGTTTTAATGCACTCTAAAATATATTCAATTGGGTTGTTTACTGGGTCTTCTCCTGCCTCAATTGCCAGTCGCTTATGTCCCATATCCTGAAGTGCGATAACCTCTTTTGCTACCTCCTCTTGGGTGAGTTTTTTTCTTGCGATATGCTTGTTTTGGTGATGATAAGGGCAATAAACACATTGATTAACACAATAATTGGATAAATACAGAGGGGCAAACATAACAATTCGGTTGCCATAAAAAGCCTGCTTTATTTCCTTTGCAAGGCTGTACATTTTTTCGGTCATTTCGGGAATATCGCAAGCGAGCAGGACGCTTGCCTCACGGTGGCTAAGTCCCGAACATTCAACCCCTCTTGCGGTTTTGCGTGGCTTTGCCTTTTCAAGTATCTGCTCTATAAGTTCACGGTTGTGTTTGTTCTGTTCGGCATATTCGAGGGTATCGAGTATTTCCTGATTGTCGATAAATTCTTCTGCTTTTAATGATTTAGGATTATACATAATTTTTTCTCCTTTAAATTTATTTTTATAATTCTTTTGGGTCGCCACGGTCGGTTACTATTTTATATCCTATCGACTGCATACGTCTTTCAAGACAGTTTCGGCATTGTGCGGATTCATCTCCAGTGCAAATTTTATTGTCATAAAGCATATATTTTTTGCGTACATCAACTGGCGATAGGTTCGGCATAACAACATTTGCTCCTGCAAGTATTCCTTTTTCCCTGCCGTTTGGGTGGATTGTGCCAAGTGCCGTGGTGGCAGGCAAAAGCACATTGGGAAGTGATAGCCGTATAAGCCCCAACATAAATAGGGTTAGTTCTAAATTTCCCGATTTTTCTTTTGCAAATGGTGTGTCTTTATGAGAAATAAAAGGACCTATACCAACCATATGTGGTTGTAGTTGTTTTATAAAAAGCATATCTTCTGCAAGATTTTCGGCAGTTTGAAACGGTGAACCTACCATAAATCCAGTACCGACCGCATAGCCGATTTCTTTTAGATTATAAAGGCATTGTTTGCGGTTTTCGGCTGAAAGATTTTCGGGGTGGAGTTTTGCATAGTGAGCAGGGTTTGCGGTTTCGTGCCTTAGCAAATATCTGTCTGCTCCTGCGTCAAAATAGCTTTTATAGCTGTCATAGCTTTTTTCTCCTATTGATAGGGTTATGGCACAATCGGGATATAATTTTTTTATACTGCTTACTATATCGCAAATTTTTTCGTCAGTAAAATATAAATCCTCTCCGCCCTGCAAAACAAAGGTTCTAAAGCCTAAATTATAGCCCTCTTTGCAACATTCAAGAATATCCTGCTTGCTTAACCTATAACGGATTGCATTTAAATTGCTTTTGCGTATTCCACAATATAAACAATCATTTTTGCAATAGTTGGTAAATTCGACAAGACCTCTTACAAAAACCTCTTTACCATAATATTTTTCTCTTACCTCTCTTGATTTTTCAAACAGATGCTCACAAATTTCTGAATTTTTATAATTATTTATAAGCTGTATATATTCCCCCTTGGATAAATTGGTTGTTTTATAAAGCTTGTCTATTAATTCTTTTATATTTACTCCTCCTTTTGTTTTGCATATATTGTTTTGGAGCTGACCCCCTTAAGCTGACCAAGCTTTCCGCTGACCGTGCTTATTATATCGGCAGGGGCATTGATAACAATGCTTATTACATTTAAATTTTCTTCGCCCGCATTTGGAACGCCCATTCTTCCAATAATATATTGGTTGTACTGGCTGAAAATCTTGTTTATTTCTGCCGAGGAAGCTTTATCCTGCACCATTATTCCTATAAGTGCCGTTCGGTTCATTGTTTCACTCCTTTATAATGTGGTATAAAAAATAGCCCTGTTTGACGGCAGGGCTAAAGACAGTTTATATTAATATTATTTATGCTATTAATGTAAAGCCTTTTCCGTCAGAAAAAAATCTTTCGGTAAGAAAAACAGTTTTCGGTTTGCCGATAGAACAAATCTTTTCGGCTCACCTTAAAATATATTATATCACATTTTAATTTATTTGTCAATGCTGATTATAATTTTTTTGACAATTTGCTTGTTTATCTACATTTTGCACAAAACGAAAGCTTTTATATTGTGCAGTTTAAATTACTGTAAAACTTGTCATAATCTTTAGGACAGGTGCATATCTATATAACACAAATAAATTTTGAAAGCAGGAGATATTATGGTAGTTAAGACTTTTAAAATCAAACGTCCGAAACTTTGTGCCTTTTTGATACTATTAGTTTTGGTGGGAATGATTGCATTGGTTGTTTTTGCGGGGCAAAAGGTGGCTAAATCCTCCGAAACACAGGGGGTTTCCATTGAATTTACCCTTACTGATGAACCGTCAAGACAGGAGTTTATCTCAAAACTTGGTTGGCAGGTTGCTGAAAAATATAGTGATTACAAAAAAGTAACCATTCCAAAGCAGTTTAATGATGTCTATAAAGAGTATAACCAGCTTATGAAAACTCAAGGTTTTGACCTTGAAAAATATTGCGGAAAGGAAGTTGAAGTGTATACATATGAGGTTAAAAATTATCCTCAGCATGAGAAAAATATACAACTTAGCCTTATGATTTTTGACGGAAAACTTATCGGCGGTGATGTATGTTGCACCGAAATTGACGGCTTTATGCAGGGTCTTTTGTCCACCGAGACGAAAAACGAATCTAAAGCAGAATCCAAAGTTGAGTCCAATTCCGAATCTAAAACTGAAGATACAACAGAATCTGAAACTGAATCTAAGTAATATTAACGGCTTTGCCTTGTGGCAGAGCCGTTTGTTATTGCTTTAAATTTAAATATTGTGTGAACTTTTTTTTATTCGCTTGACAAACAATTAGATTTATGATATAATATAACCAATGTTATATAACAATGATTATACAAAGAATGAGGTGATTTTAAATGCCTCCAAAGGCAAAAATTACAAAAGAGATGATTATAGACGCAGCATTTGACATTGCAAGAAACGAGGGTGCGGAGAATATTAACGCCCGTACCGTGGCTAAAAAACTTAAGTGTTCAACTCAGCCGGTTATGTATTATTTCAAAACTATTGAAGAAATCAAAAAAACTGTCTATGAAAAATCAGATAGATTTCATTCGGAATATCTTATGAATGTTGATTTTGAAAAAGAGGATATTATGCTTGGAATAGGACTTAATTATATTCGTTTTGCCATACAAGAACCTAATCTGTTTTGTTTTCTTTTTCAGTCGGGATATGCTAAGGAAAACAATCTGCTTGAAATGATAAATTCGGAGGAATTAAAACCTGTTGTTTCTGTAATGCAAAATTCAATGCAAATGAGTATGGAACAGACAAAAGAAGCGTTTTTGATTGTTGCTTTGTTTGTTCATGGATATGCAAGCATTATTGCCAACAACTCATTGGAATTTGATGAAAAACTTGTGTCTTTGCATCTGGAGCGTGCTTATAATGCGGCAGTATTGTCGGTAAAGGAGGATTTGAAGTGAATAAATTATATAAAAAGAACCAACTTTGGTTTGCTCTGCTTTGGATAATTTTATATACTGCAGTGACCATTCCAATAAGGGGCGAACTTGGTGATGAGAGCGTAGTAATGCTTGTTGCACTTGCGTTGATTGCAGTTGGTATATTTGTTTTTGTAAAATATAATCATCTTGAAGAAAAATACGGTTTTGGAAAATGGAAAGGAAAAGCAAAGGATTACTGGTTTTTTATACCTTTATTTATCCTGACAACCGGAAATTTATGGGGCGGATTTAAGATACACTACAATGGTATTTTGCAGGTTTTTGCGGTTGTTTCCATGTTGCTTATAGGTTTTGTTGAAGAAGTGATATTCCGTGGTTTTCTGTTTAGAGCTATTCTGAAAAGAAGGTCTGCACCTGTGGCAATTGGAATTTCGGCAGTAACCTTTGGTATAGGTCATATCTTTAATTTTTTCGCCGGTCAAACGAACATTGAAACGGTTATGCAGATATTTTTTGCTGTTGCAATGGGATTTATTTTTACATTTGTATTTTATAAATCCGGCTGTATCTGGATATGTGTTGCAGTTCATGGCTTGATTGACGTTTTTTCAAAGTTTTCGGCTGAAAATCCTGCCGGTCAGTATACATACATAATAACAACAATTGTTTTTGCTATTGTATATTGCATTTATTTAAGCAAAAAGCCGAATGTTTTTGAAAACAAACAATAAAAGATTATTTCCGCTTGCGTTATGCAGGCGGATTTTTTTATAGAAATTAATTTCCCTAACCCTATTTTTGCGAAAATAACTAAAAAAATATTGACAAGTATTAAAAAATATGCTATAATTATTGTATACTTATAATTAAAAATCTAAAAGAAATGAGTGGAAATATGTTTAAACTTTTAAAACAAGAAGGAAACGCAAGACGTGGTGAATTTCATACGGTTCATGGGGTAATTCAAACCCCTGTTTTTATGAACGTTGGAACGGCGGCGGCAATAAAAGGCGGTATTTCGTCAATCGACCTTGAAAAGGATTTAAAATGTCAGGTGGAACTTTGCAATACATATCACCTGCATTTAAGACCAACCGATGAGGTTATCTATAAATTGGGTGGACTTCACAAATTTATGAACTGGCACAAACCTATTCTTACCGACAGTGGCGGATTTCAGGTGTTTTCGCTTTCGTCTTTAAGAAAGATTAAAGAGGAGGGTGTTTATTTTAATTCACATCTTGACGGACATAAAATTTTTATGGGGCCGGAAGAAAGTATGCAAATTCAATCCCACCTTGCGTCTACAATTGCAATGGCTTTTGATGAATGTGTTGAAAATCCGTCTACCTACGAATATTCTAAAAACAGTTGTGAGAGAACCACACGTTGGTTAAAAAGATGCAAGCAGGAAATGGCAAGACTTAACAGTTTACCCGAAACAATTAATAAAAACCAAATGCTTTTTGGGATAAATCAAGGCTGTACTTTTAACGACCTTAGAATGGAACATATGAAACAGATTAGGGATTTGGATTGTGACGGATATGCTATTGGCGGTCTTGCTGTTGGTGAGCCTGCTGAGGTTATGTATGATGTTATTGAACATGTTGAACCGCTTATGCCAAAAGACAAACCACGATATCTTATGGGGGTTGGCACTCCACAAAACATTCTTGAGGCGGTTTACCGTGGAATTGATTTCTTTGACTGCGTTATGCCGAGCAGAAACGCACGTCATGCAACCCTTTTCACATGGCATGGAATTATGCACATGAAGAAAAAATGCTATGAACTGGACACAAGACCGATTGATGAAACCTGCGGTTGTCCTGCTTGTAAGAATTTTTCAAGAGCATATGTAAGGCACCTTTTTAAAGCAGATGAACAGCTTGCCGGTCGCCTTGCGGTTGCACACAATTTATATTTTTATAATACTCTTATGGAAAAAATAAGAGAGGCTCTGGACAAGGGCGAATTTGAACAATTTTATTATAAATGGAAAGATATTCTTGCAACCCATTCCACCGACTAAAATATTTCAAAAAATCTTGTGTATTTCCCCGCTTGTGGTGGGGAAATACTAAAAAAATTTAAAATAAAAAGAGGTGTGCAAAAAAATATGATTTATGACCGAGATAAATATTTGAAAAGTTTTCCGGAAAATGGCGAAAAGCCTAATATTATAAGTGTTGAATATATGCTTGAATGTGAAAGAAGGGCGGGTGACCTTGCTGTTCTTATGCAGACGGCAGGCACAAGGCTTGCGGAATTTATAAACTATAAAACCAAACTAAAAAATATTCTTATACTTGTTGGCAAGGGAAACAACGGCGGGGACGGTATTGTTTGTGCAAACCTGCTTGTACAACATGGTTTTGATGTTACAATGTTTTTTGTATATGGTATTCCTACCTCCTCTCTTGCCCTTGAGGTTTATAAAAAAATGGACGGCAGGGTGAAAAAATCATCGGTGCAGGAAAATATTGATTTTTTAAGATATGATACCATTGTTGACTGCGTTTTTGGCACGGGATTTCATGGAGAACTTGATGAAAAATGCCGTAATATTTTTAGGAGCATTAATGCCTTGCCAGATGTTTTAAAAATTGCTTGCGATATTCCATCGGGGGTTGATGCAAGAAGTGGAGCAGTTTCTGAAAATTCCTTTGCGGCGGATTTTACCCTTACATTCCATGCGGTAAAGCTGGGGTGTGTGTTAAAGCCTGCCTGCGAAAAATGTGGGGTTGTTTATACGGCGGATATTGGTATTCCCCAAAAGGACGACCATGATGAAATTATTGATGTTGTTGGTATGGATACGGTTGGGCTTGCTCCGCTTTCGGAAACTGTTCACAAAGGCAATCAAGGAACGCTTGCTATTATAGCGGGGTGCAAGGATTATGTAGGTGCGGCTGCACTTTGCTGTACTTCGGCAATAAGAAGTGGAGCAGGAATTGTAAATCTTATATCTACTGACGAGGTTGTAAACGCTGTTTCCAGTAGTATTTATGAGGTGGTTTACACAAGGCTTAAAACCAACGAAAAAAGCGAGATAGAAAAAAGTGAATATAATTTTAATACCCTTAAAAATCAGGTGGAAAAGGCAGACGCTGTTTTAATCGGCTGTGGAATAGGTCAGAGCAAGAACGTTTATCGCCAACTTAAGCAAACCATTCTGTTTGCAGAAAAAAACCTTGTTATAGACGCTGACGGGCTTAATCTTTTAAGTAGGGATTTGGGTGTTTTGGATAGCGTTAGAACAAAAAATCTTATTCTTACCCCCCATTTGGGCGAACTGGCAAGACTTTGCCATGTGGATATAAAAGAGGTTAAAAATAATCCTTATATCTATGCTAAAAAGTTTGCAAAAGAACATGAATGTATTGTTGTTGCAAAGAGTGCTACAACAATAATCTGTTCCCCCGAAAGAACCGCCGTTTCCAATTTTGGCACACCCGCACTTGCTAAAGCAGGCAGTGGGGATATGCTGGCAGGGCTTATTGCATCTTTTGTTTGTCAGGGAATAAAGCCTTTTTGTAGCTGTGTGCTTGGTTGTGAGGTTTTGGGACTTAGTGCAGATATACTTTGCAGGAGCAGTTTTTCATCAAGGGGTATAATTGCAAGGGATATACTAAATCAAATTCCCAATACGCTTTTTGAAATTGAAAACAGTTATGGAGTTTAAAAACTTTTGATTGTGATTTAAGTTATAGTATTTCCCCGCCTATGTCGGGGAAATACTAAGTATAAAATAATATAAACAACATAAAAAAATTTGTCGAAGTATCTTGACAAATTTTATTTTTTGTGATATAATAACATTTGAGCGTACTGTTAAAACGGTAAGGCGGTTTAAATCTCCCTCCAGAAATGGAGGTGGTTGTTATGAGTACTTCAGAAATCCTGATGTTACTTACATTGATTGTCCACACGGGCAGTTTTGTGTTATCTGCTATTGCTATCGTAATTAGCATTTATAACAACAAAAAGAAATAGCCGCCCCCTCTTCCTAAGGCGACTATTTTACAAAATAGCAAATCTTTGGAGGTAAACCGCTAAGTTTAGCAGTACGCTCACTCTATATTTAAATTATAGCATATTTTATTTTAATTGTCAAGTGTTTTTTTGAAGATTTTAAAATAATAAATATAAAATTATAATAATTATAATTGTAATAATTTGTAGTGCTTGTTCATATAGTTTATTATAAAAAAAATTATAAACGGAGGAACAAGCATGAAAGACAGGAAAAAAATTATAGTTGCTGGATTGTGCGTTGCTATGGCGATAACCTCTTTTGCGGGTTGTGCAAAGGCAGACAAAAAGCCGCAGGCATTGCCTAAATCTTATAGCTTTAAGGCGGATATAACCCACGGAGAATTGAAAATAAAAGCCGATTTAACCAGAAAAAATGACGGCAACTGGCAGGTTAATTTTACTGCTCCCGAAACGCTCGGCGATTTAAGCCTTAGCTGTGATGAAGATTTCTGCACCGCAGAGCTTGGGGAGATATCCCAAACTTTTGACCGAAAAAAACTTCCGCTCGGCGGTACAATAAACCTGCTTATGTCTATGATTGAACAGGCTGAAAATCCAAGCAACAGTTTTAATTATGACAAAAAAACCAAAATCATGCAGGAAAACTATAACTATGAGGGAGAAGATTTTACAGTTAGTTTCTGTAAGGATAATTTATATATGGTACAGATGGAAAGCGAGGAATTCTCAGCGGTTATAACCGATTATAAGGCAAAATAACATATCCCACGCCTATACTTCGCATAGAAACAGGGAATATATAATAAAAAATATTAAAAACAGCCGTCCATATGCAAGTTTGGACGACTGTTTTTTTGTTACTTTATTTTTAATTTTGATTTGAGATACTGCCCTGTATAGGACTGTTTGCATTTACAAATTTGTTCGGGAGTTCCTGTGGTAACAATTTCTCCTCCGCCTGTTCCGCCCTCTCTGCCCAAATCAATTATATAATCGGCAACCTTTATCATATCAAGGTTATGTTCAATAACAAGCACTGTGTTTCCATCATCGCAAATTTTTTGCAAAACCTCAATAAGCTTGTGAACATCGGCGGTGTGGAGTCCCGTTGTCGGTTCGTCAAGAATATATATTGTTTTGCCTGTGGCTCTTTTGGAAAGTTCGGTCGCAAGTTTGACACGCTGTGCTTCGCCTCCGGATAGCGTTGTGGCAGGTTGACCAATTTTAATATATCCAAGACCCACATCATAAAGTGCCTGCAATTTTCTTGCAATTTTAGGAATATTTTCAAAGAAAGCTACGCCTTCCTCTACCGTCATTTCAAGAACCTCATGAATATTCTTGCCTTTATATTTAACCTCAAGTGTTTCATGATTATATCGCTTGCCTTTGCAAACTTCACATGGAACATATATATCGGGGAGAAAGTGCATTTCTATTTTGAGTATACCGTCACCCTCGCAAGCCTCGCATCTTCCGCCTTTGACATTGAAAGAAAATCTTCCCTGCGAATATCCTCGTATTTTTGCTTCGTTTGTAGATGCAAAAAGTTCTCTTATATCCGTGAAAACTCCAGTATAGGTTGCAGGATTGGAGCGGGGGGTTCTGCCGATTGGGGATTGGTCGATTGCAATTACTTTATCAAGATTTTCCATTCCCTCAATGCTTTTAAATTTTCCCGAACGCAGTTTAGCACGATTTAGTTTGCTTGCAAGTTCTTTATAGATTATCTGGTTTACAAGGCTGGATTTTCCACTGCCCGAAACACCTGTAACACAAGTAAATGTTCCAAGCGGAATGGAAACGTCTATATTTTTTAAATTATTTTCGCTTGCTCCTCTAACCGTCAAAAACAAGCCGTTGCCCTTTCGTCTTTCGGCTGGCACGGGGATAAATTTTCTGCCACTTAAGTATGCCCCCGTTATGCTTCTTTCACACTGCATAATCTGTTGTGCCGTGCCAGTGGCGACAATTTCACCGCCATGTATTCCTGCTCCAATGCCGACATCAACTATATAATCTGCATTAAACATGGTGTCCTCGTCATGTTCCACTACAATAAGAGTGTTTCCCAAATCACGCAGGCGTTTTAAAGTGGCGATTAATTTATCATTATCCCTTTGGTGTAGTCCGATTGAGGGTTCGTCAAGGATATAAAGCACACCACAAAGAGATGAACCGATTTGTGTAGCAAGGCGGATACGCTGACTTTCTCCGCCGGAGAGTGTTCCTGCACTTCTTGATAGTGTTAGATATTCAAGCCCGACATTTTTCAAAAATCCAAGACGCTCTTTTATTTCTTTTATAATACTTTCGGCTATCATAGCTTTTTGTCCGCTAAGCTTTAAATCTTCAAAGAAATCAAGTGCATCTGTCACGGATAAATCACAAAGTTGTGCAATATTAAGTCCGCCAACTGTTACGGATAAAATTTCTTTTTTTAGCCTTTTGCCGTGACAATCGGGGCAGGGTTCTTCGGACATACAGCTTTCAATATCATTTTTGGAATAGTCGCTTGCCGATTCTTTATATCGTCTTTCAAGATTGGGAATAACCCCTTCAAAAGGTGCTTCAAAAATTCCCTTGTCGGCAAGATAATTATTTTTGGGGTTAAGTTTAAGATTTTCGCCGTTTGTGCCATAGAGAAAAATATCAAGTTTTTCTTTTTCAAGATTTTTAACGGGGGTATCCAAATCGACATTAAATTTTTTTGCAATTGCATTAAAATACATGGTTGCAATCGAGCTGTCATTAAGGGTGTTCCAACCACTTGCCTTTATTGCCCCTTGTTTTATAGACAATTCTGGGTTGGGGACAATAAGTTCTGGGTCGATTTTTTTAAACATTCCAAGACCTGTGCATTTTGGGCAAGCTCCATAGGGATTATTAAAAGAGAAAGCACGGGGGGTTATCTCCTCAATTTTTGTGTCATGTTCGGGGCAGGAATAGTTTTGCGAAAAACTTATAATTTTTTCGCCGTCCACGTCAACGTTTAGTATTCCGCCACTAAGTTTGGTGGCTGTTTCAATGCTGTCTGCAAGCCTTTGACCTATTCCCTCTTTTATTATAATTCTGTCAACAACAACCTCTATGGTATGCTTTTTATTTTTTTCAAGTTTAATATCCTCGGATAAATCATATAGTATACCATCAATTCGCACTCTGGCATATCCCGATTTTCTAAGTTTTTCAAGTTCTTTCTTATATTCGCCCTTTCTGCCCTTGACGATTGGTGCAAGCAGTTGAATTTTAGAACGCTCTGGAAGTGAGGAAATTTTTTCGACTATTTCATCAACCGTCTGACGGCTTATTTCCTTTCCGCAAACAGGGCAGTGAACCGTTCCAACCCTTGCATATAATAATCTTAAATAATCATAAATTTCGGTTACAGTACCAACGGTAGAACGAGGGTTTTTGGAGGTTGTTTTTTGGTCAATAGATATTGCGGGGGAAAGACCCTCTATTGAATCGACATCGGGTTTTTCCATCTGCCCCAAAAACATTCTTGCATAGGAAGAAAGAGATTCAACATATCTTCGCTGACCGTCCGCATAGATAGTGTCAAATGCAAGTGAGGATTTTCCCGACCCCGAAAGACCGGTCATAACCACAAGTTTATTTCTGGGAATGGTGACATCAACGTTTTTGAGGTTGTGTTCTCTTGCACCTTTGATTATAATTTCATTTTTTTCCATTTTATTACTCCTATTAGTTTTTTTTAAATATCTTTTTTTATCATATCCCTAACCTGCATTAGGCAAAAGCCTAAATAGTTTGTTCCTCGCCATGTTAATGGATTTTGTGCGTTTGGATTATCTTTTCCCATTCCTATTCCCCATATTCTATCGAGCGGACTTGCCTCAACAAGAATTTTATCCCCTGTGGACATCAAGTATTTTTTGTATTCGGGGTTTTGAGAAAATTTGGCAACGTTGCCTTTAACAACAATATCAAGGCAATTCTTTTTCCAAACTTTTTCATCAAAATGTTTTACCTTTCTGCCAAGAGCTTTAAATTCCTTTGGACTTTGGGCAAGCATAATTTGCTCAAAAATTTCTTTATCGCCAAATAATAAGGCTTTTTGTGACATCATATATTGTTCGGCGGTTGTATAGGTGATATTATCTATTTCAAACCTGCAAGGTTGCCACTGACCAAGGCAGGTTTCATCGGCTGGAGAATCTTCTGAAGATGGTTTCCAAAAGAAAATATATTTAAGTTTTTCGCCACTTGCATATCTTTTTTGAATTTGTTTTAAGTCATACATATTATTGTTCCTTTCTATATATTAAAATACTTCTTGTTGCTATAATCAATTTAATTATAATACGTTTTTTTATTTTTGTCAAGGCTTTAAATACCACGTTTGGGGGTTGTAAAGATGATTTTAAAAGTGAAAGATGTTAAGGAAGAATATCTCTTTATCAAAACCACACTCTCCCTTTCTTTTGCTTATCAAAATTAGAAAATGCATTATGAAATGTAAATTACTATGAAAAAAATCACTTAAATTTTTGCGTGGTAAAAAATACAGAGGATTTTTAAAAATGTCGAAAAAGTGCGGTTGGTCATGCCTTGCCGACACTTTTCAACATACATTTTGTAAAAAATAACGAAAAAATCAGGCGGATTTTAGGGCGATAAATTTTAAAATATTACAAATACTGTAATTTTATATACGATTTTATTATATAAAATGGTTGTAGAGTAAAAATATAGATTTAATTTATGCAATATAAACAAAATTTTATAATAGAGGGGCATATTGACGAAAGCAGTGCATTTATACAAAATATGGGGAAAAGTTGAATGAGTTTACAATTTGTTCACACATAGGGAGGTTTAGAGTGCTATGCTATAATTAGCATTAATACAGTAGCTAAAAACCGGGAAATTGGAATAATATAGTATAAAATAAGAAGCTTCGTCTGTTTTATCAAAATTTGTTGGTTAAGGGATAATGTCTTTACCCTTAATTTGGGCAATATTTAAGATATTTTAATTTATAAAAATTTTTGATTAGGAGAAATAAAAAATGGCAGATTTAAGTAAAGTTACACAAGCGGTAAACGAGGCTAAAGAAACCACAAAGAAAGTTTTGGAAAGCTTTTAACTCCTAAGGTTAGAAGATAATATTTTTATTAGAGAGGTAAATAATTATGTTAAGACGTTCTAATTTAACCATGGTCATAACAATTGTATTATTTATTGCAGTGGAGATTATTTCGAGCCAATATCAACCATGGGTGAATGTTAGTAGTGTTGACTTTGGCGAAAAGATACTTATGTATGGTTTTGATGACATCTGGCAATTTAAATTATGCATTGAAAAACTTGGATACACACATAAATTTCACATGGATATTATGAACATAGTTTATGCCTTGTTTTTCTATGCACAGCTTATAATAGAGATTATTTTTCTTTTTCTTCAAGGTGAAAGCTTTTTTGATGAGTTGGAAGGATTTGACATTTCGGAAACATTTTCGGACTTCAGCATTGTAGATTTTATCAAAAGTTTATTTGCAGGCTTTTTGCAAAATACTATTTTATCTTACATAACCTGCGTTGTGGTGTATAAATATGTTATAGAAAATGCAGTGGATTTTGATAATTTTGTTACGGGATTTGGATTTGGTAAAAGATTTTTAATTATGCTTATAATTTCAGCAGTTATAATTTTGCCTGCTTTTATCAATAGAATATATATTGGTATTTATATTGGACTTGGTGGATTTATCTATAATCTTTGCTGTGCTATAGCCACAAATATAATAGGTAAGATTATTGCATTGCTGGTTGCACTTGTTTTGGCAACAATTCTTGATACCATAATGAATTATATATACAAATTTATTAAAATAGTTATTCCAATGTTGGTATTAAAATGGAAACCTGCACTGGGTTTAGCAATTGTTGCTATTGTTATTTCAGCATTGATAAGTAGCTTTTAGGTTGCCAAAAATATTCTTGTGTTTTCCCTCGTTTATAACGGGGGAATTTTTTTATATAAATTTTGCAAAATATACAAAAGCTATATGATAAAACAATATAAATATAGTATAATGCGAAAATTTAGTTTTTACCTCTTGACAAAACGGTTAGAATATGCTAATATTAATAGTAGGTTAACAGGTGCTAATTGATATTCTATGAAATTTTTATTTTAAGGAGCTGATTTTATGCCGTTGAAGTTTGCAGATGTTGGCAAAAATTATCAGATTAAAAAAATCAAAGGGAGCGAAACTGTTGTATCCCACCTTAAAAATCTTGGATTTGTTGCAGGAAATGAGGTTAAAATCATTTCAACCAATGGCGTGGCAATGATTGTGGATATTCTTGGCTCTCGTGTGGCACTTAGTGATGAATTGGCTTTGAAGATTATAATTCAGGAGGTGGGTTAGAAATGGCTACTTTAAATCAAGCAAAGGTTGGCGACAAGATGATTATAAAAAAGATTACCGGTGAGGGTGCATTAAAAAGACGTATTATGGATATGGGACTTACAAAAGGTACAACCTTTTCGGTTCGTAAGGTTGCACCACTTGGCGACCCCGTAGAAATTTCTGTTAGGGGTTATGAACTGTCTTTAAGAAAAGATGATGCAAAGTGCATTGAGGTTGAGAATATTTAAAAACTTTGAAAAATATTTTTTGATGAGGGGCAAAACCCCTCATGCTTTACGTTTTAGGTTAGCTTATTCTAATTTAAAAATGCTAAAAAAATAGTTAGTTTAAAAAAATATTTTTGGAAACGAAGTCCTTCTATTTTTAGGATTAAGGTGAAATCCCCACCTTTTTTGAGGGAAAACCTTGAAAATTAAAAGCAAAAATATATATTTATTTGTTACATATAATAAGGAGTGCGATAATTATGTTAAATTCATCAATTACCATTGCTCTTGCCGGAAACCCTAACTGCGGTAAAACAACCCTATTTAACGCTCTTACGGGTTCAAATCAATTTGTGGGAAACTGGCCAGGAGTAACGGTAGAGAAAAAAGAGGGAAAGCTTAAGGGCGACAAAAGCGTCACTGTTACCGACCTGCCCGGAATTTATTCTCTTTCCCCTTACACACCCGAAGAAATAGTTGCAAGAAATTATTTACTTAACGAAAAGCCCGATGCTATTTTAAACATAATAGATGGTACTAATCTTGAAAGAAACCTTTATCTTACAACCCAACTTCTTGAGGTTGGAATACCTGTTGTTTGTGCAATAAACATGATGGACGTTGTAAGAAAAAATGGTGACAAGCTTGATATTGCAAAACTTGAAAAGAATTTGGGCTGTAAAATAGTTGAAATTTCTGCCCTTAAGAGTGAGGGAGTTGACAAGGCAATTGAGCTTGCAAAGCAGGCTGCCGAAAGCCAAAAAGCTCCTGCTTATCACAAATATTCAAGTGACGTTGAGGACACTCTTAATCAAATTGCTGAAAATATTAACGTTCCAGACAATCAAAAAAGATATTTTGCGGTTAAGGTTTTTGAAAGAGATGAAAAACTTCCCGAAAACATTGGAAATGTTTCGGGCGTAAATGAGCTTATCTGCAAGCTTGAAAACAAGCTTGATGACGACAGCGAAAGCATTATCACAACCGAAAGATATGAGGCGATAGCAGATATTATTTCCGGTTGTGTTTCCAAAAAGGCAGGTAAAAAAAGTTGGTCGGATAAGATAGACAGCATTGTAACCAATAGAATACTTGCCCTGCCTATATTTGCGGTTGTTATGTTTATTGTTTATTATGTTTCGGTTACTACCGTTGGGGGATTTGCTACCGATTGGGCAAATGACGGCGTGTTTGGTGACGGTTGGAGCTTTTTTGGAATAGAAGTTCCTGGAATACCGGTGCTTGTGGAAAAGCTACTTGATAGCATTGGTTGTGCCGATTGGCTTTCGTCACTTATCCTTGATGGTATTGTTGCTGGTGTTGGTGCGGTTCTTGGTTTTGTTCCTCAGATACTTATTTTGTTTATCTTTCTTGCATTCCTTGAATCTTGTGGATATATGGCAAGGGTTGCATTTATCATGGACAGAATTTTCAGAAAGTTTGGTCTTTCGGGAAAATCCTTTATTCCTATGCTTATTGGTTCAGGTTGTGGCGTTCCCGGAATTATGGCATCAAGAACCATTGAAAACGTTCGTGACAGAAGAATGACCATTATGACAACAACCTTTGTTCCTTGCTCCGCAAAACTCCCTGTTATTGCTCTTATTGCAGGTGCATTGTTCAACGAAAGCCCTTGGGTTGCTCCTTGTGCATATTTCCTTGGAGTGTTTGCTATTGTAATTTCCGGAATTATCTTGAAGAAAACTGCTCCTTTTGAGGGAGAGGCTGCTCCATTTGTTATGGAACTTCCTGCTTATCATATGCCTACATTTGGCAATGTTATGCGTTCCATGTGGGAGCGTGGCTGGTCATTTATCAAAAAGGCAGGAACAATAATTCTTGTTTCTACAATATTTATCTGGTTTACCTCATCATTTGGTTGGGTTGACGGAAGCTTCTCAATGCTTGAAGCAACCGAAATGGAATATTCTATTCTTGCTAAAATCGGCAAGGCTGTTTGCTGGTTGTTTATTCCTCTTGGATTTGGCGATTGGCGTTCTGCTGTTGCTACTGTCACTGGTCTTGTGGCTAAAGAAAATGTTGTTGCAACATTTGGTATTCTTTATGGTGGACTTGAGGAGGTTGAGGAAGCAGGAAACGAAATTTGGGCTGCTCTTGCAAGCTCTATGACAGCTATGGCAGGTATTTCATTCTTGATTTTCAATCTGCTTTGTGCTCCTTGTTTTGCTGCTATGGGTGCAATCAAGCGTGAGATGAACTCGGCTAAATGGACAGCTTTTGCTATTTTGTATCAGTGCGGTTTTGCTTATCTCATTTCGCTTATTGTGTATCGACTGGTTGGTCTTGCTTTTGGCGTTTCGTTTAGCATTTGGACTGTTTTTGCAGTTGCCGCACTTGTGGTTCTTGTTTATATGCTTGTTCGTAAACCTACACAATTTAAAAAAACTCAGTCGGCTTTAAATAGAGGTGCTGCTTAATGAACATTGGAACAATTATAGTGCTTGTGATACTTGCGGTTATAGTTTTCTTTGCGGTAAGAAGTATTTACAGAAAAAACAAAAACGGTAGTTGTTGCAATGGTGATTGTTGTAACTGTCATGGTTGTTCAAGCACTAAAGATACCAATAATAAGAAATAATAATAAAAGACGGTGATTTCAAAATCGCCGTCTTTGTTTTTGGTTATCTGTTGACTGAAAATACCTTTACAGCATTCTTAGAATAATCTATAATACGCAGGGTTATTTCTGTTAGGGCAAACAGACCAACAAAGCTTCCTATAACTATTAATAATCTTTTTATATGTTTGTTCATGTTTTTTCCTCCCAATATTATTAAAAAATTTTATGTATTTCTCCGCCTAAGGCGGGGAAAACAATTAATAAAAATTATTTTTTATAATTTTGCATTGGCAAGCATAAGTTTTATGCGGTTTTCCTGATTTACTCTTGTTGCCCCTGGGTCATAGTCAATAGCGGTTATGTTTGCATCGGGATAAGCCTCTTTAATAACCCTTGACATTCCTTTTGCCACAATATGATTTGGCAGACAACCAAAAGGCTGAGTACAAATTATATTTTTTGTGCCACTTTCCGCAAGTGCTACCATTTCGGCGGTGATAAGCCAGCCTTCGCCCATTTTTACCCCTTGGCTCATATACTTGTCGGCGGCGGCTCTTAAATGCTCAAAATCATGCGGCGGTTCAAATTGTCCATGTTCCTTTATAATCTTAATAAGATTTTTCTGGAATTTATAAAGCACATCATAGCCGATTGAATATAAAAATGTAGTTTTGTTTCGTTCGCCGTATAAAGCCTTGTCGTTTGCACCATTTATGGCACAATAAAGCACAAAATCAAGCAGTCCGGGAACATTTGGTTCATATCCCTCCGCAAGCAGAAAATCGCAAAGCTGATTGTTTGCAAGTGGCGAATATTTAACATAGATTTCACCCACAATGCCAACCTTTGGTTTTTTAACCTGCTCCCTTTCTAAATTTCCAAAATCTTTTAGTATTGCTTTATAGATAGATGTTGTTTTGGTGTATCTGCCATCGTCAAAAAGTTTGCCAAGGCGGTGTTCCCAACGGGCAAGCAGGTTGTCGGTTGCGTTCTTTTTCTTTTCATAGGGTTTGCACTGATAGTAAAGCGACATGAGCAAATCTCCATACACAACCGCATATACAAGCTTTAGAGCAATAGCCGGGGTTATTTCAAAGGCAGGGTTTTTGTCAAGTCCCGAAAAATTAAGACTAAGCACGGGAACCTGTGGAAATTCATTGCTTAATGCTTTTCGCAAAAGATGCAGATAGTTTGAGGCACGGCAACCGCCACCAGTTTGAGAGATAAGCAGGGCGGTTTTGTTTACATCATATTTTCCCGATTTTAAAGCGTCCATAAACTGCCCAATAACAAGCAATGCAGGATAGCAGGTGTCGTTATGAACATTTTTAAGTCCTTCGTCCACAACATTTCTTGAGTTTGTTTGCAAAAGTTCCATTTTATAACCATATTTCTTAAAGATAGCTATAATAAGTTTAAAATGTATTGGGAGCATATCGGGAACAAGGATAGTATAATCCTTTTTCATTTCTTCGGTAAAGGTTGTTATATTTACCCTTTGTGATTTTGATTTTTCCATATTTTCACTCCTATGCTATTATATAGTGACTGCAAAAAAAGTTTTTATATATGCTAAAATATCTTTGTTTCTCCTGCCAATGGCAGAAGAAACAATTAATTAAAATTGCCTAAATGTTTTTTACAGCCAAGTTTCTTAAAATACCTATGTATATTTCTGTCAATTATAGGAATATACATAAACAAAAAACATTTAAAATAATTTTTACAAGATTTTAGCAGATATCAAAAAAACTCTGTAATTTTTGGGCAAATTGTCCTATATGCAATCCGTCAACAAATGAATGATGCACTTGAACCGATATGGGTATTATTATTCTCCCGTCTTTTTCATAATATTTTCCCCAATCGAAAAGCGGTGTAGCATTATCTTTTTTCCCCGAATTGGTGTGGGAAATATGCGTATATGTTACCCACGGCATGGGAGAACACTGAAACACATCATTTCCTAAAGGACCTGTAAAATATTCTTTCTGTTCATTTGCTGTTTTTGTTGCCAGTTTACAGTATTCTTTTAAATCATCTATCATTGGCACATTAACTACCTTGAACAACTTCGTTTCCTGATTAAGGTATGTAAATGCAGTGTCTATCTTTTCAAATAAAACAATCTGCTCATCAACAAACCTATAACGAAATGCTTCTATTTCATTTGCACATTTGCAAACAGTGTGTACCATTGCCATTGTGAAAGAAAGTCCCTGCTCCTTTACCATATCTCTAAATCTTGTAATATCTGCTTCAAAGGTTACACAAAACGCTGGTTCAACACTGTTTCTGAAAACCATACAGTGCATTGCCCTGTTCCAAGTTTTTTCATCAATTACTTTATATTTATTTGCCATATATAACCCTCCAAATCATCAATGTTTTCTTAGAAATTAATCCAATAAAATTATTCTTTCTCTTCCAAAGCGGCAATAAGGCTTCTAAGGCGGATTTTTGCTGCACCAAGATTGTTTATTTCATCAATCTTAAGCTGGGTGTAAAGCTTGCCTTTTTGCTCCAAAATTGCTCTTATCTCATCGGAGGTTACAGCATCAATTCCGCAGCCAAAGCTTACAAGCTGAACAAGCTGCATATCCTTTTGACCTGCCACATATTGGGCGGCTTTATATAGTCTTGAGTGATATGTCCATTGATTGAGAACATCAAGGGCAGGAGTATGAACAAGGTGGGTTATGCTGTCCTCGGTTATGGTTGCAAGACCAAGCGAATTTAAAAGCTTATGGATACCATGGTTGATTTCGGGGTCAATATGATAAGGTCTGCCAGCAAGCACTATAATATGCTGATTTTTTTGTCTTGCCTTAAAGATAATTTCCTTTGCCTTGTTTTGTATTTCAATATGCCAATTGTTAAGAGATTCAAAGGCTTTGTCAAATGCCTTTTCCACCTGCTTTTTAGAAATATTATATTTTTCAAGGCTTTTTGTAATATTTCTTACTGAGGATTTTTTCTTGTTTAAATCTATATATGGACTTATAAAATTATTGTTGTTTAGTTTATCCATATTTGCCTTAAGAAGTTCGGGATAGTAGGCAACAACTGGGCAATTATAATGATTGTCGCTTTCGCCCTCATCAATATTATAGGTCATACAGGGATAGAAAATAAAGTCAACCCCTTTTTCAAAAAGGCTTTCAATATGCCCGTGGCAGAGTTTAGCAGGATAACAAACAGTATCCGATGCGATAGTTTGTTGACCTTTATAATAAGTATCTCTTGTTGATTGTTCTGAAAGAACCACCTCAAAGCCCAGTTCTGAAAAAAGCGTATGATAGAAAGGCAACAAATCATAGAAAGAAAGTGCAAGCGGAAAACCTACCTTTGCTTTTGGGTTCGGTGTGTGTTTTTCTTGCAGGGCAACAAGCGAATTATATTTAAATTCAATCATGTTTTCAGTTTTATCTTTGACGACCAGACCCGCTCCCTTTTCACAGCGGTTGCCGGATATAAATTTTCGTTTGTCGTTAAATCTTAAGATTGTAAGATTGCAATGAGCGGTACAGCCGTTGCATTGGGCGGCGGTTGAAGTATAGCTAAATTCTTTTAATGCCTGTTCTTTGATAAGCGATGATATAATCTTTCGGGAATTATACTGTTCCATAGCATACAAGGCACAGCCAAATGCTCCCATAAGTCCTGCGATTGCGGGACGGATTACATTGCGTCCTAATTCTTTTTCAAAACTGCGTAAAACTGCATCGTTAAGGAATGTTCCACCCTGAACAACTATATTTTTGCCCAGTTCGTCAATGCTTTTTGCTCGTATTACTTTATAGACAGCATTTTTTATAATAGATGATGAAAGACCTGCAGAAATATCCTCAACACTTGCTCCGTCCTTTTGTGCCTGTTTTACCGAGCTGTTCATAAACACAGTGCAACGTGAGCCGAGTTCAACCGGTGCTTTTGCAAAAAGTCCCAGTCTTGCAAAATCGGCTATGGAATAACCCATTGCCTGAGCAAAAGTCTGAATAAACGAACCACAACCAGATGAGCAGGCTTCGTTAAGCATAATGCTGTCGATAGCGTGGTTTTTGATTTTAAAGCATTTTATATCCTGTCCGCCAATATCTATAATAAAATCAACATCAGGGCAGAAAAATGACGCTGCTTTGTAATGTGCAACCGTTTCTACAATGCCAAAATCTATTCCAAGACCTGCCTTTATCATATCTTCGCCATAGCCAGTTACGGCACTTGCCCTTATTTTAAGTTTAGGGTTTGCAAGCGAATAAATTTCAAGCAGTTTATTTTTTATAACATCAAGTGGTTGTCCTTTATTTGAACAATAGTGTTGATATAATAATTTGCCATCTGGGGTTATAAGCACAAGTTTTGTGGTAGTTGAGCCTGCGTCCACTCCCAAAAAAGCGTCCCCTTCGTATGTTTTTATATCTTCATATTTTAAATCCGACTTGCTATGTCTTGCAATAAAATCCGAATATTCCTGTTTGTTTTCAAAAAGTGGTTTGCCTGTGACTATATTGTCTTCGGATTTTGCCGTTTCGACAAGACGAACAAGCTTGTCAATGTTCATTTCGCTGCCAATACTTTCTGCCTGCAATGCCGAACCATAAGCAACAAAGCAGGGAGCAAGTTCGGGGAATATTGCATTTTCATCGCTAAGCCCAAGGGTGGAAACAAAAGCCATTCTAAGACCCTTTAAGAAATAAAGAGGTCCTCCCAAAAATAAAACCTTGCCCTCAATCTTTCGTCCCTGAGCAAGACCCGAAACCGTCTGGTCAACAACCGCTTGAAATATAGAAGCGGCTATATCCTCTTTTTTTGCTCCTTGATTTAAAAGTGGTTGTATATCGCTTTTGGCAAAAACTCCACATCTTGAGGCAATTGGATATAATTTTTCGCTTTTAAGGCTAAGCTCACTAAGCTCTGCGGGGGTGACATCAAGCAGGGTTGCCATTTGGTCGATAAAAGCACCTGTTCCGCCCGCACACGAACCGTTCATACGCTGTTCAAGACCGCCTGTCAAAAATATAATTTTGGCGTCCTCTCCGCCAAGTTCCACAACAACATCAGTGTCGCTATAATCCGCCTTTACAGCAGTATAAGCAGCAAAAACTTCCTGAACAAAAGGAAGTTTGCAGGCATTGGCAATTCCAAGACCTGCCGAACCGGTTATTGCAAGTTTGAATGAAGAATCTGGATATTTTTCTTTGATAAGTTTAAGCTGTTGGCAGACTGTTTCTCTTACTTTAGAGAAATGCCGTTCATATTTATTGTAGATAACTTTTCCGTCTTTGCAGATTACTGTTTTTACGGTGGTAGAACCTACATCAATTCCTAAAAGGTATGTACTCATTTTGCACCCTCCACATTTTAATTCTGATATATATTTTTATCCATGATACTATTATAACATATTTTTTTGCAAAAATAAAGTCTTTTCGACAAATTTTTTTTAAAATAATTATGTAAAAATTAAAACCGGTTTATTCCGAGAAAAAAATAAATTTATGTCAGATAACAAAATAACTCATATAGTGACAGATTTTACAAAAAACGCATACTATATAAAAGGCAGACAATATAATTTTTTTAGCTTTGAGTACCGCACAACAAGAAATTTGTTTGACGGTGGCATTGATATTCTGATTGAATTTTGCCGTATTACTGTAATTGTTAGAAAAGGGGGTGAGCTTATGGAAAATCTAATAACAATGACCTCTATAACCTATGCAATGAAGGCTAAGAATATGTTAAATTATAATGGCGTTTACTGCGAGGTGGTCAGAACGCCTGCCGGTGTGGGAAGTGGTTGCGGATACAGCATTAAGATTAAAGATGACCCTGAAAAGATTGCAAAGATGTTGGAGTATCATAATATAAAATACAAGCAGATTATAAAAAATTAAATTTTTTATAATCAATATGACTGTGTTAATGCCACAGGCGGAAAAACAAAAATTTTTGTTATAATATTGATATATGTTTTATTGAATTGCTATAAATGTTTATAATATAGGCAGGAAATATAAATTTATTGTATTATTATTTAAGAAAGAGGTGAGATTTTAATGCAGGTGGTCAACTTTGACAATGCCGCAACCACCTATCCGAAGCCTATGAGTGTCAGCAAAGCGGTGTATATGGCGGCACAAAAATACGGCGGAAACCCCGGGAGAGGCGGACACGCAATTTCCATGGCTGTTTCGGATAAAATATACAATGTAAGGCAGGCTGCCGCAGATATGTTTGGAGCAGAGGTGGAAAAAACCGTTTTTACGCTAAACTGCACTCATGCGTTAAATATAGCAATAAAGGGAATAATGGCAAGCGGCGGACATATTATAATTTCGTCACTGGAGCATAACGCTGTGGCAAGACCCGTTTATGCACTTACTCAAAACAAAGGGGTCAGCTTTTCGGTGGCTGAGGTTGCCGACAGCGACGAACAAACAATTTATAATTTTGAAAGACTGATAAATTCAAGAACCAAAGCTATATGCACTACCATTGCAAGTAATGTTACGGGGCAAATATTGCCATATAAAAAAATAGCGGAGCTTTGCAAAAAATATAATATCTGCTATATTGCAGACGCAGCACAGGCGGCAGGTGTTTTGGAACTTAGTATGTCGGACGGGTTTGACTTTCTTTGTATGGCAGGGCATAAGGGACTTTATGGACCAACAGGAACGGGACTGCTTTTTAGTAATGGAAAATTTGAAATTCCGACTATTATCGAGGGCGGAACGGGTATTAATTCAATAGAACTTGCTCAGGGAACCGAATTTCCCGAGGACTACGAAAGCGGAACAATTAATACGGTTGGAATTATAGGACTGGGCGAGGGAATAAAATTTGTAAAACAAAAGGGAATCAAAACAATATATTCGCATGAAACCAAGCTTTGTGAGAGATTTATAAACAAAATATATAGAATACCCGATATTAAAATATTTCGTCAGCAGGGTGTGAAATATGTGCCGATTGTTTCATTTAACATAGGAAATACAGATTCGCAGATGGTGGCAGGAAAGCTTTCGGAAATGGGATTTGCTCTGCGTGGCGGAATGCAGTGTGCAGGAGTTGCACATAGATTTCTGGAAACAGACAAACAAGGAACGGTAAGATTTGCACCAAGTGCTTTTTCAAGCGAAGTAAATGTTGAAAGGCTTAGTCTGGCGGTTGCAAGAATTGCTATGTCAAAATAAAAAAATCAGCCCCCCAACAGAAACGTTAGGGGGTTATTACCGCATATTTGGACAAAAAGATTTCATAAAAAAGCATTGACATTGTTTATTAATTGTGCTATAATGTAAATAAGAGATAAGAGGTTTTTTAATAAAATTTTGTTTGTAAAAATGGAGTGGTTATATTTATGATTAAGTTATGTTACAGTGACAGCGTAAGTTACAAAGAACTTTTTGAAAAAAGAGAAATTATCTGCAACGAACAGGGGAAAAAATTGTATACCGTGGGTACGGTTGGCACGCAGGTAAACATTTTTGACAAAAATAAAAGATATGTAGGCGAGATTGTCAAAAAATCCAACGATTTGGTGATTTTTCATGTTGATACATACGGCAATGGAAAAATTATAGGAAACAATAATAACTTTACGCTTGTTTACAATGATTGGGGCATAGAATTCTGCGACAGCAGGTTTATTGTAACCTGCGGAGAGAAAAATTTGTCCTGTCACTATATGCACGGTTAGAAATGTTTTGAAATATTTGATGAGGATTATATTAATGTTCTTGCTACACTCGATGCGGTTTTTCGTGTAATCTGGGACGAAATACTGCACGGCGGAGTTTGAATTTTTATAACAGAAAGGAAAAGATATGGAATTTTTTTGCGAATTGAAAAAGGTTGTGGACGACAGCTATCAAATACAGATTGGAAAGAATCTTGAAAATCAGCTTGTTGCTGACATAAACGGCGGATTGTTAAAGGGAAAAAAAAAGCTTGCCGTTGTGACAGATGAACAGGTAAAATCACTTTATGCAGAAAATATCTGCAATCTGCTTTGTGAAAATGGCTATGACGCAAGGCTTATTACCATTGGTTCGGGAGAAAAGTTTAAAACAAGACAGGTCAAGGAATATGTTGAGGATACCATGCTTGGATTTGGTTTCCGCCGTGACTGTGCTGTTATTGCGGTTGGTGGTGGAGTTGTCACCGACCTTGCTGGATTTGTTGCAGGAACATATGGCAGAGGGGTGGACTTTGTAAATTATGCCACAACCCTTTTGTCGGCGGCAGACGCTTCTGTTGGTGGTAAAACGGCGGTGGATACACCCCTTGCAACCAATCTTATTGGAATTTTTAATCAGCCTAAGAAAGTATATCTTGATATTGACACTTGGAAAACACTCCCCAAACGTGAGATTTATAGCGGTCTTGCCGAAACAATAAAACACGCTTGCCTTGCTGATGCTGAATTTTTTGAATTTCTTGAAAATAATATTGAAAAGATTATCAATCTTGATGAGCAGGCTTGTATGCACGTCGCACAAAAAAACTGCGAGATAAAATATAATGTTGTTATGCAGGACGAGCGAGAAAGCGGACTTAGAGAAATTTTGAATTTAGGTCACACGGTTGGCAGGGCAATTGAAACGGTTTCAGACTATAAATTATTACACGGTGAGGCAGTTTCTATTGGTCTTGTGGCACAGGCAAGATTAGGCGAAAAGCATGGATTTATAAGCAAGGAAAATGTTGAAAGGCTTGAAAATTTATTAGCAAAAGCACATCTGCCTATTGCTATTCCCGATTATATCAACAAGGCAGAACTTGTTAAAAAACTCTATACCGACAAAAAGGTTCGCAACGGCACGCTTAGATTTGTTTTTCAGAAAGAAATTGGCGGTATGATGTGCTTTGGCGAAAATCAATACGGGCTTGAAATTGCAGAGCAGGATATTGCAGATATTATAAATAAATTATAATAAATTAGGGTGTGAAGTTTATGAATACAAAAGAGGTGAAATAATGATTGATTTAAATGGCAAATTTAATACGGCAAAAGTTTTTACTGATGTTATAGAACAGCAGGCAATCTCTCAAATTATAGAACTTTGCAATCAAGAATTTGTGAGTGGGCAAACTATAAGAATTATGCCCGATGTTCATGCGGGGGTGGGTTGTACTATTGGTACTGCCATGACCATTTCCGACAAGGTTGTTCCTAATATGGTCGGGGTGGATATTGGCTGTGGAATGGAAACCTGTATACTCAAGGAAAAACACATTGAGGTTCAAAAGCTGGATAAGCTTATAAACGAAAAAATTCCCTCAGGAATGAATATAAGAAAAAAACCACATAGATATTGCGACAAAACCCGTTTGGAGCAACTTTATTGTTTTGAACATATTAATCCCGACAGGGCGGAGCTTAGCGTTGGTACACTTGGCGGTGGAAATCATTTTATCGAAGCGGATAAGGGCAGTGACGGAAAAATTTATATTGTGGTTCATTCGGGTTCAAGACACCTTGGTGTGGAAGTGGCTAAATATTATCAAAAAGAAGGCTACAATAGATTAAACAAATGTTCGGAGGCTGAAATAAATCAGCTTATTGAAAAACTTAAGGTAGAGGGAAAACAAAAGAAAATAGAATCCGAAGTAAAAAAGCTTACAAGCACCAAACGAACCCCTATTCCAAAGCCACTTGCTTATGTTGAGGGGGAACTGTTTGAACAGTATATACACGATATGAAGATTGTTCAGGAGTTTGCAATGATAAACAGGCAGGCGATTATGATTGATATTATAAAGGGCATGGGATTGCACGTTGTTGAACAGTTTACCACCATACACAATTATATAGACACGGATAGTATGATACTTAGAAAGGGTGCTGTTAGTGCAAAGGACGGCGAAAAACTTATTATTCCGATTAATATGCGTGATGGAAGTCTTATTTGTGTTGGCAAGGGCAACCCAGATTGGAATTTTTCTGCTCCACATGGGGCAGGACGGCTTATGTCAAGAGGGCAGGCGAAACAAAGTTTTACTGTTTCTGAATTTAAAAAGCAGATGAAAGGCATTTATACAACCTCGGTTGGCTCAGCAACCCTTGATGAGTGTCCTATGGCGTACAAATCTATTGATGATATAGTGGATAATATACAGGATACTGTTGAAATTAAAGAAATTATCAAGCCGATTTATAATTTTAAAGCCGGCGATGAAGATTAATAAAAATAATGGGTGTAACGATAGGTTATGCCCTTTGCTTTTTATCAAATCGGCAAAAAAGCATTGACAAACCGCAAAAACCATGTTATAATTATATAAATGAATTTTAAAAACAAAAGGAGAAACTTTATGGATATAAAAATAACACCCTCCCAACTTTGCGGAGAGGTTACTGTGCCACCGTCCAAAAGCGTTGCACACAGAATGATAATCTCGGCGGCTCTTGCAAAGGGAAAATCAACCATTACCAATTTGTCATCATCGGTGGATATTGTCGCTACTATTGAGGCAATGCAGTCGCTTGGAGCAAAAATAGACTTTGACGGAAAAACCGCAACAATAGAGGGTATAGAAAACATTCCGAAAAAGGCGGAAATAAACTGCCATGAATCGGGTTCAACCTTGAGATTTTTAATTCCTGTGGCTTGTGTCTTGGGGGTGGATTCTACTTTTGTTGGCAGGGGAAAACTGCCCCAGCGTCCAATAACTCCATATATTGAGCAGTTTGGAAGTCATGGGATAAAATTTGACTATAACAACACCATGCCTTTTGACACTCACGGCAAACTTACGGCAGGTAAATTCTATATTGCGGGGGATATTTCTTCCCAATTTATAACCGGTTTGCTTTTTGCCCTACCTTTGCTTGACGGCGACAGCGAAATTATTTTAACTTCACATCTACAATCTAAACCTTATGTTGATATTACAATTGGTGTGCTTAAGGATTTTGGTTGCGAAATACAAGAAGTTCAAGACGGATACTATATTAAAGGCAATCAGCAGTACAAACCTTTTAGTGGTTCGGTTGAGGGGGATTTTTCGCAGGCGGCTTTTTTTGAGGTTGCCAATGCTTTAGGCTCAAGCATTAAAATAAATGGCTTAAATAGCAATTCTTTTCAGGGCGACAAAAAAATTCTTGAAATTTGCCAAAATATAAAAAATAATAATATATTAAATAATTTTGAGATAGATTGTTCGGATATTCCCGACCTTGTGCCAATTTTAACCGTGCTTGCTTGTTTTTGCAATGGCAAAAGCGTTATTAAGAATGTTGCAAGGCTTAGAATTAAAGAATGTGATAGGCTTTATGCTATTTCGGAGTGCTTAAATAAACTTGGCGGTAAAGTCAAGGCTTTTAATGATTATCTTGAAATAGATGGGGTTGAGTGTTTAAACGGCGGTGAAGTCGAGGCTTTCAACGACCATAGAATTGCAATGTCAATGGCTGTTGCTTCCACCAAATGCACCAATGATGTTATAATTCGTGGGGCGGAGTGCGTCAGCAAGTCTTATCCGGATTTTTTTGAAGTCTTTGAAAAAATTGGTGGAAAAATTCAAATATATAATTAAAATATTCTGATTTTTTGCCGAAAAATATTTTTTTAAATTTATTTTTGGAAAAATCAGTCGAAAACATTTGACAAAAAGAGTATAATATGCTATAATAAAATTAGATAATACACGGCAAATAAACAACAAAGGAGATGTTACCACATCTTGTGTATCCTGCCGACGTTCTTTATTATTATATAGAATGGATACGTTAAACAAGAGAATATATCTACATATTTTGGTAACCTAAAGAAGATGGCATCATTTTTTAATGACAATATCAGTATATCCATATTCGGAGAAAGTCACGGACCTGCAATAGGAGTGACCATGGACAATGTTCCCCCCGGAGAACATATTGATATGGACAAACTGCTTGCCTTTATGGCAAGGAGAGCTCCAAAAAAAGACAAAACCTCAACACCCAGAAGGGAAAAGGATATTCCTCAAATTCTTTCGGGGTTTTTAAATGGCAAAACTACCGGCACACCCCTTACTGCTATGATTCAGAATACCGACACACGTTCAAAAGATTATAGCCAAATGGCAAGACTTGCCCGACCCGGACACGCTGATTATACCGGTGCGGAGCGTTACAGAGGCTTTAACGATGAACGTGGTGGCGGACATTTTTCGGGCAGGCTTACTGCTCCTCTTTGCTTTGCGGGAGCAGTGGCAGGTCAGATACTTGAAAGAAGGGGAATTTATACAGGGTCGCATATTCTGGAAATCCATGGAATAAAAGACAACGCTTTTGATAGTGTTACTGTAAACCGTGGCGATATTTTGACGGTCAGAGAAAAATATTTCCCTGTTATTGATGATGAAAAGGGCGTTAAAATGGTTGCGGATATTGAAAAGGCTGCAGCTTGTCATGATAGCGTTGGCGGAGTTGTGGAATGTGTTTGCATTAATGTTCCGGCAGGAATAGGCTCGCCTATGTTTGACGGACTGGAGAATACCATTGCTAAATTAATCTTTGGTATTCCTGCGGTTAAAGGACTTGAATTTGGCGTTGGGTTTAATGTCGCTAAAATGCTTGGTTCACAGGATAATGATGAGTTTTATGTGAATGAAATGGGTCGTGTTGTAACAAGAACCAACAACCACGGTGGTATTCTTGGCGGTATTTCTTCGGGAATGCCGATTACACTTAGGGTTGCTTTTAAACCTACTGCTTCTATTTCCAAAGAACAGAATACTGTTGATATGAAAAATCTTACAAACGAAAAAATGGTTATAAAAGGACGACACGACCCCTGCATTGTTCCAAGGGCAGTACCTTGTGTAGAGGCTTGCGTGAACATCGCCGTTTTGAACCATATGTTGCAATATCCAAATTTTTAATACAGCCTGTTGATGATAGCGAAGAAAACGCTTGATTCGGCAGGCTCGGAGGGTAAGTTAATATAAAGAGTAGTGATTTTCAGTGAACGAACAAAAAATAAATAAATATCTTCCACCGCAAGAACCGAATGTGATGGATTTGTATGAAATAAAAATATTAATTTGCGATTTGATGGAGGAACTTTCCGACAATATTTCTCGCCACGACCTTGACGAAATCTGCCTTAACAGCGGAATTATAAACTATTTTTCCTATTTTGAGGCACTGGATTCCATGAAAGGCGAACTTATTGAGGAGAAAGACGGCAAATTCAAGCTTACCGAAAAAGGGGCAAGCACAGCAAAGGAACTTAAAAAATTTGTTGAGCCTGCGGTTAGACACAAACTTATTTTGACTGGGTCTAAATATTTTTCGGAGAAAAAGTTGGAGAACCTTAGGGACGATGTGACGGTTGAGGTTAATCGCAATGAGGACGGCTATCTGGTGGAATTTTCCTGTGTAGACAAAAAAACACCTCTTATCAAGCTGTCACTTTATGCCCCAAGTCTGGAAAGTGCAGTATTTTTAAGACAACGAATGAAAGAAAATTCTTTGGAACTTTATAAGAAGATTAATGAATTTTTGATTGATGGCAAAGAGAAAAAATAATTACAACCCCGTTTTTGAAAGAAAACGGGGATTTTTTTGTAATTTTGTATACTTTTTGGATATTTTTAATTAACAATAGCAGAAAATACTGTGATTTTATCCAAAATAAAATTTTTTTGTCAAAAAGGGTTGACAAACGAAAAAAAGTGTGATATAATAAACAAGTCGCCTGAG
>CANRLN010000005.1 GCA_947631445.1 uncultured Clostridia bacterium
ATGCGGTAGTGCTGGAATAGGCAGACAGGCACGTTTGAGGGGCGTGTGTCGTATGACGTATGGGTTCAAGTCCCATTTACCGCACTTGATAAGACTTCGGATTAATCCGAAGTCTTATTTTAAACCAAAAATCCAATGCGGTTTTATTAAAATTAAATATTAATGCGGTAGTGCTGGAGCAGGCAGACAGGCACGTTTTGGGTGTGTGTCGGGTTCAAGTCCCATTTACCGCCAAACAAAAAACTTCAGATTATTTCTGAAGTTTTTTTATGTTATAATAAAATTAAATTGTTATTTTTAATAATAATGCTTTGGTTATGATTTTGCTGTGAATTTTTATCAGTTTATATTTTTGTCTTTGTTCTGACAAACAACATATTTTTCAAGTATCCGCTCAACTTCATCAATATCAATAGGTTTTGCAATATGTGCATTCATTCCACATTCAAGACACTTTTTCATATCTTCCGAAAAAGCGTCAGCGGTCATTGCTATTATTGGAATACTGCCTGTTTTTCCATCAATTTTTCTTATTTCCTGTGTGGCTTCAAATCCGTTCATTATTGGCATTCGGATATCCATAAGCACTGCATCAAAATCATTTTCCCTTGCAAGCATATCAAGACAGATTTTTCCGTTTTCAGCTCTTTTGCAGGAAATTTTCTTTTCGCTTAACAAAACCTCTGCAATTTCCCAGTTTAAATCATTGTCCTCGGCAACCAGTACTTTTAGCCCTTCAGTAATAGGTTTGGTTTCATTATGTATTTTTTCGGTTTCGGGGTTTTGATTGACAAATTGGTTAAATGCTCGAATAAGGGTTGAACGGAACAGAGGCTTGGAAATAAAGTTGTCAATTCCTGCTTCTTTTGCATTTTCCTCAATGTCGCCCCAGTCGTAAGCGGATATAAGCAAAACAGGAATTTTTTTCGTTAATTTCTTTCTAATACGTTTTACTGTTTCAATTCCATCAATATCCGGAAGCTGCCAGTCTATAATAATTATATTATAAAAATCAGGATTTTCTTCAATTATTTTAAGTGTGCTTTTTCCGTCCGGCATACTGTCTGCATTTATTCCAAGCGAATTAAGAATGTCCACCGTACTTTTGCATATTATTTCATCGTCATCAACTACAAGCACATTCCAATTTGGGAAATCAGTTTTTTCTTCGTTTATCTTAGCTTTTTCAAAATCCAATGTTATTGTGAACTCCGTTCCCTTGTTCAATTGACTTTTTACCTCTATGGTTCCGCCCATTGTGTCAACAATATATTTTGAAATTGCCATTCCAAGTCCTGAACCTTCTGTTTTATGAACACGTTTGGAATCTTCTCTTGCAAATGATTCAAAAACTATTTTCTGAAAATCTTCGCTCATTCCGATGCCGTTATCCTTTACCCTCATTTTCATACGGCAAAAATTATCGCCCTTTAAAGATTTTTCTTCGCTAACAGAAAAAATTATCCTGCCACCGATAGGAGTAAATTTTACAGCATTCGATAAAAAATTTATTATAACCTGATTTAGTCTTACCCCATCGCAGATTATTTTTTCGGTTTTAAAATTTTCAAGATAAACATCAAATTTCTGATGCTTTTCTTTTGCCTGAAGTCTGATAATGCTTACAATAGAATCAATTTCTTCGTTTAATGAAACTATATCCATATTAAGTGTCATTTTTCCGTTTTCTATTTTTGACATATCAAGAATATCATTGATAAGCCCCAGAAGATGTTTTCCTGAAATAGCTATTTTTCTAAGGCAGTTTTCCACCTGAATTTTATCGTCAATATTATTTTGAGCAATAGCTGTCATTCCCAAAACCGCATTCATTGGGGTTCTTATATCATGGCTCATATTGGAAAGAAACTCACTTTTTGCCTTGTTTGCCAGAATAGCCTTTTCTTTAAGTTCCTCATGTTTTTTCATTTGTAAATAAGAGGCTATAACATAACATATAAATGCAACAAAAAATACAATACACAAAATCTCCAAGCTTTTGTTAAATACATCGCTTCTTTTTTCATTGTTTTCTTCGAGTATTTCTTCCATTTCATTATAGTGCATAAATGTTATCAAATACCAGTCGGAATATGAAAATGGTCTTGCATACATTATTCTGCGTTCACCATTGATTTTAAAAACTGATTTATATTCTCTGTTGTCTGCCATTGCGGTTTTTATTTCCTGAATATAATCTTCAGGCTTCATGCCATTATAATTTTCATATTTTTTATTTATATGGTCAAAATAGGTAGTACTTTGTGCATCCTCATTCTTTACAACAAAGTCGCTATCTTTTCTTCTTACAACAAAAGAATAAACCATTTCCTCGCCGTAAAATAAATTAAGCACAGTATTTAAAGTTTCTGGTTCAATGCCACACAATAAAGCACAATAGTTATTTTCTCCAATGGAAAAATTTTTAAACATCACCATTTCAAACATTCTTTTGTTTGAACCATCTGTAGTAAGAATAACTTTGTTTTTCTTTTCTTTCAATATAGTTTCAAAGGTTTGTAAATCAAGCGGGCGCAAATTTTTGTTGCCCTTTAAAATCTCTCTTTCTCCGTCATCTTTAAGCAGTGCAATATACGGCACGTCCGAAGAAATTTCGTTTTTTATATAATCTTTTATTTCATTGGGCGTTCCTTCAATATTAATTGATGTATTAAGAGTTTGGTCGAGCGTTTCAAATTTGCTTTCAAAATAGGTTTTTGAATGATTTACCGTTTCCATTGTAAGACCGGACAAATATGTAAATCCCATTTTTTCAACAGTATCTTCATTAAATTCCTGAATATTTCGGTTCATATTTCTAAAAACAGACAAAACCACAAATGCTAATGTGAAAAAACATATTATCAAAATGACTATTTTTTTTAAAATTTCAAATTTATCTTTCATTTGATATATTCATTCCTTAACAGTTTTTTGCTGTCTGTTCTAACCTATCTTTTTGTACAGAACAAACAGGTTTATAAAAATTTATTGCTTTTCAATTACAGTTCTCAGTTCTTTTAAAGCAGAAATTGTAACAAGATAATCTTCCTTTAATCTGCCGAAAATTTCCACTGCTTTATCATCAATATTGCCTTGTCTGAGGTGTTCGGTCATTTCAACAGAGGTAAGACAAAGTCTGTCAAAACAAAGATTAAGACAAACACCCTTTAAAGTATGAGCTGCTCGGAATGCTTCACTGCTGTTTTTTTCGTTAAATGATTTTTCAAGAAGTTCAAAACTTTTGTCGTCAATAAATTTAAGTGCAATTTTTCTCACCAGAACAGGACTTTTTAAAAGTTTAATAACCTTTTCATAATTTCCTCCAAGTTTAAAATAAGTTTCTTCAAGCGTCATAAAAAATTTCTCCTTAAAGTTCGATTATTTTTCCCACAACTCCGATGTATTTCGGCTTGTTGTCAAATGAATAAAGTTTTTTTAATATTACTTTTGCGGGTTTTGTTTCATTGCCGAATATAATATCACATTTATATTCGGTAATAGTTTCCTTATCTTCCGATAAATATTCTTTAAAATCCTTTCTTGTGTTATGGGTAGCCTTTATTCTGTTTATTACAGCAGGTTCTTCAAGAGGATTTACAATGGATTTATCCAGTCCGAGCCTTTCTGCACCAAAAGCAGATAATGTCAATATTGAAGGGTCGAGTTTGTATTCAAAAATTATATCATTGCAAAAATCCGACACAAATTTGTTCTTTTCTCTTTCACAGCCTAACATACACATAACACGTTTAAAAGACGAAAGTTCTCCCCGACTTAGAATTTCCGGTGTGATTTCCGGCATTTTTGCCTCCGGACTGCCGGCAGAAGAAATATGAACAAGTTCATTTTTTATATTGCCGGCGGAAGATTTAAGACATTCTTTTAAAATAGGATTGAACTCTCCGCATTCTCCGTTTAAAATCATTTCAACAGCCTTTTCGTGGCTGAATGCTTTTTTGTAGCATCGTTCGCTTGTGAGTGCGTCATATACGTCCGCCATAGCGACCACCTGAGCGGAAATCGGAATATCATCTCCCTTAAGACCGTCGGGGTATCCACGGCCGTCAAAACGTTCATGATGCCAGCGACATATTTCATATGCAGTCTTAACAAGTGGTTCGTTTTTATAAAGCGTAAGCTGTTCCAAAATTTCTGCCCCTGCCTTGGAATGGGTTTTCATAATTTTAAATTCTTCGTCGGTAAATTTTCCGGGTTTGTTCAAAACAGCGTCCGGAATAGAAATTTTTCCAATATCGTGAAGAGCCGAAGCAATTGAAATAATTGAAATTTCTTCAGAAGACAATTTATATTTATCAGTAATTGAAACAAGCGTTTTTAAGAGAATTTCTGTGAAAATTTTAACATGAATAATATGCAGTCCGCTTTCGCCGTTGCGAAATTCAACAATATGGCTTAAAATATTTACAAGCATATTGCTGTTCTTTTCCTTTTCATATATCTGATTGGCAACCATATCTTCAAGAAGCTTTTGCTTTGAATAAAGCATAATTGTATTGGTGGCACGTCTTTTTACAACTGCAGCATCAAACTGACGACCGATAAAGTCGGTAACTCCCATTTCATATGCCTTTTCTATATGTTCACCAGAATCATCTGAAGATATGATTATAACAGGAATATTATCTGACCAGTGCTTTTCTCTCATCACTTCAAGAACACCGAATCCGTCTATTTTAGGCATATAAATATCCAGAAAAACCAAAGTTATTTCTATTCCAAAATTCTCAAGAATTGCTATAGCTTCCGCACCGTTTTCAGCTTCAATTATTTCATATTCTTCGCCCAAAATATTCGAAAGAAGTGTTCTGTTTATTGGTGAATCATCAACAATAAGTATTTTAGGCTTTATTGTTCTGTTTTTCATAATTTTATTAAACTCCATTTTTAGACTTACAATTTAGCGGTTAAATTGATATGATATTTTATATTATACCATATTCATATACTAAAAGTCAATAAGAAACAAAAAAGTTTTAGAAATTTTGAAATTTGTTAATATAATAAACATATAGACTTCTGCTAATATACATAAATTATAAAAAAGTATAAAATAATTACTGACATACTCCCCCGCTTTTTCAAACAAGAACCTTTTTGCTCTAAAATGATAAATATTAATAACCTGTTTATTATAATGAAAAAATTGTGAAAAATATCAAAAACAGCATTGACATTTAAATTAATTTATGATATAATATTATAAGATATAGCAGCTTGATAAAATGCTGTTGATTTTTGCTAATATTTAATCATTGAAAGGGGTCGTTATTATGACAGAACCAAAATACAAAAGAGTTATTCTTAAACTTAGTGGAGAGGCTCTCGCTGGCTCTCAACCAATGGGATTTGAATTTGATACAATCGAAGAAATCTGCAAAAGCATCAAAAAATGCGTTGATGCAGGTGTTCAGGTGGGTATTGTAGTCGGCGGGGGCAACTTTTGGAGAGGCAGAAGTAGTGGCAATATGGACAGGGTAACCGCTGACCATATCGGTATGCTTGCAACCGTTATGAACGCTCTTGCAGTTTCGGATACCCTTGAACAACTTGGTGTTGATGTTCGTGTTCAGACGGGCATTGATATTGTAAAAGTAGCCGAACCCTATATCCGCAAAAGAGCTTTACGCCACTTTGAAAAGGGAAGAGTTGTAATTTTTGGTGCAGGAACAGGAAGCCCGTTTTTCTCTACCGATACCTGTGCAACCCTTAGAGCTTCCGAACTTAAAGCCGACGTTATTCTTAAGGCTACAATGGTTGACGGCGTTTATAACAAAGACCCCCATGTATATGATGACGCTGTTAAATACGATACCCTTACTTTTAACGAAGTTATCGACAAACAGCTTAAAATTATGGATACAACCGCTGCCGCTATGTGTCAGGACAATAATATTCCGGTTCTTGTGCTTAACCTTGAACGCCCTGACAATATTTTTGATGCTGTTATGGGCAAGAATATTGGAACGGTTGTTACCAACTAATATAAATTTTATATAACTTGAAAAGAGGTAAATTCTATGAAAACTATTCTTAATAAGGCTAAAGAAAAAATGGAAAAATCAATCAATGTAATGCTTGGCGACTTTGCAGCAATTCGTGCTGGCAGAGCAAACCCCAGTGTGCTTGACCATGTAATGGTGGATTATTATGGCACTCCCACTGCTATTAATGCGGTTGCGTCTGTTTCGGTTTCGGAAGCAAGAGTACTTGTTGTTCAGCCTTGGGACAAAACCATGCTTGTGCCAATTGAAAAGGCAATTCAGGCAAGCGATGTGGGAATTAATCCTACAAATGACGGAAATGTTCTCCGTCTTATCTTCCCACAGCTTACCGAAGAAAGACGTAAGGGACTTGTTAAGGACGTTAAAAAAATGGGCGAAGATGCAAAGGTTGCTATTCGTTCTATCCGCCGTGATGCAATGGATAAATATAAAGCAATGAAGAAAAATTCCGAAATCACAGAGGACGACCTCAAAGACCTTGAAAAGCAGGTTCAAGACTTGACCGACAAGTATATTAAGAAGATTGATGGTCATGTTGCAGACAAAGAAAAAGAAGTAATGTCTATTTAAGGAGCATATATAATGGCTATTGGTAAGCTTTTTGGTGCGGATAAATCCGCAAAGATAAGCATTGACGATGAAAGAATTGTAATGCCCGAACATATCGGCGTTATAATGGACGGAAACGGACGATGGGCTAAAAGCCGTGGTCTTCCTCGCAAGGTCGGTCATGCTCAAGGTGCTAAAAATTTCAGAAAAATTGCCCTTTATGCAAAGTCACTTGGGGTTAAAAACATTACATTTTATGCTTTTTCCACTGAAAACTGGAAACGACCTCAAGATGAAGTAAACGCTCTTATGGATATTTTTGATGAAAATTTGGACGATTTCGATGAATTTATCAAAGAAAAGGTTAGAATGCAGTTTGTTGGGGATATTTCTAAATTCCGCCCCTCTATTGTACAGAAAATGCACCGCCTTGAGGACGCTTCCAAAGAGTTTACCACAATGACCCTTGGTCTTGCGGTAAACTATGGTGGGAGAGATGAAATTGTTCATGCAATGAAATTAATATCACAGGATATTGAACAGGGCAAACTTACAAAAGAACAAATTACCGAAGAAGAAATCGGCAAAAGACTTTATACATACCCCTGCCCTGATGTTGACCTTATAATCCGTCCCAGCGGAGAACTCAGACTTTCCAATTTCCTTATCTGGCAATCGGCTTATGCTGAATATTACTTTACAAATATTAACTGGCCTGATTTTTCCAAAAAGGATTTGGACGACGCTATAATTGAATTTAACAGGCGAAACAGAAGATTTGGCGGAGTATAGACAAAAAATAGCAGCGAACGAATTTTTTTGTTCGCTGCTTAAATTGATATAAAAATTAATAAAATTAAATCTATGACAGGAGAGGCAATTTTTTATGAAAGAAAGAATTATTTCTGCCATTGTAGCTATTATTATTGCAACGGTTATATTGATTTTCCATAGCACTATTGTATATAAAATAGCTATCGCCCTTATTATTGGGGGAATGCTTTTTGAACTTTTTAAGGCTGAAAAATGCCTTAAATATAAAAGCACGGTTGTAATTTGTATGCTTTTTGGCTTTATTATGCCATTTGCAGAGTATATTCAACAAACTATAGGAATATATATAGTTATGACCGCCTTAATTTTTGCAATGTTTATTACTTTTTTAAAACAATATGCGTTTTTAAAATTTGATAAGCTTTGCTTTATGATAACCTGCACAGTTCTTGGAACACTTTCCATGTCATCACTTATAAAACTGGAAGAAATCAACAAAACCTACGGCATATTCTGCGTCGTTATAACCCTTTGCGGAGCGTGGCTTGCCGACACCGGAGCTTATTTTGCGGGAACATTTTTCGGCAAGCACAAGCTTTGCCCAAACATTAGCCCCAAAAAGACGGTGGAAGGACTTATTGGCGGAGTTATATGCAACGGCATATTTATGTTTATAATCTCGCTTATCTATCAGAATGTTATTATGAAAGGAAGTGTCAGCATAAACCTGCCGATTATGGGGGTTCTTGGAATGATTTGTGCATTGCTCGGACTGCTCGGCGACCTTACCGCCTCGCTTATCAAACGACAATGCAAACTCAAAGACTATGGAAACATTATGCCGGGACATGGCGGTATTATGGACAGGTTTGACAGCGTTTTGTTTGTGTCGCCGTTTATGCTGGTGGCTTTTGAAAATCTTAATCTTATAACGCTTGTAAATTAAGGGAGGAATAAAAAAATGATTAGTAAAACAATATCGGTGCTTGGCTCAACCGGTTCTATTGGAACACAAACTCTTGATGTAGCAAGAAAATATAATATGAAAATAGCTGCAATTGCCGCAAGAAGCAATGTTGAACTGCTTGCACAGCAGGTTGTTGAATTTAAACCGAAAATAGTATGCGTTTATGACAAGCAAAAGGCAGGGCAACTCCGAACACAGCTGAAAGGCTTTGACGTAAGGTATAATATTGAAATTGTAAGCGGAATGGACGGTCTTTGCAAGACAGCACAAGCCCCGTGCGATTGCGTTGTAAATGCGGTTGTGGGCATGGTTGGTCTTAAGCCTACTCTTATGGCAATTGAGGCAAAGAGAAATGTTGCACTTGCTAACAAAGAAACCCTTGTAACTGGTGGGCATCTTGTTAATGCGGCTCTTAGAAAAAATGGGGTTAAACTTTATCCAGTAGATAGCGAACACAGTGCAATTTTTCAGTGTTTGCAGGGCAGAGCGAATAATAAAATTAAAAAAATTATTCTTACAGCATCGGGAGGTCCTTTTTTTGGAAAAACAGCCGAACAACTTAAAGATGTGACGGTGGAGCAGGCACTCTCTCACCCCAACTGGAGCATGGGAAACAAAATCACAATAGACAGTGCCACCCTTATGAACAAAGGACTTGAATTTATTGAGGCAATCCAGCTTTTTGATGTTGCCCCCGAACAGATTGAAATTGTGGTGCATAGAGAAAGTATTATACATTCGGCGGTTGAATATGCTGACGGAGCAGTAATTGCCCAGCTTGGCTCTCCAGATATGAAAATTCCAATTCAATATGCCCTTACATATCCCGAGCGTGTGCCTTGCGATAGCAAACCGCTCAGCCTTACCGACTGCGGAAAACTTACCTTCTATAAGCCGGATATTGAAACTTTTAGATGCCTTAAAGCCTGCATTGAAGCCTACAAACGAAAGAATGGTGCAACAACCGTTGTAAACGGTGCAAACGAACAGGCGGTTGCACTTTTTCTGCAGGGCAAAATAAAATTTCTGGAAATCGGTGAGCTGGTTTGGTCAGCTCTTGAAAATTTGGAATTTCCTCTCCCCCATACAGTAGAGGAAGTTTACGAAATTGACAAAAAAGCAAGGGAATATGTTTTAAAAAAATGCCAATTATAGTAACATATTAATAAACGCTGTTGTTTCAAAATTGCAGCAAAAGAAAACAACAGCTAAAAAAATCAAGAGAATATATGTAAAGAAAGGTGACTTATGAGCATTGTAATTGCAGTTTTAGTATTTTCGGTTATAATAGTTCTGCACGAACTGGGGCATTTTGCTGCTGCCAGAGCCTGCGGAGTCAAGGTTAATGAATTTGCTTTTGGAATGGGTCCTAAACTTGTTTCCAAACAAATCGGCGAAACGGTCTATTCGATAAGATGTTTTCCAATAGGCGGTTTTTGTGCCATGGAGGGCGAGGACGAGCAAAGCGAATCCAAAACAGCTTTTTGCAGCAAAAAGGTTTGGCAGAGAATGATTATTATTGCGGCAGGTCCAATTATGAACCTTGTGCTTGGATTTGTTCTGATTGTTATACTCACAATTATCGGCGGTTCTATAACAAGCACCCAAATAAGCTGGTTTGAACAGAACGAAAAGGGCGAAATTATCGCAAGAACTCACGAAACGGGTCTTGAAATCGGCGACAAAATAATTGAAATGAACGGCATGAAAATATGGACGGATATGGATATTTCCTATCAATTGACTTCGGATAAAGACGGGATTTTTGATATAAAAGTAATTCGTGATGGCAAAAAGGTTAATTTAAACGGCGTTGAATTTGCCAAGGATACTGTTAATGATAAAAGCACGGTTCACATTGATTTTAAGGTAAGCCCGATAAAATTAAATCCACTTACGGTTACCTCCTATTCGGCAAGGTCAACAGCAAGCTATGCAAGACTTATTTGGATTTCACTTTCCGACCTTGTTTCTGGAAAATATAAGATTAACGACCTTTCCGGTCCTGTGGGAATTGTTGGGGCAATTGATGATGTTGTAGGTTCGCAAACAGGACAGCCTAAAATAAACTGGGCGGAACTGTGGTCAAATCTTCTCTCTATGGCTGCTTTTCTTTCTATAAACGTTGGAATTTTTAATCTTCTGCCAATTCCTGCCCTTGACGGCGGACGACTTGCATTTCTTGTTGTTGAGGGAATAAGACGCAAACCAATAAATCGTGAGGTTGAGGGATATATTCACTTTGTGGGTCTTGCTCTCTTTATGCTTCTTATGGTTGTTATAACAATAAGCGATGTCAAAAAACTATTTTAAAAAATTAAACGAGGATATTTTATGAACAAAGAAAAGTTAGAACAATTTGAAGAAATAGCACAAAAAGCACAGCATATAACAGCTATGGTAAAAGCAGAGGAAGAAAAAATGCTTGCAGAGATGACAAGCGGAGAACTTTATGATGCAAACAATGAATTTTTTTGCCACAAGCGTGCTTTGGCAAAAGATTTATGCTTTGAGCTTAACAATAAAACAAAACCGTCAGACGAAAAAAGAATTGACCAGCTTGTAAGAAAAATTATCGGAAAATGCGGAAAAAACTGTTTTATAACACCGCCTTTCTATTGTGACTATGGATTTAATATAACGCTTGGCGATAATTTCTATTCAAACCACAATCTTGTTGTTTTGGACGGCGGAAAGGTAACTATCGGCGACAATGTTTTTATAGCTCCAAACTGTGGAATTTATACGGCAGGTCATCCGCTTGACTACAAGACAAGAAACACTTATTTGGAATATGGCAAACCAATTACAATTGGCGACAATGTGTGGATTGGCGGAAATGTTGTAATATGCCCAGGAGTGACAATTGGCAGTGGTTCGGTTATAGGTGCGGGAAGTGTTGTTTGCAAGGATATTCCCGAAAATGTTCTTGCGGTGGGCAACCCCTGCAAGCCAATAAAAACTATAAATCAAGATTAAGCAATCAAGATTAAATAAAAAGAAAGGGTGATATTTTATGAATAGAAAGGTAAGAGAGGTTAAAGTTAAAAATTTAACCCTTGGCGGAGAACGTAAAAAAATTTATGTTCAATCCATGCTTAATATTCCTGCAAAGGATATTGAAGGGAATGTGAAACAGGCGGTAGAACTGGAAAAAGCAGGTTGTGAAATTATAAGAACCGCTATTCCCGACCAGAACGCTGTGGCACTTATTCCAGCAATAAAATCAGCAGTTAAAATTCCTTTGGTTGCGGATATACATTTTGATTATCGTCTTGCAATTGCAAGCGTTGAGGCAGGTGTAGACAAGGTTAGAATAAACCCCGGAAACATAGGTTCAAAAGACCGGGTAAAGGCGGTCGCAGACGCCTGCAAGGCAAATGGCGTGCCAATAAGAATAGGTGTAAACGGCGGTTCGCTTGAAAAAGACCTGCTGGAAAAATATTCTCATGTTACCCCGCAAGCACTCGTTGAATCGGCAAAAAGACATATTAAACTTTTGGAGGATTGCGGATTTTATGATATTGTAATTTCTATAAAATCCTCTGATGTTAAGATTATGACCGATGCTTATAGACTTATGGCAAGCGAATGTGATTATCCACTCCACCTTGGAGTTACCGAAGCAGGCACACCCCGAATGGGACTTATCAAATCTTCTATTGGAATAGGTTCGCTGCTTTGCGATGGTATCGGAGAAACAATAAGAGTATCACTCACCGACAATCCAGTTAATGAAGTGTATGCTGCAAAGGATATTTTAAAGGCTTGCGGACTGGGTGGCGGAGTAAAAATAGTTTCCTGCCCCACCTGTGGCAGAACCAAAATAGATTTAATTTCGCTTGCAACTCAGGTTGAAAATGCCCTTAAGGACGTGGACAAGGATATTACCGTTGCGGTTATGGGCTGTGTTGTAAACGGAATCGGAGAGGCAGGAGAGGCAGACCTTGGAATTGCTGGCGGGGACGGAAAAGCGGTTATTTTTGCTCATGGTAAAAAGCTTTTCACAGTTGACGAAAGCAAAGCTCTTGAATGTCTGCTGGAGCAGGTTGAAAAGCTTTAATCCATCACATACATAAAATATTGGGTCTATAAAAAATAATTTTTATTAATTGTTTTCCCTGCCATAGACGGGGAAAACAAAAATATTTTTAGTTATTTTTAATATAGCCCCTAAAATATGCCAAAATTTGCAAATATTAATTTGATTGCTATAGAATTAAAAAAGTAAGGAGAATTTTTTTGGATATATATACAGTTAAGGATTTGTTCCCAAAATGTGACGGTCAAATTCCTCAGAAAATAGCCATATCACAGGTGCTTAGGGTGGCAAAATCCAAACAACCTAATAAGCAACTAATAATTGAAATAAAACCAAATGAAGTTATTGATGTTAATATTATTATCCAATTTCAACAGCGTTTGGCAAACATTTTGCATTTTGAAAGGGTAGATGTTACACCAAAATATAACCCTACAATGTTAAATGCTGATTGCTTTAAAATGCTGGTTAATTTTATGGCTTTTAGTGGGCTTATTGACAAACAACATTTCAAATATTTTAAAGATTCTAAATTTGAATTTTCACAGGATAATTTTTTGTTTAAGGTAACCCTTGCATATGGCGGACTGGATATATTTAATGCTAATGGAAAATTTGAAAAGGATTTTGCAGCCACAACCAAAAAATTATTTATGGTTGAGGCAAAATTAAAATTTGAGGGTGTGACAACCGAAAATTCAAATTCGCAAAATATTCCAACCGAACGCCCCAAAAAATATGTAAAATATGAAAGTTCCAACTTTACCGAAAAGGAAATTGACGTTGATTTTTCAAGATATAATCTTATTGGAAAAAATTCCAAATTGGTTATGGGCAGTCCAATAAGGTCGGATACCCAGATTGTTTCCATTTCTACCCTTAATCCAAGAAGTGAAAACGTAACCATTTGGGGAGATGTTTTTAAAATAGATACCACCACAACCAGAAACGGAATGCGTATTGCAAGCATTTATATAACCGATTATGACGATGCTTTTATGATAAAACTTATTGGCTTTCCAAATGCTTATAAGGGCAAACTTTCAATTGAATTTATAGATAATTTGGTTGCAAAAATCAAAGGCAAACCGATTGTTGTAAAAGGTTCGGTAGATTATGATAGCTTTCTTAAAACGGATATATTTACCCCAACTTCAATTATGATTGTTGCCAAAGAAAAGCGTGTGGATAAATCCGAGGCAAAACGTGTTGAACTGCACTGCCATACAAATATGTCGGCAATGGACGCACTTGCCCCTGCGGACAAACTTATAAATCGTGCCTTTGAATGGGGACACAAGGCTCTTGCTATCACCGACCACGGAGTATGCCAGAGCTTTCCGCCCGCAACCAATACTGCACTATCCATAAGAAAAGGCGGAGGAGATTTCAAGGTTATTTTGGGTTGTGAAGCCTATCAGGTAAACGACCATGCCAAGGTGGTTTTCGGCGACAGCGACAAACTGCTCACCGATGAAATTATTGTGTTCGATATTGAAACAACCGGATTTTCGGCAGTGAATGAAAAAATAATTGAAATAGGTGCGGTCAAGCTTAGAAAATTAATCGAAGTGGAACGTTTTGATGAATTTATAAACCCCGAAAGAGAAATTCCGGAGCATATAACCAATCTTACTGGAATAACCAACAAAATGGTTCAAAATGCAGATACTGAAGATGAAGTATTAAAACGTTTTATTGAATTTTGCGGAGAAAATCCCGTGCTTGTTGCCCACAATGCCGGTTTTGACACCACCTTTATTAATACACTCGCAAGAAAACTAAATATAAACTTTAAATATACCTATATTGATACCCTGCCTATGTCAAGAATAATGCTTAAAGAAAACAAAAAACATTCGCTGGACGCTGTGGCAAAAGCTTTAAGCGTTGGGGATTTTGACCACCACAGAGCCTCGGAGGACGCTGACGTTCTCGGAAGAATATTTAATGTGCTTTGCAAAAGAATACAGGAAGAACACGGCGAAAATGTAACGGTTGGGCAGATAAATGATATTTTAGGGGAAGTTCCAATAGAATCAACAAGAGAATTTTATCACCAAATTATACTTGTTCGCAACAACACGGGTCTTAAAAATCTATACCGCCTTGTTTCAGATTCTAATCTTAAATATTATTATCGTTTTCCAAGAATACCCAAATCAGAACTTGCCAAACACCGTGAGGGTCTTATTATAGGGTCGGCTTGCGAGGCAGGCGAACTTTATAGAGCCGTATATGCGGGGAAAAGCCACCAAGAACTTGTAGAAATTGCAAAGTTTTATGATTATCTTGAAATTCAACCGACCGAAAACAATAATTTTATGTTAAGGGAAAACAAGGTAAATAGTGTTAAAGAACTTCAAGATTTTAATAGAACCATAGTTGAACTCGGTGACGAACTGGGAATACCTGTTTGTGCCACAGGCGATGTGCATTTTCTTGACCCTAAGGACGAAAAATTCCGTGCGGTTTTGCAAACCTCCAAAGGATTTAAGGACGCAAACAATCAGCCACCGCTTTATTTTAAAACAACTGATGAAATGCTTAAGGAATTTGCATATTTGGGCGAAGAAAAAGCTTATGAAATAGTTGTGGAAAATACAAATAAAATTGCTGATATGATTGACAGCGATTTAAAAGCCTTTCCCAATGGAACATTTACCCCTTATATTGAGGGAGCAGAAGAAGAACTTCAAGAAATTTGCTGGAATAGAGCAAAAGAAATTTACGGCGACCCGTTGCCCGAAATTGTTTCGGCACGACTTGACAGGGAGCTTACCTCTATTATTAAACATGGTTTTGCGGTGCTTTATATGATTGCACAAAAGCTGGTTGCAAATTCGGTTGAACACGGCTATCAAGTGGGTTCAAGAGGTTCGGTTGGTTCGTCATTTGTTGCATCTATATCGGGGATTTCCGAAGTAAACCCGCTTTTACCACACTATATATGCCCCAAATGCAAACATAGCGAATTTATAACAGATGGTTCATATGGTTCGGGGTTTGACCTGCCCGACAAAAACTGCCCTAAATGTGGAACAGCTTTAAAGCGTGACGGACACAACATTCCTTTTGAAACATTCCTTGGATTTGATGGCGACAAAGCCCCCGATATAGATTTAAACTTTTCGGGAGATTATCAATCTTCCTCCCACAAATACACCGAAGAACTTTTTGGTAGTGACCATGTTTTCAAAGCGGGGACTATCGGCGGTGTTGCCGAAAAAACCGCTTTCGGCTATGCAAGAAAATTCTATGAGGAAAATGGTCAAAATCCAGACGAAGTAAACAAGGCAACACTACTTTGGCTTGGAAGTGGTTGTATTGACGTAAAACGAACCACAGGTCAGCACCCGGGAGGAATGGTGGTTATACCTGCTGACTATGAAGTTTATGATTTTACCCCCGTACAGCACCCCGCCGAAAAGGATTTTTCGGATATTGTCACCACCCACTTTGATTTTAATTCACTGCATGACACCATACTAAAGCTTGACGAACTCGGTCATGATGTGCCGACAATATACAAATATCTTGAGGATTTTTCCGGACTGGATATAACCGAAGTGCCAATGTCCGACCCTGATGTTTATTCGCTTTTCACCTCTCCTAATGCACTTGGGGTGACAATTGATGATATTATGTGTGAAACGGGAACACTGGGTATTCCCGAAATGGGAACGCCATTTGTAAGACAGATGCTACTTGACGCAAAACCGAAAAACTTTTCCGACCTGCTTCAAATTTCGGGACTTTCCCATGGAACAGATGTTTGGCTTGGAAACGCACAGGATTTGATTAAAAACGGCACCTGCACTATTTCAAACGTTATTGGAACTCGTGACAGCATTATGACCACACTTATTCAATATGGTGTTGAAAACTCTCTTGCATTTAAAATCATGGAGATAACCCGTAAGGGAAAAGCCCCAAAACTTTTGACCGAAGATATGAAAAACAATATGCGTGAACATGGCGTCCCCGAATGGTATATTGACAGTTGCCTTAAAATCAAATATATGTTCCCAAAAGCCCATGCAGCAGCCTATGTTACAGCAGGAATAAGGCTTGCTTGGTTTAAGGTGCATAGACCGCTTGAATTTTATGCAGCCTATTTTACCGTGCGTGGTGAGGATTTTGACGGTGCAACCTGTATGAAAGGAATAAACGCAGTAAGAGAACTTATTAACAATATAAAAGAAAATCCAAACCGTAGCCAAAAGGACGAAAAGGTGCTTGAAATAATGATGCTTGCAAATGAGTGCATGAGCCGTAAAATAGAAATTTTGCCGGTGGATATTGAAAAATCACATTCGTTTATTTACAAGATTGAGAACGGCAAAATAAGACTGCCTTTCTGCTGTATAAACGGAATAGGAGTAAATGCGGCAAAGCTTATTTTTGACACTGTGCAAAAAGGTACTGATTTCATTTCCATTCAAGAATTTAAAAATGCAAGCAATCTTGGAAATTCTATTGTAGATACACTGAAAGAAGCCGGAGTATTTGGCAACCTGCCTGAAACAAATCAGATTTCAATGTTTGATTCGCTTTTCTAAAATTTTCAAAAATAAAATATATGCAAAAAACCGCCCCTAAAGGAGCGGTTTTTTCTTGACAATTTTCTTTTAAAAACTATTTTTATCGAAAATATAATTATATGTTCGATATAGATAAGTATGTTAAAAGTCTAAATTCAAAAAATTATAAGAATCAACATTTAATAACCTTTGATTAATTCTTTGTGGTCTGTCCGCTTTGGATACCTCAGCAATTTAATTCAGCTTAAGCAAAAATTTAAAACACTCCAAGATGTTCAAGCAAAATCTTAAGACCCATAAACACAAGTATTATCCCACCTGCCAATTCCGCTTTGGATTTATATTTTGCTCCAAAAATACTGCCAAGCTTTACTCCAACCGCTGAAAAACAAAAGGTTACAAATGTAATAAGTCCCACGGCAAGCCATATATTGACGCTTGGAAGAAGTGCAAAGGTTATCCCGACCGCTAATGCGTCAATGCTGGTTGCTATTGCCATAATGCTTAAATTTCCTGCTTTAAAGCAATCTTCTTTATTCTCTCTTTGCTCGGGGCTATAAGCCTCTTTTATCATATTAAAGCCTATTAAAGAAAGCAGAATAAACACAACCCAATGGTCAATCGCTCTTATATAATCTCCAAACATTGAACCTACAAAATATCCCAAAAGTGGCATAAGTCCTTGAAAGCCACCAAACCATGCACCGCAAGCGGTCATATTAAGCGGTGAAACCTTTTCGGCACTAAGCCCCTTGCAGATGCTGACAGCGAAAGCGTCCATGGACAAACCAACCGCAATAAGTATAAGCTCAAGAAAATTCATAATAACATCTTCCTTTGTTTCTTTTGTTAATGTTTATGCGGCTAAGTTTTTAATTATTACTATCTCAAAAATATATAAAAATTAATTTTTATTAATTGTTTGCCCCGCCGTAGGCGTGGTAAACAAGATGCTAAAGATTTTAAAAAATATTCCCCCGCTGTCGGCAGGGGAATAATATTTTTTTACATAAGGTCGGTATCCTTTATTCTTTCCTCAAAGAATTCTGCACCTCTTATCAGCGGACGACGAAGCACAAGACCTAAGAAAAGTGATGGAATAATAAATACAAGAATCTTAAGCAGGTCGATAATATAGTGATTTCCATAAACTCCCGCTACACATTCACGCATTGCATTTATTGAATAGGTGAAAGGCATGAAAGGATAGAAATTACGGAAGAATTTTGGAACAACCTCAATTGGGAATGTTCCGCCCGAACCTGCAATCTGAAGCACAAGCAGGATAACAGCTATTGCCTTGCCAATATCTCCAAATGAAACCGTAAGACTATAAACAAGGATTACAAAGGACAAACTGCTCACCCAACCTGCAAGAATAAATTTAAATGGCTCTACACATTGAATTTCAAGGAAATATAAATCTCCAAGGCAGATTATAGTGGACTGAACAAGACCAATCAAAATAAACAATATCATTCTTCCAAGATATGCTTTGGTTGGTGAAATTTTGCCAAGTTTTTTATCCTCTTTAACATTTGTTTTAAGTATTGCAACAAGCACTATAGCACCAACCCATATTGCAAGGGTAGAATAGAACGGGGTCATTGCCGAACCATAATTTTCAATTGGGTAAACATCTGTGCTTTCCAGCTCAACCGGTGAAGAAACAAACTCTGCAAGCGATTCAGGGTCGCTTACCATCTGGGTTAGCAAAGAAATAACCTTTGTGTTGCCAAGCAGATTATCGGCATTGGTTCTTATTTGGTCAATCTGTTTGGAAAAATCCCCAAGCATTTCTCCGGTTGAAACAAACACATCATGAATGGAATCCATGGACTTTCCTGCATTGTTAAAGGTTGTTACAATATCGGGAATGTCTTTATTAAATTGCTCCAAAATTCCCGACATACTGTTTATTGTTCCGCAGACACTGCTGTTAAGCATATTTATTGCCTGTGAAGCATTGTCAAGATACTTCCCCTTAAACTGGTCAATATTTCCTGCATTTTTAGAAACCTCATTACGCAAATCCTCAAGAATATTTATATCAATATTATTGTTTTTGGCATTTTCAAGAGCATTATTGATTGCATTAAGAGTGTTTTGTGTTCCCTCTGCCGATTTTTTAAGATTTTCTGCAAGAACCTTTGTATCTGGCATGATATTTTTTACTTGACCATAAATATTTACAGCCGAATTGGCAAACTGAGAAACGTTTGAAATTGTTTTAGAAGTATTATCAAGCATTTGTGACGCATTTTCGGCACTCTCTGACGCCATAACACCAACCTGTGACATATTATTATAGGCATTCTGATAACCTTCATCAACCTTTGCGGAAATATCTGAATATTGTGAATATAAATTATCCACAAGTGCATTTAAATCATTTTTGCTATTTTCCAGCAAACCCGAAAGTTCTTCACGGGCATTTGCTGGAAGGCTCGAACCCGCATTGACCGATTCAATAATACGGTTAAGGCTGTCAATCTGTTCTTGTTGCTTGTTAATAAGCGAATCAAGCAGTGCATTGGTAACGGTAAAATCCGAACCAACCGAACCACTTAAATTTCCTAAATTTTCTTTTACAGAGTTATAAGAATTTAAAATATTTTGATGTATTGCAACAATGTCAGAAAGTTTTTCAGCCGTCTGCTCGCCACTCTCGCCAACATTATCAAAAATAACACCAAGCTGTGCGTCAATTCCCGAATAAACCGAATCAATTGATTCTATAACCCCGAAAATCTGCGAATAGCTGTTTTTAACATAGCTGTCGGCGGTTTCTTTGGAGCTTGTAATAAGTTGGTTGATTTTATCGATTGTTTCCTGCGGAAGTTCTCCGCCATCTTTTAGCGTTTGGCTTGCACTGTTTAAAGCGTCAACAAGTTGCCCAGTAAAACCGTTAAAATTTTCTACTCCTTGATTTAATGCTCCCTCATCAACAACCGTTTGATTGCTAAGGCTTTCAACCGTCTGACTTATCATATTTTGATAGTCAACTATCTGTTGTGCATTTTCGCTTGCTGCCTGAAGCTTTTCAATAGCTTTGTTTTTATCCGAATTTAAATCGTCCTGTGCCTGACCGACAAAATTTTCAACATTGTTGTAAAGATTGCCGATATTTTTACCCGATTGCCCGATTGAATCCGAAAGCGAACCTACCGACACTTTTATAACATCAACGGCATTTTCAACATTATTTCCGGTTTGGTTTGCCTTTTCAATGCTGTTGCCTATTGTTGGCATAAGTTCGGCACTGTTGCCCATAAGAGTGCTTATATTATCCATGGTAACGGCAAGGGTATCAACTGTAACCTTATAACCATTAATGGTATTCTGAGCAGTATCAAGAGCCTTGTCAACATTACCCTTAAAATCATACTTTCCTGTTTTCATATCATTTGTTACCAGATTAAGCGATTTTGCAATAGCATTTGTAACCGTTGAAACAAACATCTCGTTGGTTTGGGTTTCAATTGTATTTACCGCTGTGTTGGTAATTTTAGGAGCAATCGCATTACTTTTCTGATTTACATAGTATTCTATTTTAGGACGCTCATAAACCGGCGAAAGAACGCTTGAAAAGTTTCGGCTGAAATTTTTCGGTATTACTACACAAGCATAGTATTTTCCGCTTTTTACACCCTCCAAAGCTTCTTTTTTGGTGGTCAAAAACTGCCAATTTATATTTTCGTTACTTCTTAATTGCTCAAGTATCATATCTCCACAATTTAAATGCAGGCTTCCAATTGATGCTCCTCTATCCATACTAACAACAGCAACCTTAATGTTTCCGGTTGCGGCGTAAGGGTCCCAGTTGGCTGCAATGTTAAACCAAGCGTAAAGAGCCGGAAGAACCGATATACCGACTATAATAATCACCGCAATAATATTGTGAGAAATTTTATGTACATCACGCTTGAAAATATTTAAAATTTGTTTCATATGTTATCTCCTTTCTTACTATATTCATTATCTCTATTATCTATATCATCTTTATCCTCATCATCTTCTTTGGGGGTCTGCGAAATTCCAAGCAATTTTTTATACTTAAAATCTGTATATTCAATAGCAATTATAACACTCGATATTATAATAATTGCACTTACCCACAGCACAAGGCAAATAATCTTACTTTCAAGGCTAAACATTAAAATCATCAAAATAAACGGAATAACCAGTATGCTTACAAAACCGAATTTTATGTATTTTTTTCGCTTTCTGCTGAAATCCTCAAACTCCGCTTTTATCTGCTTTACTATTTCTGAATCGTCAATACTCTGCTTGTTAAAATCTTTTTTTAGCATTGTTATCTCCCTCACTTTCCGACAAACACTTAATTGGTTATATTTTCATACAAAGTGTTCAATAAAATATTTTATGTATGTTTATGTTATTTATTTTAGCATAATAATATTAAAATTCCATGTGTTTTATATTTATATTTTATGTATTAAAATATTATGTTAATTATATATATAAATTTTGATGATTTATCAATATTGATGTACATTAAAATACATTTTAGATCTATTTGTTATATAAAAAATAACATTTTAAAACTGTAGAAATTGCTTAAAAAACAACTATAATTTTTGTATATAAACACAATAAAACAATCATGCGGATTTTGCTGTTGTTTATCGGTCAAGCTTTAAACAATTTGTTCGGAAAACAACTATATTCCCCTGCTGGTGGCAGAGGAATATATTGGTTTTATTATGCAGGACTGTTTCCAGTATAAAGTTGAAAATACTTACCTTTTTTCTCAATGAGTTGGTCGTGTGTGCCACGTTCAATAACCCTGCCCTGCTCCAAAACCATAATACAATCAGAATTTTTGATTGTAGAAAGTCGGTGGGCAATAACAAAGGTTGTTCTGCCGTGCATAAGCTTATCCATACCGTCCTGAACAATTCGTTCGGTTCGGGTATCGATTGAACTGGTTGCCTCGTCAAGAATAAGAACAGGCGGGTCGGCAATAGCGGCTCTTGCAATTGCAAGTAGCTGTCTTTGACCCTGCGAAAGATTTCCGCCGTCTGCTGTAAGAACGGTATCATAGCCGTTTGGGAGTTGCTTTATAAAAGTATCTGCATTGGCAAGCCTTGCCGCCGCATAAACCTGCTCATCGGTTGCTGAAAGGTTTCCATATCTTATATTCTCTTTGACTGTAGTTGAAAACAGATGGGTATCCTGAAGAACTATTCCCAACGAATGACGCAAATCAGCCTTTTTAATCTTGTTTATATTAATTCCGTCATAGCGGATTTTGCCGTCCTGAATATCATAAAAACGATTTATAAGGTTGGTTATTGTGGTTTTGCCCGCACCAGTTGAACCAACAAAAGCAATCTTCTGACCCGGTGTTGCATACAGGTCAACATTGTGAAGTACAATCTTTTCATCATTGTAACCAAAATCCACATCGTCAAACACAACATCACCAGTAAGCTTTACATAATCAACCTCGCCGGTTGCTTGGTGGGTATGTTTCCATGCCCACATTCCTGTGTGTTCTTCGGTTTCAACAAGCTTGCCATTTTGTTCCTTTGCATTAACAAGTGTAACGTAACCTTCGTCTGTTTCTGGCTTTTCGTCCAAAAGACCGAAAATTCTTTCAGCTCCTGCAAGAGCCATAACAATACTGTTAAGTTGCATAGAAATTTGATTAATAGGTTGTGAAAACTGCTTGTTAAAGCTAAGAAAACTTACAAGTTTTCCTGCGGTAAGACCGCCACCCATTCCCGACAGAACAGAAACTCCTCCGACAATAGCACAAAGCACATAGCTTAAATTGCCAAGCTGTGCATTGACCGGCATCAAAACATTGGCAAACTTGTTTGCATTATAAGCAGAGTTATAAAGCTTGTCGTTGAGTTTATCAAACTCATCAATTGCCTGCTGTTCGTGGCAGAAAACCTTTACTACTTTTTGTCCCTCAATCATCTCTTCAATATAGCCGTTAAGACCACCTAAATCCTTTTGTTGTGCAACAAAATACTTTCCGCTAAGTCCTGCTATATTTTTAGATACTATAAGCACTACACCAACCATAACAAGGGTTACCACCGTAAGCGGAAGGCTGAGGGTAAACATACTTATTAGAATACTTATAATAGTAATTGCTGAATTGAACATCTGCGGAATACTCTGGCTTATAAGCTGTCTTAAAGTGTCTGTATCGTTTGTATAAATCGACATAATATCGCCGTGGGGGTGGGTGTCGAAATATTTTATTGGCAGACTCTGCATATGGTTGAAAAGTTCTTTTCTTACATTGTCCAAAGTACCTTGGGTTACTGTTACCATTATTCTTGAATATATATAGGTTGCCAAAGCTCCCGAAAGATAGAATATAGCAACTTTTATAATAGCATGGAAAAGTCCGTCAAAGCTGACACTTTCGCCCAGTTTTGCCTTTTCAAGCAATGGCAGAATATATCCATCAACAAGTTTCTGCATAAACAGAGTTCCCTGAACATTGGCAATAACACTGAATATAATACAGACAAACACAATTATAATATGAATAGCATAATTTTTCATCAGCAAACCCATAACACGCTTTAAAAGTTGCATTGGGTTTTTAATTTTTGGTCTTGCTCCTCTTGCTCCTTTTGCTCTCATTGGTGCAGGCATCAGCTGTTCCCTCCTTCATCAAAATCTCCGCTTCCTTTGGTTTGAGAAGTGTATACTTCGGAATAAATTTCATTGTTTTTAACAAGCTCATCATGTGTACCGATAGCATCAATTCTGCCTTCGTTCATAACAATAATTCTATCGGCAGATTGAATACTTGAAATTCTCTGTGCTATAATAAACTTGGTTGTGTCGGGAATTTCGGTTGCAAAAGCATTTCGGATTTTAGCATCGGTTGCGGTATCAACAGCAGAGGTTGAATCGTCAAGTATTAAAATCTTTGGCTTTTTAAGCAAAGCTCTTGCAATACAAAGACGTTGTTTCTGCCCGCCCGAAACATTTGAACCGCCCTGTTCTATATATGTTTCATATTTCTTGGGCATTTTTTCAATAAATTCATCTGCACAGGCAAGCTGACAGGCTTTTCTGCATTCTTCCTCGCTTGCATCTGGATTGCCCCAACGCAGGTTGTCAAGGATTGTTCCCGAAAACAGTACGTTTTTCTGAAGTACTACCGACACTTGATTTCTAAGCGAATCCATATCATAATTCTTAACATCAATTCCGCCGACAAGCACACTTCCGTTACTTGCATCATAAAGTCTTGAAATAAGATTTACAAGAGAGGATTTGGAACTTCCGGTTGCACCAATAATTCCTATTGTTTCGCCCGATTTAACCTTAAAGCTTACATTATCAATAATATTAGCTTGTGCCGTATCGTTATATTTGAATGAAACGTTTTTAAATTCAACGCTTCCGTTTGGAACTTCATAAACTGGTTCTACAGGATTGTGGATTGTGGATTGTTCGTTAAGAACTTCACAAATACGTCTTGCACTTGCCATTGACATACTAATCATAACAAATATCATTGAAATCATCATAAGGCTCATAAGTATATTTCCGCAATACATAAACATACTTGTAAGGTCACCTGTGGTCATTTCAATTCCCTTTGAACCAACTATAAGTTTTGCACCGAACCAGCTTACAAGAATCATGCAGGAATAGGCGGAAATTTGCATTACAGGACCATTAAGTGCAATAATGCTTTCGGCTTTGGTAAACATTTTTCTGATGTTTTCGCTTGCCTTTGCAAATTTATCCTTTTCATAATCCTCACGAACATAAGCCTTTACAACACGAACCGCCGAAACGTTTTCCTGAATACTTTCATTAAGTTTATCATATTTTTCAAAAACCTGTGAAAAATATTTCATAACACATTTAATAATAATTGCCAAAACAACAGCAAGAATGACAATTGCGTACAAATAAATTTTTGCAATTTTTGCGTTTATGGTAAACGCCATAATCATTGCTGTAATCAAGCTTATTGGGGCTCTAACGCAAATTCTGAGTATCATCTGATAAGCATTCTGTACATTGGTAACGTCTGTTGTAAGACGTGTAATAAGTCCTGCCGTGGAAAACTTGTCTATATTGGCAAAAGAATATGTTTGAATGTTGCGGTACATTGCACTACGCAGGTTCTTTGCAAAACCCGCTGAAGCTTTGGCACCGTATTTTCCGCCCATATAACCAACAAGCAGGCTTATCAAGGCACATAATATCATAATTCCGCCATAAATCCAGACGGAAGAAATTTTTCCTCCGCTTATGCCTTCGTCTATGATTTTTGCGGTTATAAGCGGAATAAGCATTTCCATAACAACCTCCAAAATCATAAAAATAGGGGTTGCAATAGACGCTCCTTTAAACTCTTTTATATTTTTTGCAAGAGTTTTAATCATTAGTTTCTCCTCCTTTTCTACTTTTTCTACATTCTTCATCATTTGGGAATATAGGTTTTATTCCAGAACTTTCCACATTCTTTTTGATTTTGTCAATCACAGTAAAAAATACTTCAAGTTCTTCGGGCGAAATATCCTTTTTAAGATATTCTTCGGTTTCTTTGAAAACCTCAACAATTTCCGAATGAATTTCTTCACCCTCAGGGGTAAGGGTTATAATCTTTTTTCTTGCGTCATAGTCAACACTTTTTCTTTCGATATAGCCCTTTTTTTCCATGCTTTTAAGCATACTGGTGACAGTAGATTTAGTTATCTTAAATTCGTCCTCAAAATCCTTTTGGCACACTTCTTTATCTGCATTATTATGAAGATAACCCATAATCCAGCCGTTCATAACGGTAGTATCATCAATTTTATGCATTGACCATTCTCTTGTAAGGTAACGAAAAATAAGATTACCAACATTTTTTACTTCGTGAACAAGCAGTTTTTTCAATGAAAACAAACACACCTTTCTTAAAATTTTAACAAAGTTCGACATCAAACAGTTTGATATAAAATAGTTCGAGTTCATACTATTTATCATATATATATTATACAACAATAAAAAATTTTTGTCAAGAGGCGAATAAGCCTAATCTTTTAAACATTATCAGCATTAAACTGTTGATATTCCACAAAAAACATTTCCGTTATTTGTATAAAATACACATATAACAAGTCACTTTTAGTAATTGTTTTCTCCGCCTTAAGTGGGAAAAACAAAGATATTTTAGAAATGCAAAATAATATAAAAAATTCGCCGTATCAAAATATGATACAGCGAATTTTCAGAAAAGAATGAGTTTATGATAACAAAATTTGTATCACGCTTAGTCAAAAACACCTGTGGAGAGATATCTTTCTCCGGTGTCGGGGAGAAGTGCAACAATAGTTTTTCCCTTGTTTTCGGGAAGTTTTGCAAGCTGGGTTGCAGCCCAAACAGCCGCACCACTGGAAATACCAATCAAAATGCCTTCCGATTTAGCAACAGCATTTGTTGTTTCATAAGCTGCGTCGTTGGAAACGGTAATAATTTTGTCATACACCTGTGTGTCAAGCGTTTCGGGAACAAATCCTGCACCAATTCCCTGAATTTTATGTCCGCCTGCCTTGCCCTGAGAAAGTACAGGAGAGCTTTCGGGTTCAACAGCAACAATCTGAATATTTGGATTTTGCGATTTAAGATAACGTCCAACACCTGTAACAGTACCACCCGTGCCAACACCTGCAACAAAAATATCAATCTTACCGTCCGTGTCGTTCCAGATTTCAACACCTGTTGTTGCCTCATGAACAGCAGGGTTAGCAGGATTTACAAACTGACCAAGAATAACACTGTTTTCAATTTCCTTGTTAAGTTCGTTTGCTCTTGCAATAGCACCTTTCATTCCGCTCGAACCGGGAGTGAGAGAAATTTCAGCACCATAAGCCTTAAGAAGATTTCTACGTTCGATTGACATGGTTTCAGGCATGGTAAGAATTGCTTTATAACCCTTAGCAGCAGCAACGCTTGCAAGTCCAATACCTGTATTACCGCTTGTAGGCTCGATAATAGTAGCTCCCGGCTTTAAAATGCCCTTTTTCTCTGCGTCCTCAATCATTGCATAAGCAACCCTGTCCTTAACGCTTCCGGCAGGGTTAAAAAGTTCGAGTTTTCCGAGAATTTTAGCATCAACATTAGCCGACTTTGTATAATTGGCAAGTTCCAGCAAAGGAGTCTTTCCGATAAGGTCGGTAACTGATTTTGCTATGTTAGACATAATAAACAACACCTTTCATAAATAAAATATTACTATAAAAAATTTATCTATACTAAAAATATTTTTGTATTCCCGCCAATGGCAGGGAATACAAAATTAATTAAAATTTTTTAAATTACTTTTCTAAAGCCTTAAACGCTTCGTCCAAATCAAAGATAATATCATCAATATTTTCAATGCCAATTGACAAACGAATTGTATTTGGTTTAATGCCTTGGTCGGCAAGCTCCTGTTCGTTAAGCTGAGAATGGGTTGTGGTTGCGGGGTGAATAACCAATGATTTAGCATCAGCAACATTTGCAAGGAGCGAGAAAATCTCAAGACTGTCAATAAATTTCTTAGCGTCATCTGTTGTTCCCTTGATTTCAAATGTAAATATAGAACCTGCTCCATTTGGGAAATATTTATTATAAAGGTCTTTATATTTAGGGTCAAGCGAAGGGTGGTTTACCTTTTCAACAAGTGGGTGATTGTTAAGATATTCAACAACCTTAAGTGCATTTTGAACATGACGTTCAACCCTCACTGCAAGAGTTTCAAGACCCTGCAGGAAAATAAACGCATGGAAAGGAGAAAGGGTTGCACCCTGGTCACGCAGGAGCAATGCTCTAATATAAGTAACAAAAGCTGCACTGCCCACTGCATCATAAAAGCTTACACCATGATAGCTTGGATTTGGCTCAACAAGCTGTGGGAATTTTCCGCTTGCTCTCCAGTCAAATTTACCGCCTTCAACAATAACACCACCAATTGCTGTTCCATGTCCGCCGATAAATTTTGTAGCAGATTCAAAAACAATATCTGCACCGTGTTCAAGGGGTCTGAAAAGGTAAGGTGTAGCAAAAGTATTGTCCACAACAAGTGGGATTTTGTGTTTGTGTGCAATTTCTGCGATTGCCTCAATATCGGCAATGTTTGCATTTGGGTTGCCAATAGTTTCAAGGAAAAGTGCCTTGGTATTTTCTTGAATTGCCTTTTCAAAATTTTGCGGGTCGTCTGGGTCAACAAAGGTTGTTGAAATGCCAATATCCTTATAAGTATGCTCAAGAAGATTGTATGTGCCACCATAAATTGTTTTAGCACTTACAATATGGTCGCCGTTCTTTGCAAGGGTTCTAAAAGTATAGTCGGCAGATGCCGCACCCGATGCAACCGCAAGAGCAGCTGTACCGTTTTCAAGAGCAGCAATTCTCTTTTCAAAAATTTCCTGTGTTGGGTTGGTAAGTCTGCCATAGATATTCCCTGCATCGCTAAGATTAAATCTTGCTGCTGCATGGTCGCTGTTGTGGAAAACATAAGAAGTTGTGGCATAGATTGGAACGGCTCTTGCATCGGTCACAGGGTCAGCCTGTTCCTGTCCGACATGAAGTCCAAGGGTTTCAAAACCCAATTTTCTTTCGCTAAATTTGTTCATAAATAATTTCCTCTTTTCTAATATATTTTGGTTTGTGTATTCTTTCTTAAATTTTTAAAATTATATGCAACATCGCATGGAAAAAATATTTTTCAAAACTGCTTTCATAAAATTTCCTCATTTCCGATAAGGTTACTATGTTTTAGCTTTATTATATTATACACCATAATCCTTACTTTGTCAATAGGATTTAGCAAAAAAATTATTTTTTGTCCAAATGCACAATTTAAAACATATTATTTTGACTTTATATATACTTTTTTCCGAAAATGTACAAATACTCTTGACAAATCAAAAAATTCATGCTATAATATATAGGTAATATGCCGGTGTGATGGAATTGGCAGACGTGCCAGACTCAAAATCTGGTGGTGGTGACACCGTGTCGGTTCGACCCCGACCACCGGCACCAATAAACAATTAATGCTGTATTTTTTGAAATACAGCATTTTTTTTATTTATTTTTTGAAGCAACAATATGATTATAAGAAAATATACACAATTGAATTTGAATGAAATTATAGAATTGTTTTACAATACAGTTCACACGATAAACGCAAAGAACTATACAAATCAGCAGCTTAACGCATGGGCGGACGGAAATGTAAACCAAAGTGAATGGAATATCTCTTACAAATTATATTATGCAAAAGCAGAACAATTATAGCAATGCTATTAATATTTGCAACTTTTAAGTATTTTTTTCCTGCTGTTCAATTCGTTCTATTTTTTGGGTTATATCCTCCCAACTGTAAACCCTTGTTATATTTTCATGCTCTACTTCCCTGTTGTATCCTGTGTCAAACAATAGCACTTTTATTCCTTTTTGTGCAATATAAAGGGCAATTTCGGGACTATCGTCAATCATAACATCAACACTATATTTTTTGCAAGCTCTATATTTGGACTTTTCGGTTGCCTTTTCCGAACAAAAATAAACCTTTTCAAAATTAAAATTATTATTTTTTATCCAGTGGCGAAAAAGGTGCCTGCTATATTCGCCAATCAGATTTTTTCGGGTGGTAAACATTCTTGCGGTTATTGAATAAATCTGGTTGTTTTTGCTCAGTTTATCAAGTGCATCAATTGCTCCCTCACGGGGCGGGAAACTTCGGCAGTAAGGAAAAAAATATCTAAGTCCAAATTTAAATTCTTCGTCTTTTGTGCAACCGAAAGCTTCGGTTGCCTCTTTTGCGTTAGGATTTATTGGTTTTCTTTTAAACCATTTTTCACCGTATTTGCAGATATATGCGTTAAGGTCGGTTAAAACTCCGTCACAGTCCACACCTATTATCATATAATTTTCCGCCTTTCTATTATTACTTATTTTTATTATATTTCGCCTTGCATTTTCTAATTTGCTTTTCTATTTCGCCTGTTATTTGTTCAACGCTTTTGCCGTTAGGGTCAATCGGTTTGCCATAGTGAATTTCAAGCGGGTATCTTCTAAAATGCTCTTTGTCAAAAATTCTCGGCTTTTCAATATCTGGCGGGAAAATATCCCTTGCACCGTTTATGCACACTGGAATAATTTTAAGCCCCGATTTAATTGCAAGGTCTGCCGCACCCGATTTAAATTTTCCAAGTTTGCCGTCCCTTGTTCTTGTTCCCTCGGGATGGATAAGCAGGTTGTAACCCTCGTTTGTAATACATTCACAAGCACGTTTCATTGCGGTGGTTGTATTTCCGCTTCTATGCACAGGAATACCGCCCATAAGCACAACCCCCTTGCGGAAAGACTTGTCTTTGAAAAGATAGTCCGCCGCAACCGAACAAAAATTATTTCTAAATTCATCGGGAAGATTTCCCATAACCCACATACCGTCAAAATGACATTCATGGTTGGGGCAGAAAATATATCTTTCTCCCGATTTTACGTTTTCTGTGCCAAACAGCTTAGTATTATATAAAAGCCTGCTCAAGGCAATAAAAGTTTTAAACATTTGATTGTCTTTTTTAGTGCGTTTTATTGGGAAATTTCTTGTATCGTCAATATTTTTGCCTGTATTTGGTGTGCCATTTTGAACAAGCTGAATAATCCTGCCGACAGTAAGTTTGTTGTTTACATAAGGTTCAAGCGAAACCGAATAGATACTATCAAGTTCGCTACAAAGTTCAAAAATACCAAGGGAATCCATGCCAATATCCTTTTGAATATTGTGTTGTTCAAGAATTTCAAAATCTTCATCAAGTGATGCAATTTGACGAATTTTAATTTTAACTGTATTTTCAATATCGCTTGTATCAGCTATTTGTACAGATTGTTCAGAAACTGGCTTTTTTGTAATTTCCTCGTCCGAATTTTCTTTAAGCAAAAATCTTTTCGCCTTGCCTATTGCGGTTCGTGGAATTTTATTTATAAAATGCACCTTTTGAATTTTAAAGTTTGCAGGGGCTTTGCGTGAAATGTTAAGCAACTTTTTTTCAATTGCGGATTTTTCTGAATCTTCTTCTACTTCCACCCAAATATGCACCTCGTCAAAAGTGCCATCAGAGCTAAGCACTCCCCTGCTTACAACCTCGGCACAACCAAGCCTTGAAAAATAATAGTCGTCAATTGCCGATGCTGAAACCTTTTCGCCATTTGAAAGATGTATACTTTCTTTTATTCTTCCGGTTATATGAATACGGTTGTCCTCTATATAACCAAGGTCGCCAGTTTTAAAAAAGCCGTATTCGTCAAAAGCATTTTTGGTTGCCTGCTCGTCCCTAAAATATCCAATCATAAGCGTGTCGCTTTTAACGGCAATCTCTCCTGTTCCTGTGCTATCGGGAGAAATTATTTTAATTTTAATATCATCAAAATAATCAACCCTGCCAAATACGGGGTATTTATCATCATGGGTTGTGGTTACAATTGGCATATTTGCCTCGGTGGAGGCATAGTTATTAATCCAAGTGTAGCCAAGATTAAGGTAAAATTCCGCCATTTCTGGTTTTACAAGGCTTCCTCCAAGAGCAATAGTCTTTAAATTTCCGCCGAAAGCCTGCTTGTTTATCGACCTAAATATATATCTGCCTATATTAATACCGAAATTTTTTCTTAAAAAGCCGTTTAATTTCATAAGCGGAAAGATAATTTTTTCAGCATTTTTTTCTTTTATAGAATTTTCTATTTTTTCCTGAATAATTTCAAAAACCTTTGGAACCATTCCAAAAGTGTTGGGTTTAAGTACCTGCAACGCATTTTGAATTTTGTTGGTATTAAAATTCTCTACCATGTCCATCTCTGCACCAACCATAAGCAAGGAAAGTGCCACGGTAAATCCAGAAATATGAAAAAACGGCAGAACGGTTAAAAAGCTAAGTTTATTTGTTCCAAAAGCTTTATACATATGACCGGTAGAATTTGCCTGACCATGGTAAGAAATAACCACGCCTTTGTTGGTGCTGGTTGTTCCCGAAGAAAACAGAATAGCCGCAGCATCAGGGTTGGGGTCGGTCGTTTTTGGAATAATATATTTTTGATGTCCATGAATTTTCATAGAATAAATATTAATAACTGGCATCTTCAATATATATTTAATGGCATAATCATTATAGGACTGGTCGTCCGCCACAATCCCCCTTACGTCTGCCTTTTCAATCATGCAGTCGATTTCAGCGGTTGGCAATTGTGAATCAATAACCACCGTTGTAAGACCCGCAAAAACCGCTGCCATATAGGTCATATAGCAGTAGGGGGAAAGGTTTGCAAGCAGAACAATTCTATCCCCTTTGTTAAAAATTCCTTTTAGTATTTCCGCCCTTGTTTGAACGGCATCATAAAATTTAGAATAGCTACATTTTACAATCTTCCCACTATCCAGCAAATATTTTATAGCGGTTTTATCGGTAAAAGTCTTGCAACTTCTTTCAAATTTATACATAAATATTTTTCTTTGTTTTGACATTTTTCATCACTCCCATGTCTAATATTGTAACATATAGGCAAAAAAATGTCAAGCAATTATTTAATAAACATTGGCAATATAATTTGTATATTTTAAACAAAGCGTCACATATATGTATATAATAATTATTATTTTTAATAAATTTTATAAAATTAGTCCTCACTTATATTGGTAAGGCTTTCGTGAATATCGTTGGTCAGCAGATTAAGCCTTTGCATACAAATAGAAATACTGTCCGAACTGGTGCAGGCATCATCAATATTAACCTTTAGTGTGTTGAAAGCATCTTGGGTGCTTTCAAGTATTCTTGCAAGTTGGGCAACCGTGTTTTTGTTCATGGTTTCTTTAGACCTGCAAAAATTTATAATATTGGTCAAAAGACCACTCAAAATTTGAGTTTTTTCAATAGCCTGCTTGCGTATTTCGTCCACCTCAATAAGATTGCTTGCCACCGTGTTTATCTGTTCCCGAATGTTGAGAGAAATTACAAGACAGTCATTTACAAACTCACTATAACGACTGCTTAAAGTGTCGTCCTCTTTAATTATCTCAATGGTTTGTTTGTTTTGTATGCAGTTTTCGGTAACATTCAGTTTTCTATATATAGCACACGCCATTTCATGACAGGTTTTATAGCCACAAGCCCCACAATTTATATTTTTTTCTTGCTTGGTGTTTTTCTTCATGGATTTAAAAATCTCGTCCAATTCGCTATTGGACGGCACAGCAGACGGCTGATATGATTTATATTTTCTAAAAAAGTCAAGTGGATTTAGGTCTGCGTCAAATTTCCTGAAAAACTTTTCATTTTTAAGATTGCTTTTTCTGCTTTGCAAAAGTTCCTTTTCTATATTCCACATGGTGGAACAAACCTCAAATTCCGATAGATTTTTAGCAGTTCCTGCTCCCATATTACAACCACCCTCGCAGGATAAAAGCTCTAAAATTTTAGGACGCTTTTGTTCGGGTGTTTTATCGTAACTATCAATTTTAGAATAAACTCTTTCCACTCCGTCAAAAGATGCAATGTTTACATCAACATCACGATACCATATATTATCCCTAATTCCGGCAGGACGAGAAATAAGCGTTCCGAAATGCCCTTGTTCGTTGTCAAAATCATAACTGAAATTATCCGTTTCGTTGGTTGGAATTCTTATATCATTAAGGTTAAAATACTCCTCAAGTTTTCTGAAGGTAATATTATAATCCGCAAGTCCGGTTTCGTCAAACTCCTTTCTTTTGGCAATACAAGGGGACAGATAGACAACAGGATTGTTTCTTCTGGCATAATTTTTAGCATATATTATTGCACACGCCGCAGGACTGTGAACAGGCGAAATATAGGGCAACATTTCCGGATTGTAAATTTCCGTGTAATTTACTATTGCAGGGCAAGCCTGAGAGATTACATTAACCAGTTTTCTCTGTTCAATCGCTCTTACAGTCACCCAAATATAAATATCCGCACCAAAAGACACATCATATATAAGACAACCTTTTTTTCTGAACCAATTTAAAATTCCTTTCCATTTTGTAGGAAAAGCAGTTTTTATTGCAGGGTCAGCCATAACCAACATTTTTTCACTGCTCATTTGGGTTATACAAGCTTCGGTATCATCAATATAATCCCTTGCACCCTGCGGACAGGTTTTAAGGCATTTTCCGCAGGCAATACATTTTTCCGAATTAACCCTTGTTATATTCTTTCTGTTTTCCAGAGCCACTACAATATTAGCCTCTGGGGCGGGACAAGCTCTTATACAAGCGTTACAGCCAATACATTTATCCGGTTTTACAAAAATAATATCACCCATAAAAATTCTCCTTTTTTATATGGCTTTGTGACCTTTCAATAATTAATTTGTTTTTAACTATAATATAATTATACAACAATTTATTTAATTTGTCAATAGTTTGTAACTCATTTTAATAATTACATATTTTAAAAGAAAACTTTTCATCTATATATAAATATATATACTTAACATAAAAAATGTTATATTACCAAAAAATCGCTTTACGATTTGTGCAAAATAACTATTTTTTTGAGATTTTTAACAAAATTTCAGAAAAATATTGACAAACCTAATCAAAAGTGCTATAATAAATTTATAATCTAATTTAAAACTATGAAAAAGCACCAAATGAATGGAGGGGATTTAGATTATGATTACATTTATTATAGGACTTGTTTTACTTGTTGCCGGCGGGTTTATTTATGGCGGAATTTGTGACAAGGTTTTTGCACCCGACAGACGAGAAACACCAGCAGTAAAGTTTAATGATGGGGTAGACTATATTCCTATTAAAAAATGGAAAAATTGTATTATGGAATTGCTTACAATTGCAGGAACAGGACCTATTTTAGGACCTATACAGGGTGCTTTGTTTGGACCTATCGCCTTTATAACCATTCCTGTTGGTTGCATTATTGCAGGGGCATTCCATGACTATATGATTGGCATGATGTCGGTAAGAAATGAAGGTTCTCAAATTGCAGGTCTTGTTAAAAAGTTCCTCGGAAAGAAGATTTCATCAATATATAATATATTTGTATGTATTATGCTTCTTTTGGTTGGTACTGTATTTCTTTACACCCCCGGAGATATTTTTTTAAGTCAGGTTCTTAATCAAAGCGGAAACGATGCTAAAAATCCTCTTTTCTGGATTATATGTGCTGTAATTTTTGTTTATTATCTGCTTCAGACAATTCTCCCAATTGATAAAATTATAGGTAAAATTTACCCTATTTTTTCAGCAATTGTTCTTGTTGCAACCATCTGTATTTTTGGCGGTATTTTCTTTAAAGGCTATCAACTTAACGAAATATGGTCGGTTGGCAATATTTTCACTCAACACCCTAAAAATCTTCACTTTGTTCCTATCTTCTTTGTAACGGTTGCCTGCGGTATCGTTTCGGGATTTCATTCCACACAGTCAACCCTCGTTGCAAGAACCCTTGAAAAGGAAAGCGATGGACGAGATACTTTTTACAACATGATGATTTGTGAAGGTATTATTGCTATGATATGGGCAGCTGCCACAATGGGAGCAATAAACAACAACGTTGCTACTGTAGACACCGCTCCAACCGCTATGGTTGGCAAAGTTGCAAAGGATATGCTTGGAAATGTATTTGGCATCATTGCCATTATAGGCGTTATTCTTCTTCCACTAACATCAGGTGGAACAGCACTTCGTTCAATGAAAAATATTCTTTCGGACGCATTACATATCAATATTAGAATCAAGCGTAACGAAATTTTCCTTATAAGCATTATATTTGCATTGGTTGGAGGTATTACAGCGTTTGCTAAAATCAACAGTGATGGTTTCAATATTCTTTGGAGATATTTTGCATGGGCAAATCAGGTTACAGCAGTTTTTGCATTCGCAACCATAACCGTTTATATGATTCACGAAAGAAAACCTTTCCTTATGGCTCTTATTCCTGGAACATTCTATATGTTTGTTGTTTCGGCATTTATTTTAAATGCAAATATCGGCTTTAATCTTCCTTGGATTATAAGCTATATAGTAGCGTTCCTTCTTACAATAGGTTTTGTTGCACTGGTTATTATGCGTGGCAAAATGATTAAAAACAAAGAATTATAAAAAAGCTTTCTACACGTGTTTTTCATATTTAACCTCCTTTCGGCAAGACCCGTTTGATATTTCCCTTGGATTTATCGGACGGGCTTTGTTAGGTGAAAAAAACTAAACCGCCACGGCATCAGCCATAACGGTTTATAATTTTCTCTTATCTTACTATATCCGAAACAACGTCCTCAACGGTAGAAACAGCATCGTTTACAATATCTCCTGCACCGTCCACAGCGTCATTAACAGCATCTCCAACCCTATTTCCATTGTTGTCATTTCTAACAATAGAAGATGTGTTGTTATGATTGTTACGGTCGTCATCATCACGGCTGGAGCAGGACGCAAAAGCCGCACAAATTGACAAGGCAGCAACCAAAGCTAAATACTTTTTCAAAAAAATCACCCTTTCAAAATTTCAAAGCGTCAAATCCGCTTTTATGGAAATTATTATATCCATTAAAATTGTGATTATTCAAAAAAATAATTTTTTTAAAATTTTAAACACCCGCTTAGGATATATAAGCGGGTGTGTCTTTTTGGGTTAAGGGGCAACGCTCACTCCCTTTTTTTGAGAGGATAAAAGGCGTTGCCTTTCAATTCTGTTACCATGTACAATGCCCTTTGAAAACCCTTTTTTAAATTAAGAATAAATTCCTATAAATTCAAAATATTGTTTTGCGGGCATTTCTTCAATGGTGGTAACATTAAGCTTGTCGGTATCGCTAAGGCGGAATTGAAGCTGATTGTTATCCGTCCAGCCTACTTCTGGAACAACGCCCCTTGTGCCTTTGGTAGAAACCGTTTTGCGAATACCTTTTTGCTTTAAGGTGAAAAATTTAAGGGTTTTATCCTCATTGCAGGGAACAACATAGATTTTAACCGCACCGGCAATCGAGTTGTCCTGACAGTCCACAATATAAAACTGAAGTTTTCCATCGGGGGAAACAGTGTTTTTGTCGGAAGTAACCTGAGCTATTTTATCCATCGAATTTTCATAAAGAGCATAAACACTGCTTTTTTTGTCCATATCGGGAGAAAGCTTTGTTTCGTTGGCATTTCCGGGCATTATAATTGTAAGAACAATATATGCAATAATTCCAAGAACATAGATAAGCAGATAAATCGTGCCAAGAATTACTTTAGAGGTTGGATTTGTGTTGCAGGTGAAAAATCCCACAAGAGCCACAACAAGCGGAACAGCAAACAACAGCCAGTTGTTAATATTAAGTATCAGAAGGCAGAAGACAAGCGGTAGCATTACAACATTTATAATTTTGGTAACAAGTCGCTCCTTTGTGTAGATAAGCAACAACATAAATACAAGTCCCGCAACCGAATACATTATAAAAAACGAAGTTTGCATTCCCTCGTTAAAAACAAGCTGATATTCAAAGGTGGCATAGGTCATTATTGCAACCACCGCAAGATATATCAGATTAAAAACCGATACACAGCGTTTAACCCAGATATCGGAAAAAAATTGTTTCATTTTGTTCATTCCTTTCGTATCACATTTATAATATTCAAGGGTATGGATATTTTTTGTCCCTGAATATTTCTATTATAACATGATTACACCTAATAAACAAGATTAATTTTGTATTTTTATATAATCTCGATTTAAAATTTGTATGTTTGCACAAAATATATATGATAAATATATGAAAAATTTCTATCTTTTCCCGCTTTAAGCAGATAAGATAAAATTAAAAAACGTCCAGCACCTGTTGGGTTGAACCGTCCGCAAGCAAAATCTCGCCAGCCTGCTCAACAAGTTCCATAACGTCCTTGCCAACCTTTTTGGAGATTATCTTTTCAACCTGACCAATAAGAATATCCCCACGGTCAATTCGGTGATAGTCTGTTCCAAGCACCTGCACATATCCACTTTTAATAAGATTAAGAGTTTCTTTTCGTGTCTTTCTGACAAACAGCGATTTACAGTTAATCTGCCCAAGCACGTCCATTTCCATAAGTTTCATAAGTTCGTCAAGCGAAGTAAAAAAAAGATAGCGTTCAATATGGGCAATCAAAAATTTTATTCCATGTTTTTTCTGCCAAATGTTTATAAGTTCCTGCACATTTCCAAGAAGTTCATCGGTAAGCTGACAATAAGGCATTTCCAACAGAACATAATTAGTCCCCTCAAGGCAAAGAGCCTTAGGATTGCTTATATTAATTAGCGTTTCGGAAAAAAGCACCTCTCCGCCCAAAAGAATTTTAGGGGCATCGGCTGGCAAACTTTGCTTTAAAAGTTCATATGCCTTGTTGCGGTTTTCAATAAAGCTTTCAAAAGACTGCTGAGTGTTGTAAAAATGAGGGGTTGCACAAACTATATCCACTCCATCTTTGGTCATTTCGCTTAAAATCTGCAAGGACTCGTCAACGTTTCTTGAACCGTCATCTATTCCCGGAAGAATGTGAGAATGAAAATCTATTTTCATTTTTTTCTCCTTTCATATATTATAGTTCCCTCCGTCCATATGACGGAGGGAAAATCAAGAACTTTAATTATTTCTTTTCAAAGCCATACTTTTTGAAAAGGGCTGTAATCTTTTCATGGGGGTCAAGGATTGTGGAAACCGACTTGTCATGATTAAGAGCCATAATATAATATGCAAGATACTTGGAAACATCAACATCGTGATACCATTCACGACTGAGAAGTTCGGGGGTTCTGTATGTAAGGTTTGTTCCAAACACACCAGTAAGAATACCATCTGCAACCGCTTTATCAAAGCTTTCAAGACCGTTTGTATAGATAGGATAGGTAGCGTAAGCATAAACCTTTCTTGCATTTCTTTTGTGAAGTTCCTTTGCAATGTCAAGAACCGATTCACCCGAAGAAATAATATCATCAGCAATAAATACATCTTTGCCGGAAACATCATTTCCAAGATATTCATGTGCAACAATTGGGTTTCTTCCGTTTACGATAACAGAATAGTCACGGCGTTTGTAGAAAAAGCCGAGGTCAACGCCGAGAACCGAAGCATAATACATATTACGATTGATAGCACCTTCATCGGGCGAAATAATCATAAATTCGTCCTTGCTGGGGTGAAAGTTTGGAATGTCTTTAAACATCTTCTTAAGCACCTGATAGGAAGGAATAATATTATCAAATCCCATAAGAGGAATAGCATTCTGAACTCTGGGGTCGTGTGCGTCAAAAGTAAGAACGGACGAAACACCCAATGTTTCAAGTTCCTGCAAAGCCACAGCACAATCAAGTGACTCACGATAGTTTCTTCTGTGCTGTCTGCCACCGTAAAGAATAGGCATAATAACATTAATTCTGTGTGCCTTACCGCTTGCAGCTTGAATAATTCTCTTCAAATCCTGAAAATGGTCGTCGGGTGACATAGCGTTCTGATTACCAAACATATCATACTTGCAGTTATAGTTGCCAACATCGACAAGAATAAAAAGGTCCAGACCTCTTACGGAAGATTTGATAAGACCCTTGCCATCGCCGGAAGAAAATCTCGGGCAGGCAACATCAATCAAATAGGAATTATCGTCCGAGCAGTTGAGCATATGTGCAAGATGACGGTCAACCTTTTCGCCCAGTTCCTGAGTTCCATTCATAGCAATAAAACCAAGAGGTGCAACGCTTGTTTTTTCATCATACATAATATTAACTTGTGAATTCATAATAACAATCCTTTCCAATTTTTGTTTTGATTCACTTTTGGTAGATTAGTACCTTAATAATTAAGATAATAAGACATACAGTTTGTTTTGTGGCAAAGTCGGTCGCCACAAAACAATATCCTTTACTATTATACAACATAATTTTAAATTTTACAAGCTTTTTTTAAGAATTAAAATAAATTTCAGAATTTTTCACATATTTACTAATTGTATTCGCTCAAAAATTCACACCACCCCACCCACACAACTTAAAAAAATTCCAATTCAAACAACCGTTCGGAATTTTTTCATACTATTATAAATATATATCAACAAATTTAAAAGACAAGGTTTATTTTAACTTAAGACCAACATATTTACAACACAAAACATTCAACCATATTGTTCACAATTGCTAAAAAAGAATTGATAAACAAGTTTAGTAATATAAATCATTTATGATTGTAAAAAAATAATCTGTCATATTTTAGATTTTTTTGTTATGAAAAACAAAAATAAAAAAAATACTTTATTTCGATGATTGTTGAAAAGATAATATTTTTTTGTGAGAGTTGCACAAATCACACCATTTCATTTTATATATCCATACAAATTTAAACGAAGATTGATAAAAATTTCTCAATATCTCTTGACTATTTGAAAAAAAAGTTATATAATATGTTTAGTGCTTAATAAAACCGTTAAGCCAACATATCAAATAGTTTTCAGACTAGGAGGAATATTTAAATGATGACAAAAAAACTTCTCGCAACAACTACAGCTCTTACTCTTTTAATGGGTACTATTGCTGCATTCACATCTTGTACTGACAAGAACGGCGGCGATGACAGCCAGACAACTTCTACCGCCACAAACGATTCTACTACAACAGGCACTAACGACAACAAGAACAACGGAAAAAAAGTAACTCTTGAAGTTCTTACAAACAGAACCGACCGTGACCAGGACGGAACTCTTGACAAACTCGTTGAACCTTTTGAACAGGCAAACAACTGCGAAATTAAATGGACCAGTTATTCAGACTATTCCAAAGACGTTCCTACAAGAATGAGTACAGACGATTACGGCGATGTTCTCTTTATTCCTGATGAAGTTGACGTTAACGACCTCGGCGATTTCTTGGTTCCTCTCGGAACTTACGACGAACTTAAAGATAAGTACAATTGGGTATCCAAAAAGATGGATTCTAAAAAGAATGTATATGGTCTTGCTTACGGCGGTAACGCTATGGGTATCCTTTATAACAAGAAGGTTTGGGCTGACGCTGGAATCACAGAACTTCCTAAGACTCCTGAAGATTTCCTTGCTGACCTTAAGCTTATCAAGGAAAAGACAGAAGCTATTCCTTACTATACAGAATATGCTGACTCTTCTTGGACAATCAATCAGTGGTGTAACCTTCTCGTTTCTGCTTCCGGAAACCCTGGTCTTGAAAACGACCTTCTTACAGAAAAGACAGACCTTTTCACACCCGGAAATGGTTACTATGATGTTATGAAGCTTATGTATGATGTATTCTCTGACCCTGACCTCCACGAAGCAGACCCAATGACAACCGAATGGGAATCTTCAAAGACATGGTTCGGTGAAGGCAAAATCGGTACTATCGTTTTAGGTTCATGGGCTATATCTCAGTTTGAAGAAAAAGCTGGTGACAAAGCAGCTGACGTTGGATATATGCCTGCTCCTTTCACAGCAGCAGACGGCAAGCAGTATGCTCAGACAGACGCTGACTTCTGCGTTGGTGTAAGCAAACACTCCAAGGATATTGACCTCAGCAAGAAGTTTGTTGAATGGTTTGTTTCGGAAAGCGGATTTGCATTTGATGAAGGAATGATTCCTACACCTAAGGGTTCTGAAATTCCTTCAAATCTCGACAACTTTAAAGATTGCGTTCTCTTTGAAAAGGACGTTGCTCCTGATGATTTGATTGGTAAGTATGCAGCTATTGACACAGCTTCCGAAGTTGGCATTTGGCTCGGTGACACAGGTAACTTTAAAATTCAGCTCGCTGAAGCAGCTTTTGGTAACAAGGGCGAAGAAGGTTTCAAGGCAATTATTGACGAGCAGAACAAAAAGTGGGCTGACGCAAGAGATGCTGAACTTGGCTAATATATAATTTAACAATTTATTTACACTTGCAAATTAAATTTAATAAATCTCTAATGTACTAACAAATTAGGGGGGAACTTATAATTCCCTCCTAATTCATGTACTTAATTTAGAGAATGTGAAAAGAGGAGGTCACTCAATGCAGGAAAAACGCAGTTTTTTCGAGTGGTTGAAAACTTATGATGGTCAAAAGTTTACCACCACTATTTTATTCTTATTAATACCATTGGTTCTTCTTGTGTTATTTACTTTTGTTCCAGCTTTCAATATGCTTATTTATAGCTTCCAAAGTCGTGACTTGTTTAAAGTTAAAGGCTGGCTTGGTTTTGACAACTACATAAGAGTATTCACAGACAAAGAATTCTTGACCACATTTAAAAACAGTTTATATTATCTGGTAGGTTCATTCTTCCAACAGGGTTTTGCACTTCTTGTTGCTGCAATTCTTTGTGCTGAAATCCGCTTTAAAGGATTTTTCAAGGGAGTTTTGTTCTTCCCATACCTTATGAACGGCGTTGCTGTATCCATCATCTTCCAGAGATTTTTCCTTAAGGGTAACCCTCCTGTTTCTCCAGAAGGTACTCTTAACTCAATTATCACAGCATTCGGCGGCGAATCTATAAAATGGCTTTCCGACACCGAAAGACCTTGGCTTGTTAATATCTGCCTTGTATTTGTTTCTATATGGAGATATATTGGTTTCGATATTATCATGTATATGGGTGCTATTCAGTCAATCAGCCCTGATATTTATGAGGCTGCCGACCTTGACGGTGCTAACCCATGGCAAAGATTTGTCTATATCATATTCCCAGGAATCAAGCCTATTATTTCCTTGCAGTTGATTTTGGCTGTTAAAGGTGCTATATCTGTATTTGAAATTCCTTACATTATCACAGGTGGTAACTTTGGTACTTCCACATTCGTTATCAAGACCATTGAAATGGCGTTCCAAAAGAAAAAATTGGGCGTTGCATCTGCGATGGGTATTGTGCTTCTGATTATCACTATCATTGTAACTGTAATTCAGGATTACTTCTTTGCAGATAAGCCGGTCAAAAAGAAGAAAGCTCTTCCAAGGGCATCAAAGTAATGGAGGTAAATTATGGCTAAAAAAGACGATTTTAAAGTTGTTCAAGCCGGTGCAGTAAAATCTAACAGCCCTACTGCTGTTGCACTCAGAGTTGGACAGTATGCGGTGCTTGTAATTGCCTGTTTGTTGGTTTTCATTCCAATTATGGTTATTCTCCTGGGTTCTTTGAAAACCGATGACTTCTTCTCAAATTCTGGTGTTTTCCAGTTTCCCGACAAGCTTGAATTCAGCAACTATGCAACAGCATTATCCAAGGGTAATATCTTTACTGGTTTGAAAAATACAGCTATTCTTATTATTGTATCCTGTGCAGGTACTATCATCACAGGTACTATGACAGCATTTGTTATGCAGCGTTTCACATCTGTTCTTACAAAGGTTGTTTCAAATCTGTTTATGATTGCTATGCTGCTTCCTAACATTTCAATGCAGGTAACAGTATTCGGTATCATCAACAAGATGCACCTTTACAACACAATGTGGGCTCCTATTATTCTTTGGGTTGGTACTGATATTATTTCTATCCGTATCTTTATCCAGTTCCTCAATCAGATTTCTGTATCTCTTGACGAAAGCGGTATCGTAGACGGAGCTTCTTATCCGAAGATTTATTTTACAATTATTCTTCCTAACCTTACACCTGCTATCGCTACAGTACTTATCATTAAGTTTGTAAGTATTTACAACGACTTCTATACTCCTCAGCTCTATATGACCGATGACAAACTCGCCGTTGTATCTACAGCTTTGTATAGAATTATGAATGAAACAACCATTCATTGGCCGGTTGTATTTGCAAGTATTATCATTTGTATTTTACCTACACTTATAATCTTCCTTTTCTTACAAAGATATATCTATTCGGGACTTGTTTCCGGTGCGGTTAAGGAATAAAAATTATATCCTCAGAAAGTATTCTTTCTGAGGATATTTTTTATATTGATGCTATAAAAAACACATTTTTTATTTAAGTATTTCCCCGCCGTAGGTGGGGAAATATCAGAACTTTTTTGTAATTTTAACTGAATTTGCTTCTTAAGCAAAAGAATTTTGAAAATTGATTTTATACTTCTTGACCTATTTTTTCTTCCTGCCGTTTTTCAACATAATCATTATATTCATTTGGATTAATCTTCTGTGAAAATATCTTTCTTATATAATCGTCCATATCCTTATCTGACAATTGTTCACCGTCCCTGATTATTTTGGTTATCTCGGTTCTTTGAAAACAAAAGCCATCAAATCTAATTTCAAAATAAATCTCAACAGGAACGCCACCCCGTTGCTTTTCGTTACCACCGCATACAACTATATATTTATTTCTGCTCTCCTGTTCCTTTAAAATCCATTTGGGTTTGGCTGAAAAATATTTTGAAAAAAATACATCAGCTGAATACTTAAGATTGTCAGAAGAATAATGCTGAAGATTTTCAATTTCAGAAGAATATATATAGTTTTGACAATACCCTGCAAAATTCTCTTTGTTTATCAAAGCAATATTGCTAAGACTTGTAAAAACCAAAGCACCAACCGAAAATATTAAAAACATAACCGACTTGGTCTGCCGTTCATGCAGAATCAACTGCCTTTGAAACATATAAAGCAAAGGAAAAGCCAACGCAAGACCTTTCATTCCGCTTCTGGCAAGTCCCTTTTCTTTCAGTATATTATAATCCTTAACACAGATTGCTGGGCATAGAACAAGCACCGCTACCCATACGGCAATTGCAATATATTTGTTTGTTGCCATTCCCTCGCAAAGTAAACCAACAAGTGGCAAAAAAACTACATACCATAATGACGGATTTTTTACCCTATCTTTATTGCTGTAATCCTCCTCAAAAACATAAATATTATTATCCATAATATCTCCTTTTCCATGTTTTATAAAATAATTATTTTTTTCAATTTTTTCCCCGCCGTGGGCGGGAAAAAAATCATTAATAAAGCTAACAACTTATTGGATAACAGTAAAAGTATTTTTCAAAAACTTAGGCATAATCATTTTCGTTCCCACCTCGTCAAAGGCAACTTCAAGAATATAATCACCGCCACTGGGGGTTACAGCAAGTATTGTTCCCTCGCCAAACTTCTTGTGCTTTACCCTTTGCCCAACCTTATATTCAACCTTTGGTTGTTCTTCCTGCTTAAGCTCGGCAAACTGGGAATCAAAGGTCATGGCGTATGCTCTTGCAACTGGTCTTTGCTCCTCAACATTTTCAATGCAATTTTTATCCATTTCGTCAACAAATCTTGAAACCTCATTGGAATTTATATTTCCGAAAATCATTCTTGAATCAGCATGGACAACATAAAGCTTTTGTTTAGCTCGGGTTATTGCAACATATGCAAGACGGCGTTCCTCCTCCAAATCTTCGGGAAAGGTTGTGCTTCGATAGGACGGGAAAATGTTCTCCTCCATTCCAACAAGAAATACAGTTGGAAACTCAAGACCCTTTGCCCCATGCACCGTCATAAGCACAATATAATCCTCATTTTCATCAAGTGAATCAACGTCCGTATAAAGTGCTATTTCTTCCAAAAAACCGGATAAACCATAGTTTTCCTGCTCACTGTTTTCTGTTTCGTATTGTAGCATGGTGGATTTTAATTCTTGAATATTTTCCAGTCTATCCTCGCCCTCGTCACCTTGATTTCTAAGCATCTGTTTATATCCAGTTATATCCAAAAGACTATCCAACAGATTGTCAAGACTCACACTGTCCTTTCTTTCCTGCAAATACACTATAATCTGTGCAAACTCTTTCATAGACTTTGACGCCCTTTTAAGTGGAGCATATTCATCAGCGTTACGCATAATTTCCAGCGGAGAAAGATTAAGACTATCGGAAATTTCAATCAATCTATCAACGCTCGCCTGTCCTATTCCTCTTTTTGGCTCGTTGATAATACGACTAAGCCTTTGGGTATCCCATGGATTATCAATGAACTGTAAATATGCAAGCATATCTTTAATTTCCTTTCGGTCATAAAACTTAACTCCGCCTATAACCTTATAGGGCATACTCCGCAATGCTCTTTCAATTGAATTTGACTGTGCATTCATTCGATAAAGTACTGCAAAATCCGAATATTTAGCTCCTTTTTCAATCTCCTGTTCAATCACACTGCGGATATATTCCGCCTCGGTTCGCTCGTTCAGGGCTTTATAAACCGTAACATTTTCTCCGCCCTCCTGCTTTGTCCAAAGTGCTTTTGGATTTCGCATTATATTATTTTCAATAACGCTGTTGGCACAATCAAGTATTTTTTGGGTGGAACGATAGTTTTGTTCCAGCTTTATAACCGTGCTGTTCTCAAACTGGCTTTCAAAAGAAAGTATATTTTGAATGGTCGCCCCACGGAATTTATAAATGCTCTGGTCATCATCACCAACAACACAAATATTTTTATATTTTTCCGAAAGCAAGGAAATTAATTCAAACTGTGCCTTGTTGGTATCTTGATATTCGTCCACCATTATATATCTGTATAAATTGCTGTAATGGTCAAGAACATCGGGATTGTTTTCAAAAAGCTTAACGGTGTTAAAAATTATATCGTCAAAATCCATTGCCCCCGCCTTAAATAGTTTTTGCTGATATAACTTGTATATTTTGGCAACAATAACTTCATAATAATCTTCAGCAGGTTCAACCTGCTCATAGCCAATTAAATTATCTTTAAAATGTGAAATTCTTGACATAATCGCCCTTGCATTAAACTGTTTTTCGTCAAGATTAAGTTCTTTAAGGCAAGCCTTTATAACCCTTTTGGAATCTTCTGTATCATAGATTGTAAAAGAACTGCTGTAACCTATATGTTCACATTCACGGCGAAGTATTCGGCAACAAGCCGAATGAAAGGTTGCCGCCTGAACCACTTTTCCACGCTCACCAAGCATATTTTCAATACGCTGTTTAAGCTCTTTGGCTGCCTTGTTGGTAAAGGTTATTGCAAGAATATTCCATGGATTTATAGGACGGAAAGCTATAATATCAGCAAGCCGGCTGATATCGTCTGTTTCATCATTTATGTAATCAACAAGAAATTGGGTATCTTCTGGCAAAAGCCTTGCATTTTCGCTTTGATAAAAAGCATCGCCGAAATAAATCATATTTGCAATACGATTTACAAGCACTGTTGTTTTTCCGCTTCCTGCTCCTGCAAGAATAAGCACTGCACCGCCGACAGTAAACACTCCCTGCTGTTGCATTGGATTAAGATGTGAAAAATATTTTTTCATTGCCTGCTGAATAAGATTGTTTTCCATTGTTACTCCTTTTTATTTAAATTTAAACTAATCAAAATATTTTCCCTGCCTAAAAAGACAAGGAAAATAATTAACCACTTTTATCCAATATTAATCTCCTGTAGATTCACGCAAAATTATTTTGTGTGGCATTGTGTGATACTCACGATTAAATTTGTTGGTTCGTATATCGGTTATAAGTTCGCTCATAACATACTGCCCCATCTCCTTTGCCGGCTGGTTTACGGTGGAAAGAGAGGGCGAAAACATTTCGCAGAAGGTTATATTGTCAAACCCCATAACGGCTATATCCCTGCCAACCTGCAAACCAGCCTGACCCGCTCTTTTCATAAAGGTTGCGGCAAGCAGGTCGGAAACACAAAAAACAGCGGTCGGCGGATTTGGCAGGCTTTTAAAATAATCAAAAGCAAGTTCGCCGTTTTTAGGGTCATAGGTTCGGGAGAATATTAAATCCTCATCACATTCAATATTATGCTCCTCCAATGCCTTTTTATACCCTTCCTTGCGGTAACGGCAGGACAACGCCCAGTCGCCACCTGTCACAAGCCCAATTCGTGTATGCCCTTTTTCAATAAGACATTTTACAGCATCGTAAGCAGCTTGTTTGTCGTCCACAACCACAGTTAAAATATTTGCATCTTCCACAGCTTCTCCAACCAGTGCAACATGATAAGAATCAGCAATTTTGTTAAGAAAATCCGCCTTGTAGTGTGTGCCAATCAAAACCACTCCGTCAACAGTTCGATTAAAAAGCATACTAAATCTTCTTAAATCGTCCCTTTCGTTGTAATTAACAGAGGTTGAAATAATATCATATCCCTCTTGCCAAGCGACCTTTTCCATGCCTGTTATAAATTGAGAATACATGGAATGTTCGCAAGAATGAGCAATAACCAAAATAATATTTGTTTCACGCTTTCTAAGATTTCTTCCCAAAAAGTTTGGGTTATAGGACATTTCTTCCACAACCTTAAGCACCTTTTTAGTTGTTGCTTCAGCTACATTTGAATTTCCGTTAAGAACCCTTGAAACGGTTGCAACGGAAACCCCTGCTCTTTTTGCAACGTCTTTTATTGTTGAACTCAAAATCAATTCCTCCCATAAATATTCTTTTATTTTTAATTATAACAAAAAAACAATAAAAAGTCAAGTATATTTAAAAAAAATTTAAAACGATTACATTATTTTGTATTGTTTAACATCAATTTTACAGCTTTTTTCTAAAAATATTTTTTATAAATCATTAAAAAATGTTAAAAATATTTACTAATTTGTCAAATAAAAAACATATTTGTTTTTTTGATTTTCCTTGCCACAAGCAAGAAAAAATAATAAAAATATATTTTAGCCGTATTTATAGAATTTATATAAATTGAAAATAACTAAAGAAATTGTTTATAATTTTTTGTAGTGTTTTCTCGCCGTAGGCGGGGAAACACACAAGATTTTTTAAATTAATTTTGTAAATATAATTAGACGCAAATTGAGCAATCCCTATAAATTCAAGCCAAATTAATACAGCATTATTGTTATAAATATGTATGTTACATATTTTATTATCAACCTTTTTGTAAAATCTATAAAAGAATGTGATAATCTATTGACAAACTTTTGTATAAGTGTTATACTATATTATAGGATATTATGATATATAAATTTCAAAAAAATAATTTAATAGGAGGAATTTTATATGCAAATCAAAGCTGTTCTTAAAACATCTGTTTCACTCGCTCTTGCCTCTGCCATGGCTTTTTCAATGGCAAGCCTTTTTCCAAATGAAACAACAATTTCCGCTTTTGCCGAAAGCGAATATGATTACGGCAGAGCTTGGCAACAAACACTTATGTTTTATGAATTTCAAAAATCGGGTAGAATTTCCGAAGATGACCCCGATTGCAATCGCAACAACTGGAAAGGGGATTGCGAATGGAATGACGGCTCGGACGTTGGTCTTGACCTTACAGGTGGCTGGCATGACGCAGGCGACCATGTAAAATTTAATCTTCCAATGGAATATGCTATTTCCATGCTTGCTTGGTCTTATATTGAATACAAGGATACATATGATAAAGCAGGTCAAAGCAAGTATATGCTTAATCAAATCAAATGGGTAAACGATTACTTAATCAAATGCCACGCCGAAGAAAATCTTTTCTATTATCAGGTTGGTGACGGAGAGGTTGACCACCAATTTTGGGGGGCTCCCGAACTTATTGACGAACCAACGGTTAGAGAACTCCAGATGCCCAAAATATCCCGTCCGTCCTATTATGTAACCAATAAACCCGAACAGGGCGGTTCTGCTGTTTGTGCTGGTGCGGCAGCCTCACTTGCAACGGCAGCTATTGCTTTTGAAACAATCGACCCCGACTACTCCGCCCTTTGCCTAAAACACGCAAAAGAACTTTACCAAATGGCTCTTGATGCACAAAGTGACGTGGGATATATGCAACACGCTGAAGGATTTTATACCTCCAACCACTTTGAGGACGAACTTTCTTGGGCAGGAGCTTGGCTTTGCAAGGCAACCGGCGACAAAAAATATCTTGAAATAGCCGAATCTTATGGTCACAAATGGGGTGGAGAAGTAATAGAAGGCAATCTTAAGGGAAACGTTTGGACACAATGTTGGGACGACGTTCGATATGGTGCAATGCTTCTTATTGCACAGCTTGATGATACCGAAGCAGGGCTTGAATACAAAGAGGGTATTGAATATAATTTGGACTACTGGAGCAGTGGCACAGAGGATGGAAGCAGAGGAAAATTCTCTCCAAAGGGTCTTGTTATGATTGACGATTGGGGTTCGATGCGTTATGCCACAACACAAGCCGATATAGCTATGTTCTATGCAAACTGGGACGGAGCAGACCCAAAACGTGCCGAAAATTATGTTGAATTTGCAAAATCTCAAGCGGATTATCTGCTTGGTAGCACCGGTAGAAGTTTTATTGTCGGCTATGACGAAACCTCACCACGAAACCCTCACCACAGAACCGCTGACGGTCCTTGGAAAAATTCACCGCTTGTAGCTCCGTATATCTCAAGACATACCCTTGTGGGTGCGGTTGTTGGAGGTCCTGACGGCAAAGAATTTTACGACGACGACCGCAATAACTATTGTACAAACGAAGTCGCAAATGATTATAATGCAGGTGCGGTTGGTCTTTTGGCTGCCATGTATGAAAGATACGGCGGAACAATCGACCCCGATATGAACGCAATTGAAGAAGTCGGCGAAGAATATCTTGTGCAGGGGTGCAACTATGACAAGGGGCAAAATCACGATGGACAAAGCTATTGTGAGGTAAAACTTAGGATTGAAAACCACACCGCATGGCCTGCTCGTCCGTCCAACAATATGAAATTCAGATATTTTGTTAATATTAAAGACGCTCTTGAACAAGGTGCAAAACCCGAAGATTTTCAGGTTATGTCTTACTATACACAAAGAAAATCTATTATAAGCGGTCTTATTCCATGGAACGAAGAAGAAGGCATTTATTATGCCGAGGTTTCGCTTGGTCAAGATGAAGAAACTATCAATGCTTATAAAAAAGCGGGCATTTCTTATACATTGGTTGGACAGGATATAGCCTATATGTACCCCGGCGGAGATGTTGAATGTAGAGCGGATATGCAGCTTAGAATTGCTTCCCCCAGTGGCATTAAATGGGATTACACTCAAAATCCGTCCTATATTGAAATTGCTGATACTACAAAAGATTATAAAAAAATTCAAAATATTCCAATTTACGAAAATGACAAGCTTGTAAGTGGAATTGAACCTAACAAAACCGGCAAGGTTTCGCTTGAAATTCCCGATGTAAAGGTAACAGATGTTGTACTTGGCGAAATTCCTAAAGAGGGAGCAGCAACCCAAACAATCAACTATTCAATCAAAAAGGGTGAAAAATTCACCCCAACCGTTTCACTTTACCCAGACTATGCAACCGACAAGTCGCTTACATGGCAGTCTATGAACACAAATGTTGCTACGGTTGATGCAAACGGCGTTATAACTGGTGTTGGAAAAGGAAGTACTTCCATTGTTGTTTGGGCAAACGGTGGCGGAAAGCCTGCTAATTTGGTTGTGGACGTTGACGGCGGCGTTGAAGATTTATACGGCGCTAAGGTTCTTGGCAAAAAGATTGACTGGACACCCCCTGCCGTGCAAAAAGGCGAAAAAGTTTCCACTTCAGAAATTAGGGACGATAGCAGTAGTTCTAAGATTGACAACAGTTCAAAAATTGATAGCAGTTCTAATAGCAACAGTTCCAAAACTGACAGCTCCAAAACAGATAGTTCTAAAACAGACAGCAATTTAAATAGCGATACACCAAAACCCACTCCAACACCAGATTTAAATTATGGTGATGTGGACGACAATGGCGTTATTAATACACTTGATGCACTTAAAGTATTAAAGCATATTGTTGGACTTGAAAAACTTGACGATGAGCATATTGAGATAGCTGATGTTGACTTTGACGGAACAATTACCTCTGGGGACGCATTGCTTATTCTCAAAAAAGTTGTTGGTTTGATTAATAGCTTTAAATAAAATTTTTATTTTATGCAAAAAAGATTTTTTTAAGGAACGTTACCAAAAAGCTATAAAAAAGTACTTTTTTATTAATTATTTTCCCCGCCTATGGCGGGGGAAATAAAGATATTTTGTTAAATTACCTCCTATGGGGCATTACCTCTTAACTCAAAATTAATTTTATTATATAGAAAGAGTGATAAAAAATGATTTTAAAGAAAAGCATTAGCCTGCTCACCAGTGCTGTTTTGGGACTGGGACTGGTCAAAACACTCCCACAAAATATGGCAACTGCTGAGGATAACACAGACACCACTTCCACTATACCAGTAGGTTCAGGACTTGACTATGACTATGCAAGAGCATTGCAATACTCCATGTATTTTTATGACGCTAATATGTGTGGTACTGAAGTTTCAGAAAACACCCTCTATTCTTGGAGAGGCGATTGCCATACATATGATGCAAAAGTTCCGCTCCAACCAATGGACGACAAGAAAAATGGCACAAATCTTTCACAGGAAATTATAAATAAATACAAGGACGTTTTAGACCCTGATGGTGACGGCTTTGTGGACGTGGCAGGCGGTTTCCATGATGCAGGCGACCATGTAAAATTTGGTATGCCAGAAAACTATTCCGCCTCAACACTTGGCTGGGGTTACTATGAATTTAGAGATTCTTATGAAAAACTTGGACAGACAAAACATATTGAAACACTCTTAAGATATTTTAATGACTATCTTATGAAATGTACTTTTAGGGATAAAAATGGCAAGGTTGTAGCACATTGCTATCAGGTAGGTGACGGCGACATTGACCACGCTGTTTGGGAAGCTCCCGAAGTGGATACAATGGCACGTCCTGCCTTTTTCCTCACCGCCGAAAAACCTCAAACAGATTATGTTGTTTCGGCGGCTGCATCACTTGCACTAAACTATGTTAATTTTAAGGACACCGACCCCGAATATGCAGCTAAATCTCTTGATTATGCAAAAGCACTTTGGAAATTTGCAAACGAAAACGAAAAACAACTTTCGGATAACGCAGACGGTCCAAAACAATACTATACCTCTAACAAATGGGAAGATGACTATTGTTGGGCAGGAGTTTGGCTTTATAAGGCAACTGGCGATAAGACCTATCTTGAACAGCTTATGCCTTATGTTGACCTGTACGCTCCCTCTGGTTGGGCTTATTGTTGGAACGATATGTGGAGCGGTGTGCTTACAATGCTTGGCGAAATTGATATGCAAAACCCCGAACTTGATTTGCAGAATATGTACCGCAAAGCACAAAACAAAACACAATATGACGATGCCGACTTTTGGGCACAGATTAAAAAAGCTATAAACACATGGGAAAACAACTATACAACCCCTGCTGGCTATGCCTTTTTGCTTGTTTGGGGGTCGGCAAGATATGACACAGCTATGCAGTTTGTAACGCTTATATATGAAAAATATAACAATCCAAACGGAAAAGAACCATCAAGTGATGCAAAATGGGCAGAAGGTCAAATGAAATATCTTATGGGAGATAACCCACTTGGTCGTTCTTATATTGTTGGATACAATGATAAATCGGTTAAATATCCTCATCACCGTGCTGCCTCTGGTCTGCTTTCGGCAGAGGATACAAGAGAACAAAAACACGTTCTTTATGGTGCATTGGCAGGTGGTCCAGACGGCAAAGACGAACACCAAGACACAACCGCCGATTGGGTATACAACGAGGTTACAATTGACTATAACGCCGCCTTTGTCGGTGCTTGTGCAGGTCTTTACCATTTCTTTGGAACACCGGATATGGCGATAACAGAAAATTTCCCACCTGCTGACAAATCCGCAGGAGAATCGGGCGGAAAAGATTATTGGGTTGAAGCTTTTGCGGTTGATGATTTAAACGCAAATGGTGCAGGAGTGACAAAAATTTCTCTTAAGGTTATGACAGATGCCCCAGAAGTTAGAAAGGATATTTCTGTTAGATATTTCTTTAATTCTGAAGAAATTGCAGATGTAAATAATGTTAAGGTTAGCGAGCTTTACGACCAAGCAAGCGTTGAGGTGGAAAATGCAGACGGGGTTATTTCAGGACCTTTCAAATATGATGGTGCAGAAAATACCTATTATTTTGAAATTAAATGGGACGGCTATAATATCGCAAACTCTGGCAAGAAATATCAATGCACAGTTGGTATGTATTATGGCGACAACTGGAACCCTAAAAACGATTATAGCTATGATGGACTTCCTGTTCTTAAGGATACCGAAATGTTTGGAAACGGCAACGAACAGCGAACCGACAAAATTTGTGTTTACTCAAATGGTAAGCTTATTGGCGGTGTTGAACCGGACGGAACAAAGCCAGATGTTTCTGATAGTTCTTCTGCATCTGACAGCAAGATTGACAGTTCTTCCGTAGCCGAAAGCAAGCCTGACAGTAAGATTGACAGTTCTTCCGTAACCGAAAGCAAGCCTGACAGCAAGGTTGACAGTTCTTCCATAGCCGAAAGCAAGCCTGACAACTCAAGTAATATAACCAGTGAGTATAAATTAGGTGATGTGGACATGAACGGCACAATAAACACACTTGATGCCCTTATGGTGCTTAAAAATGTTGTTGGACTAACAAATCTCACCCCTGAACAAACCTTGCTTGCAGACCTTAACAAGGATAATTCTGTAGATTCGGCTGATGCCCTTGAAATACTTAAAATAGTTGTTGGAATAACAAAATAAATTTTTAGTTCAAAAAATGCTTGTTTTCCCCGCCATTGGTGAGGAAAATAAAAATATTATGGACTGGTCAATTTGAGTTGTTTAAAACCAAATTATAAAAAATCTTGTGTGTTTCCCCGCCTACGGCGGGGAAACACTACAAAAATAAAAAAATTATAAACAACTTAGCCACTCCTAAATATTATAATAAAATAGTTTTATAAATAAGGTGGTTTTTGATGAAAAAAATACTTGCTTTTACCCTCTCACTTCTTCTTGCCTGTCAAACCTTTTCGGCTTTTGCCTTGCCTTCACAAAAGCTTGGCGATGTGGACGGTGACGGGCAATACACTTCAAGTGATGCCCTTATGATTTTAAAATATGTTGTTGGGATAGACACTCCTAACGAACAACAATTTAAAATTGCTGATATAAACCAAAACGGCAAAATTGAAACTTTAGACGCTTTAAAAATATTAAAAATCGTTGTTGGTCTTGAACAAGCTCCAGATGATAGCGTTGTTGATAGCAGTAGTGAAAATAGCGTTATTGATAGTAGTAGCGAAAACAGCATTGTTGATAGTAGTAGCGAAAATAGCATTGTTGATAGTAGTAGTGAAAACAGCATTGTTGATAGCAGTAGCGATATAGAAATTAATTTTCCACCAATAGAAAAGGTTAATGTTAAAACGGTTAATTTTGGTGATTTTGATAAAAGCATAAATAATGGTGAACCAATAAAGGGTGTTGATATTTCTTCTATAATTTCTCTTGAAGATGCAGGGGTTATATTCCGTGACCAAAACGGCAAACAACAGGATATTTTTAAAACCCTTGCAGAACATGGTGTAAATTATATCCGTGTGCGTGTATGGAACCGACCCTATTCAAATGACGGCACAAGCTATGGTGGGGGAAATTGTGATGTAAACACAGCGGCGGAAATTGGCAGACGTGCAGCAGAATATAATATAAAATTGCTTGTGGATTTTCACTATTCCGACTTCTGGGCAGACCCCGCCAAACAACGTGTTCCTAAGGATTGGGAAAACTATTCGCTTGAACAGAAAAAAACCGCAATTTACGACTACACCATACAAAGCCTTGAAACCATTGCAAACAGCGGAGCTAAAATAGGAATGGTTCAGGTTGGAAACGAAACCAACTGTAATTTCTGTGGCGAAAAGGATATGTATAAAATTTGTGAGATGTTCTCAAGCGGTTGCAAGGCGGTCAAAGACTTTGACCCCTCTGTTATGCGTGTGCTTCACTTTGCAAACCCAAACAAAGCCGAAAATTATGAATGGTATGCAAAGGTTTTAAACGAATGTAATGTTGACTATGACGTTTTCGCAACCTCATACTATCCATATTGGCATGGCACACTTGAAAATCTTACAAATATACTTACAGAAATTGCTTATAGCTATAATAAATATGTTATGGTTGCCGAAACTTCTTATCCTTACACAAATGACGATTGCGATGGATTTGCAAATTCTGTTTCTAAAGACAGTGATGATGTTGTTTTTAATTATGATATATCCCCACAAGGTCAAGCCGACTGCCTTTCAGACGTATTTCAAGCAGTAGCAGATGTTGGAGAAAAGGGACTGGGCGTGTTCTATTGGGAACCCGCTTGGATTGGTCTTAACGGACTTGACCATGATAAGCAAACAGAAATTTGGGAAAAACACGGCAACGGCTGGGCAACCCAAAAAGCTATAGAATATGACCAATCGGCAAAATGGGCGGGCGGTTCTTCTTATGACAATCAAGGACTTTTTGATTTTTATGGCAGACCGCTTGAATCCTTAAAGGTTTTTGAAAACATAACCGCTAATCCCAACCCAAACCAAAATATCAATTATTTTGATGTTCAAGAAGGCAAATATGCACTAAAAAATAAAAACAGCGGACTTTATCTTTCTTGTGACGATAACGGTAACGTTGCTCAATGGGGCGACAAAACCTATTGGGATATAAAAAAGCAGGGTGATTACTATACACTTAGCTATTACGGCAAAAATCTTGTAATCTGTGATACAGATGATAACAACGCTTCCGTCCAGCTTTGGGAGGATAACAGTAACACTCAGCAGATTAAGTTTATTAAAAACTCTGATGATACCATTTCTATTGTATTTCTTAAAAGCGGTGGAAAATATTGCATTGATATATTAAACCAAAGTGAATACAGCGGAGCATGGGCAACCTATAACACCTCTAACTTTAAAACATTTATGGCAAGCCAAAAGTTTGAACTTGAACAATAATAAAAACAACACAACAAAAATAATCCCCTGCCTTGGCAAGGGATTATTTTTTATCTATTTTGCAATATAAGGAACATATTTCATTTTTTCAATAAGTGACATTGCAACCGGCAGAATGTAGAACATAAATATTGTAGCTACAAACGCACACAGCACCATAATTCTGCTGACCTTTTCAAAAGTGCCAAACTGTTTAAGTTTGAAAAGTTTCTTATAATTAAGTGCAAATACAATCATTCCTGCAAGTCCGCAAAGGGATAATACGGCACTTAACTTAAAGCCTTTTGGAGAGGAAGTAAGCGAAATGTTTCCGCTTCCTGCTGGCAGTTTAACCGCTACCATATCATCAAAAACAGGCTGATAATCGCATTTTTTACCATTCACCTTAAGATTATAGCAATCTTTATAGGGAATAGAAATAAGACACCATTTTTCACTGTCAAGATTATAATCGCCATATATTTTTCCACCCTTATATTTAAGTCCAAGGGTCTGGGTGTTTGCAATATTTTCTTCAAGTTTCTGTTCATCTGTGCTAAACAGATTGAAATATCTGTATTTAAAAGTTTTATTTACCACAAGTCTGACGCAAACATCTGTATCGGTAAATTCACCAAGCAACAATAATCCGTCCTTGTTGTCGGTAGGATATTCTTTGCATATCATATTTTCATTGCAATATACATCAAAAGCTCCGAAACAATCCATGGAAAGTTCGTTGTGTGGCTGGGTGAAAACATCAAAATAAAGCTTTTGTTTTCCGTCCACATGAATATTGTAAACAATTTCGCCTGTGGTTCGGTTGCTGTTAAGTTTAACCTTCATAATATAATCTTCATTTTCGGTGTTGTCCTCATCGTCATACCAGTGTATTATCTGACAATCATTCATTGTGTCAAAATCATATTTTGTAACAAATCCATTTTCGCCGTATACTCCTGAATAAATATATTCCTGAATATCTGCACGGTCGCTGTCATGGTCAAGGTTTTCAAACTGCGAAAGGTCGGTATTGGTCAGAATACCAAGCGGAAGAAAATTATTGTTTTCCACAAGGGTAAAACTATCATTTGAATAAATATTAGGTATTGTTTTTATTTTTGTAAGGGTATACTTGTTTGAAAAAATTGCGTCACAAAGAGAGGTTGAGCCGTTGCTTTGAGATTTAAGCCAAACGTTTGAATAGCCCATATATTGTGCCATATACATAAAATCTTTATCGGTTATACTTGTATAGTGACTAAGGCTGTTAAACCCTATTCCACCCATCAGACAATCGTCAAAATATTTTTCCTCGCTTTTAACACGATAAAATTCATCATCGTCTTTAGGAAGTTTTCCCGAAAGGTCGGTTATATCAGAATAGGAGGATTTAGGCGTAAGGTCGGTTACGCTTGCACAATATACATTAAAGAAAAATGTTGCTTCGGTAAAAACAAGAAATACTAAAATTACAGAAAATACAGAAGTATTTATTTTAAATTTTCTATAAAATATAAATGCAAGTGCATATATAAGCACTGCCACAGAACAGAAGGTAAGAATACCATATAGTGCATTGTTGTTAGAATATAGACCGCCTGCACCATATGCCGCAATAGTTCCTCCGTCAGCAAGGTAATATTTGTTTGAAAATACATTACAGAAGATTGCAAGGGCAAGCAGAGCAATGCACCAAAATACGCTTACATTGCTGGTATATTTTTCTTGATTGCGTATTATATGTGGCTTTATATACAAGGCACAAAGTATTATAGAAAGGAAAATGGTAATAAAGGTATATCGACCGCTGAATGCCATATAGTCGCCGGTATGCCACATTTTATTGATAGGTTCAATAAATACAGGAACAAGCATTAAAGCATACATAATAAGCAAAAACTTTATGCGAACATTCTTTTTATCCCCAACAAGCAAACAAATCAGCAACACGGCAGGAATAAAAGAATTAAGCAGGATAAGAGGGAGAATGGTTGGAATATCCGAAATAAATTTTATACTCTGCATATTTTCAATAAAGTTTTTGGTTCGCCCCGAACCTAAATATTGAATAAAGCACGGCAAAAGAACCACCGCCGCTGTTACCCCAGAAATTATTGATGAGATAACAAAAAGGGTGGAAGTGCCGTGGGTTTTAGTTTTTTTATAGGCAATAAAAAGACCCATAAACAAAATTGCAAAGAACACAAGCATATATCCCAAATAGAAATTAAGTATAAGACAAACACTAAGGGTTATCATATACATAATTGGCTTTTTCTTACGCATAAGTCGGTCGAATCCAAGCATCAAAAGTGGGAACATATACATAATATCCAGCCACATATGATTCTGATAGAATATAAAACCATATCCACAAAAAGCATACATCATTGAAAGCGGAAAAGAAAATGCAAATTTTAATTTTGTATAACTTTTTTGCAAAAATATATTGGCGGTAAACGCTGCCGTTGCCATTTTAAGGGCAATAAGAACGTTCATAAAACAATACATATCCTCGTTTTTAACAAGCAAAGTTAAAAGCGTAAAGGGACTTGCCATATAGTAAAAAATAACACCCCACATATTCATTCCAGCTGCATTCTGCATATTAAGAAATATTCCCTGATTGCCCTTGAATATATCTTTCAGCTGCATATAAAGTGGAACGGATTGCTGACGTAAATCGCACCATGCAATAGTTTTGTCGCCAAACGGATACATTTCCACAAAACTGAAGCACCAGCCCAACAGAACCAGCACAGCAACAGGCGGAAGTATGTAGCCGAGTACTTTTTTCAGCTTTTCATTCATTTTGATTTCTCCTTAAATTAAAATAATTTTTTTGGTATATTTTCCGCATATATCAAAGAATTATATAAGCAAACTAATATTACTTTTAATTGCCTATACTATTAAATTATACTATAATCTGCCCAAAAAGTCAATAAAAAATACAATTTTTGTTTAAATAATTAATTTTAATATTAAAAGCAATTAATATTTGTACAGGCTGTTGAAAAATTTTTTTAAAAAAATATCCATAGCACTGCAAAAAAATATTATAAAATGCCCTTTGCCATTTGGCAAAGAGCATTTTTGTTTTGTGGGGAGAAAAACAGTCGTTACTTGTCGTTATCTTTTGCAGATTTTTTCAAGTTGCCTGCAAAAAGCCTTGTTTTTTATCAAGGTGAAGATAATGTAAAACTCAAGACAACCCGTTACAATATCCACAGGTATTCTAAGGGCAAGCACCTGAATTGGAGTATGAAAATAGATATACATACCAATGGATTTTATGGTAAGCGAACCAATAAGACGGGCAAGACCAATAGAAAATGCAATGTTAAGAAACTTGTTGTTTTTAAACAGCATCATGGAAAAAAGACCCGAGAAAAAGCCAAGACAAAAAGCCCCAAAGGTTATAACAGGATTGATTGAATAGCCAACAATAATACAGCCGACAATATCCGCACAAGCAGCAACCGCACCTCCGACAAAAGGTCCAAAAAAGATGCCTGCCATAAGCAGTGGCAGATTTTCAAAGCTTATTCTTATGCTGTTGCCAATATTAAAAGCAAGCATTTTGCCAAGAACAATGCTCATTGCCACGAGCAATGCCGAAACGGTAAGCACCTTTGTGTTTCCAAGAAGCCTTAATCTTCCGAATGTTTCCTGTTTGTTTTTTGCTGAAATCATAAAAAAATACCTCCTTTTCCTCACCTCTATGACAAGAAAAGAAAGCATGATTATCTTATAGTTGTCGTACGAAGCGGGATGCAAAATACGAACCGCAAGCCATTAAAAACTTTTCGTTCGACCGACAACTCCCCGTTCGGTCAACACTTAACGAACGTATTTTTACTCTTCTGCCGGCATTAAAGATTTTACCGACAAGTTTATTATAACATATATTTTAATGCTTGTCAACTGTCGATTTAAAATAATTATTCTGCAAACAAAAAAATATTTAAGTAATAATGCACAATCTACAAATTTTTTTAATAAAAAATATATTTCAAAATGACTTGACAATATATTTATTATATGTTATAATAAATATATAAATAATAAATGATATGAAAGGAAAAATCATGAATATCATAGGTCATTTTAAAACCATTACAACCCACCGTCATGGTGTTATAAAAAATTGTTTCAAAGCAGGAATAGGCTTTCAGGGGCTTTTTCACGACCTCTCTAAATATATGCCATCAGAATTTATACCCGGAGCTTTATACTATCAAGGCAACCGCAGCCCGAATGAAAAGGAAAGAGAACTCTTTGGCTACTCTCATGCGTGGTTGCACCACAAGGGCAGAAACAAGCATCATTTTGAGTATTGGTGCGATTATAATACCAAAACCAAACTTATGGAACCTGTCAAAATGCCTCTTAAATATGTAAAAGAAATGTTTTGTGATAGAGTGGCTGCAAGCAAAATTTATATGAAAGAAAACTATACCAATTCTTCCGCACTTGAATATTTTTTAAGGTCAAAGTCAAAGCGTAAAATTCACCCCGAAACCTCTCATCTTATTGAAAAAATGCTTAGAATACTTGCAAAATACGGAGAAAAAACCGCATTTTATTATGTAAAACATTTAAAGGAATATTAAAATTATGAAAGTAAAATTCACTAAAATCATACTGGGAGTATTTATACTATCCTATCTTGCCTTTTTGTTTGTTCCAAACATCGGCATATACTATACACACAACTATATAAACTCTACCATTTTGGGTTCGTTTTTTTCTTATAAGCTTGGGGGAATAGTTCTTCCGGGGATTGCATTTCCAGTTGCACTTATACTAAACCAATTGGTTCATTTTATTGAGGATAAACAGAAATATTCTTCTCTTATAACCGTGTGGTGTTTGCTTTGTATTTCGGGCGGAATAATTTTAAGCTTTGTTCCTGAAAAATTCTGCTATGATATTTTAAACTATATAATACCATTTTTGTACTTTTTCTCCTGCACTTCAATACTAATACTTAATCTTTCCTATCGCAAAAAAGAAAAACAATAATATATTTTTATAAATTATAAAAGCTGCCGCATAGTTGCATAATGCGGCAGTCTTTTTTTGAAATTCAAAGGGATTTGATTTTAAATTATTAAACTATTTAAGCTGTTCACCTGCTTTTCTTGCATTTTCAAGGTCGGCATCGCTCGGAGTTTCATTTACAATAATTCCATCGCAAACAAGAACAGCTCCATCATTTTTGGCTCTTTCCTGCCAGTTTCTCATCCATTCGCCGTCGCCCCAGCCGTAAGAACCAAACAAAATCAATTTCTTGCCCGAAAGCTTGCTTTCAATTCCTGCAAAAAACGGTTCAAATTCGCTGTCCTCAAGCTCCTCTGCTCCCATTGCAGGGCAACCGAGAGCAAGGGCATCAAATTCAGCTACATCTGAGCTAAAATCGCTTACATTTGTTGCCTCAACTCCTGCACCCTCTGCAATAGCCTGTGCAATCTGTTCGGTGTTTCCCGAACCGCTCCAATAAACAACCGCTGTTTTCATAACAAAACAACCTCCTCAATTATATATTAATAAAATTCTGCTAAAAAATCAAGACTTTGGTCAAGACCAAGCGTTTTGGGCAGAATTTTTCTGCATTTGGTAATCTCATCAAAAAGCTGTTTTCTGGAATTTAAATCGGCATATACTTTCCAATAACCGCTATAAATATAGTTTTCGCCGGAATTTTGTATAAATCCCGAAACGTCCTGCGGAGGATAACCTAAAAACAAACCGATTTCATGCGGAAAATCTTTATTTTGTTTAAGCCTTGATTTCAGCTTTTCAATCATTGCAGAGGTAGTAAATTCACTATATCCACAAGCTTTGAGAATTTTTAGCGAATTTTTATCCCCAAGGTTCTGCACAAGCTTTTTTCTGCTATACACATAAATAAGACTGCTGTTTTTATCCTCTCTTAAAACAGTAAGGTCAAGTTGTCTTTTTTTTAAAACGCTTTTAACCTGTTTTAAATCCTGCTCAAAATTAGGATAATCTTTATTTTTTATGGTAAAAATATTTCCTGCCATAACCCCCGCAAGGGTGGAAGTGCAGAATACAATTATTCTGCTTTCAAGAGATGTTGTCATGCTTCATTCTCCTTAACAAAATCGTTTAAAATTTCTTTAAGTGCATGGGCGGAACTGGAATGGGAATGTTTTATAACCGCAAAGGTTTTTTTCGCCTGTTCGGTAGCACTTATCGCCATTTTGTGAGAAACTGTTGAGGTAAAAAGTATCATAAGGTCGGGACTTCCTATCTGAGATTTAAAATTTCCGGGAATTTGGGTAAACACTTTCGGCTTACATTTATATTGCTTGCAAATCTGCTTATAATGAGAAACCATTCGGTCGTGACCGCCTACTATAACAACACTCATAGTTTTAAATATCCTTTCATAACAAATAATTTTATGTATTCTTAAAAGTTGTTGACCTCGTTAAGTTAGTTTTTGCTAACTCTATATTTATAGGTTAGCACATTCTAACCATTTTGTCAAGGGTTTTTAAAAATTATTTTTAAATTTTGGATATTTATATAATTTTATTTTAGCCTAAAAAAATATATTTGTAGATATTATCAATCTTTTTAAATTAGGTAAGCTTAAGATAATTCGTATCAAAATATCTTTGTTTTTTCTGTGTTAAACAAATAAAAATTGCAATTACACTTGAAAAATTCAAAAAACTATGTTATAATAATAAAAAGAATTGATTTGAAAGGGGAAAACTTTTTGAAGATACTAAACACTTGTGCAAAAAATGACGGATTTTTTATGCCTGCCGAATTTTCGCCACACTATGGAACAATTGTTATTTGGGCGGAGCGGAGCGATTCATGGCAGTACGGAGGATACAAGGCAAGAGAAGCTTTTGCAAAGGTTATAAACGCTATAGCCAAAGACGAAAAGGTTATAGTACTTTGTAGCTTTCAGCAGTATGACAATGCAAGAAAAATGCTTGATTCAAGCGTTAAAATTGTTGAAATGTCCACCGACGACGCATGGGCAAGGGACGTATGCCCAACCTTTGTTGTGGACGGCAAGGGAGGTATCCGTGGAAATGACTGGGGCTTTAACGCTTGGGGCGGACTGGTTGACGGCTTGTATTTTCCGTGGGATAAAGATAATAGGGTGGCAAGAAAGGTTTGCGACCTTTTGGATATTGATTGTTATAACAAAAGGGATTTTATTCTTGAGGGCGGTTCGATACATAGTGATGGCGAAGGAACAATTATTACAACAAAAGCCTGTCTTTTAAGCGAAGGGAGAAATCCTCAGCTTTCACAAGCCGAAATTGAACAAAAACTTTGTGAAAATTTAGGAGCAGAAAAAGTAATCTGGCTGGAAAACGGAATTTATAATGACGAAACCAACGAACATATAGATAATATATGTGCTTTTGTAAAGCCGGCAGAGGTTGTGCTTGCATGGACAGACGACCAAACCGACCCACAGTATAAAATGTCAAAAAGTTGTCTTGATATACTGGAAAATTCGGTTGATGCAAAGGGCAGAAAAATAAAGGTACACAAACTAATTCTTCCAAAGCCGATAACCATTACCAAACAAGAATGTGACGGCTTGGATTTGTGTGACGGCGAACCAACCCGAACCGAGGGCGAACGTCTTGCAGGGTCTTATGTTAATTTTTATATCTCCAACAACAGCATTATTCTGCCTGCTTTTGGAGTGCCACAGGACGAACAGGCTAAGAAAACAATTTTGGAAATTTTCCCCGAAAGAAAAATTGTTCAGATTTATGCAAGGGATATTTTAATTGGCGGAGGGAATATTCATTGCATCACACAGCAAATTCCGCAGTATAACAAATAGGAGGATTTTAAAATGGCAAATGTAGTAAAGGTTGCAGCGGTTCAACTTAAATGTGGCAAAAGCGTTGATGAAAATATTGAAAATGCAAAAAGTCTTGTTTTACAGGCAATAGAAAATGGAGCAAATATAATCCTGCTCCCTGAACTTTTTGAAAGAGAATATTTCTGTCAGCAAAGGCGATATGATTTTCTTCTTTATGCACAGCCTTTGGAGCAAAACAAAGCGGTTAAAACATTCCGTGAGATATGCAAAAAGTATGGGGTTGTAATGCCAATAAGTTTTTATGAAAAGGATATAAACATACTTTACAATTCGGCGGCAATTATTGACGCTGACGGAGAAATTCTTGGGATTTACCGCAAAACCCACATTCCCGATGACCACTATTATCAAGAAAAATTTTATTTTACAAATGGCAACACAGGCTATAAGGTTTTTGATACCAAATTTGGCAGAATAGGCGTTGGAATATGCTGGGACCAATGGTTTCCTGAAACGGCAAGAGGTCTTGCACTGGGCGGAGCAGAGATAATATTCTATCCAACCGCTATTGGCTCTGAACCTATTTTGGGTGTAAATAGTTGTGGGCATTGGACAAGGGTAATGCAGGGACACAGCGGAGCTAATTTAGTTCCGGTGGTTGCGGCAAACCGTATTGGCACAGAAACGGTTGAACCTTGCGAAGAAAACGGCGGTCAAAGTTCCGCACTTACATTCTATGGTTCTTCCTTTATGACCGACAACACAGGGGAAATTATTGCAAGGGCAGGTCAAGAAAAACAAGAAATCATCTATGCTGAATATGACCTTGAAAAATATCAACGAGAGCGTCTTGAATGGGGACTTTTCAGAGATTATATAAAACTATAAAAAAGGGGTTTTTTAAATGAAAAAAGAGAGTGTAAGCGACATAGAAAATACAAAAGCAGAAGAAAATAATACTAATGATAATAATTGTGATAATGACTTAAACAAAAATATACTTGTTGAAAAGGTTGAAAAATGTTCGCTTATTGCAATTTTAATGGCACTTGTTGGGGCGGTTTATATGTTTGTGTATATAACCCGACCTTTTATTCGCAATACTTACATAATGTCTTATGGAAAATGGCTTATTATAGGACTTGGCGTTATTGTATTTATATATTTTATTATAAGCATTATTCTTGCTTTTTCAGAGTATTATAAAAATAATAAAAAATAGCTAAATATAAAGATATAAAAAGAATAATTTGTCTACTTGGTCAAATTTATTGCTTACAGGCAAACATACTATTGACAATAAGGTTTTCAAATGGTATAATTATAGTGTGACTGTAATAATATTTATGGGGAATGGCTTGTTGTTTGTAACTTTTGATATTTGTAATGTTTCCCCGCCTACGGCAGGGAAACACACAAGATTTTTTAAGTAATCAATATATGCCAATTAACCAATTTCGTATTATTGCGGTAAAATATATATTATATTTATGAAAGGAGAGCCGTTTTAAAAAAAGACGGCAAACAAAACTTTATGATTTCTTTAGGCGGTTTACTTATGGCACTTGCCGACAGCGTGCCGGGAGTTTCGGGAGGAACAATTGCGTTTCTTTTGGGATTTTATGATGATTTTATCGGTTCGCTCAATTCGCTTTTGTCGGGAACAAAAGATGAGAGAAAAAAAGCTTTCAAATTTCTTGTAAAGCTTGGTATTGGTTGGTTGATTGGCTTTGCATCGGCTATTCTTATTCTAACTCAGGTTTTTGAAAGCCATATTTATCAAATCAGCTCGCTGTTTATGGGATTTATTCTTTTTTCCATTCCTATTATCTGTATGGAGGAAAAGGAAAGCCTTAAAGGAAAATACTGGGGAATTATCTTTACACTTCTTGGAATTGGAATAGTAGTGCTTATTTCTGTTCTTTCACCATCTTCGGAAGGCAGTACAGCAGTAACGCTCAGTTTCGGTAAACTTTTATACATCTTTGTTGCCGGAATGATTGCAATTTCCGCAATGGTTCTCCCCGGAATTTCTGGTTCAACCTTACTACTTATCTTCGGACTTTATCTTCCAACAATCAACTACATAAAAGAATTTATGCACCTTAATTTTGAAGGAGTTCCCTTTTTGATTGCAATGGGTCTTGGAATAATAACAGGTATAATTTGTGTTATTAAGCTTATAAAATATGTGCTTGAACACCATAGAAGCCAGACAATATATTTTATTTTAGGACTTATGATTGGTTCACTTTATGCAATAACACAGGGTGCAACCACTCTTGATAATCCTCAGCCGGCTATGACAATTCACACATTCAGCATAGTTTTCTTTATCATTGGTGGAGCAATTATTTTAGGACTTCAATTCCTTAAAAAATTCACCTCAACCAAACAGACAGCATAAACATTTCCCTTTGTTTGAAATTTCAAACAAAGGGATTTTTTTGTAATATCGGCAATCTATATAAAAAGTTGGTTAATTGTTTTCCCACCATAAACAGGAAAAACAAAGATGTTTAAAAATATTTTTAATATTGCTATAAATATATAATTTTACATATTATAATTTTAAATTTATATTAGACAAATTTCGTATTTTGTGATATAATTATTAAGGTATATTTTTAGCGAAAGGAAGTATCTTTAATGGAAAAGGTAAGTGGATTAAAGGTTGCCGTCCAGCAGATATGCAACGGCATACTGGCAGGAATTATGATTGGTGTCGGCGGTTGTGTCAGCCTTTCAAGCGACAACAAATATATAGGAGCGTTGCTTTTCTCGCTTGGACTTTTTGCAATAATTCAGTTTGGTTTTGGTCTTTTTACAGGCAAGGTGGGGTATATTCCCCTGCGAAAGCCAAAATATCTGCTTGAATGTCTTTACACGCTTATAGGAAATGCAATCGGAACATTCTTTGATGCATTTTTGCTTGGTCAAACAAGAATTTATCCTGCTATCAGCGAAAAGGCAATGGGAATAGTAGAAACAAAAATCAATGACAGTTATTTAAGTATGTTTGTAATGGCTATATTCTGCGGACTGTTGATGTTTTTAGCGGTGGATAATGCAAGAATTTCAAGAACAAATCAAGGACATTCAGAAATTGTTGCCGGAACGCTACTTTGTATTGTAGTTTTTATAATCTGCGGATTTAACCACTGTATAGCAGATATGTTCTATTTGTTTCTTACAAGCAGAATAGGTGACGGACTTGTTTATTTAGCATTTGTTATTCTCGGAAATATGGTGGGTGGAATGCTTGTTCCATTTATCAAAATGTTCACTCAAACTCCTTTTGAAAAGGATAAATAAAAACTAATAAAATTTGTTCCCCTCGCCTTAGCGGGGGGAACAATTAATTTATATAATAATAAAAATATCCGACAGTCTATAAAATAAACTGTCGGATTTTTTGTTGTATCAATTAACCTGCAAGCAGATTAGCCTTCCTCAACTGGGAACGAGTTGATAATGCCAACAACGTGCTTAAGAATAAGGAGTGCATCGGTTGGTGTGATTGCTGAATCGCCATCAACATCGCCTGCCTTAAATTCTCTTGTGCCTTCAACGATAGGCTGGATTCCAACAACACTCTTAAGAGCAAGAAGTGCGTCAGTTGGGTCAATGTTCTTATCGTTATCAATATCGCCATACATAAAGTCAAGCTCGGAAGAACTATCATTATTGGAAGAGCTGTCATTGTTAGAAGAACTATCAATTATTGAAGAACTATCGTTGTTGGAAGAACTGTCTTCAAATCTTGAAGAACTGTCAGGTGTAGAAACTGTCGATGAGCTATCAGGTGTTGAAGAACTTTCTTCATATCTTGAAGAGCTATCAGGTGTTGAAGAACTTTCTTCGTATCTTGAAGAACTATCAGGTGTTGAAGAACTTTCTTCGTACCTTGAAGAAATATCAGGTGTTGAAGAACTTTCTTCGTATCTTGAAGAGCTGTCTGTCTTAGAGGAACTATCTTCCTTGGAGGAGCTGTCTGTCTTAGAAGAACTATCTTCCTTGGAGGAACTGTCTGTCTTAGAAGAACTATCTTCCTTGGAGGAGCTGTCTGTCTTAGA
>CANRLN010000006.1 GCA_947631445.1 uncultured Clostridia bacterium
CGCACACGAATAAGACCAGCACGAGGGCGTGCCTCATCTCTAAACTTTGTTTGAATTTGATAAATCATAAAAGGATATTTAGCATAAGAATTGGCATAATCCCTTACAAGATGCACGGCAGCCTCCTCATGGGTCATACCCAAAACCATTTTAGAGCCGGTTCTGTCGGTAAATCTAAGAAGTTCCGAACCAACGCTTTCATATCTTCCCGATTCGTCCCAAAGAGTTGCAGGGAGAACAACGGGGAAAAGAACTTCCTGTCCGTCAATGGCGTCCATTTCTTTACGAATAATATCCTCAATCTTGTTTGTAATACGCTTAAGAGGCATAAACTGAGAATAAATTCCGTTTGCAACCCCTTTCATATAGCCACCTCTAAGCATTAACGCATGGGAATCAACCACACAATCGCTTGGGCGTTCCTTAAATCTTTCACCACAAAGTTTGTCAATCTTCATTTTTAAAACAAATCCTTTCAAAAAAATTTTAATACCGGCAATCGCTAAATAACACAAAAAATCCCATGTCAATATACAAATCGACATGGGACGAAATCACTCGTGTTACCACCCAATTTCGGGCAATATTACACTGCCCCTCAAAAAGCCTTTAACGCAGACCATACGCACGGCTTGATTTCACCGCAGGCTGTCAGCCGTGGGATACTGCCAAAGGAACTAAAGCCTTGCACCAAACGGCTTCTCTCTGAAAATTCCAAGCAGGCAGGTTGTTCGGGACAATTGCCTTTAATACAAATATATTATACCATATTAAAAAACAAAAGTCAAGAGGGGAAACTAAAAATTTTTATACCTTGACTACTTTTCTTTAACTTCAACCCAAATTTCACAAGTATAGTTGGGGTTATCTATATTATCATCAGGGTATACTTCAAGTTCGATACCGTTGGCATATTCATATCTTTCATTTTGTGGGAAAAATTCAGTTATTATTTTTTTGTATGTTTCTTTAAATGTATCAGGCATTTTTCCTTTAGAAGTGAATACAGCAAATGTTTTCGCTGAAATATCGCACACTTCAAAATCCTTATCTGTTATTTCCCTGCCGTCATATTCCACACCTATTGCGTAAGGAAACTGGGAATCTTTCACTTCTTCGGAAAAACATATTCCAAGTAAACCTTTTAAGTTGGGTTCTTCGGGAAAATATCCGCAAATCCTTTGAATTGTACCGTCTTTTGTGCATTCTTCCCAATATGCCTGAATATCATGTGTTGCTGTTTTGTTTTCTTCCTTTGTTACCTTCCTGCGTTTGCAAAGAATTTTAAAACTGTCTTTCTTTTCAATTCTGTAGTCCATAGTACTACCTCCTATTAAAATTAATTTTATAGAAAGTTTTGAAAAAGATTTCACCTTTGCACCTTTTCTTGCATCGGTTGGAGTGACTCCATGGAATTTTGAGAAAGCCCTAGTAAAACTTTCGTGAGTATCATACCCATATTTTAAGGCAATATCTATAACTTTTTCATTGGTGTAAATTAAATCACCTGCGGCTATAGATAATCTTCGCATACGAATATAATCCCCGATTGTGAAACCACAAATAATACTGAAAACTCTTTGAAAATGAAAGTTTGAAGAATATGCTTTTTCGGCAACTATTGAATAATCAATATTTTCAGTTAAATGCTCCTCAATATAATTTATTGCATTTTGTATTCCATAAATCCATTCCATAATCTTTTCCCCTTTCTATAACTACAGTATATCATAATACAACATTCTTTTCTTGATAAAATTTGCTTATTAGTGTTAAGTAGCAAATAAAATCTTACCATCATATACTAATTACATATTTATTGTAAGGAGATTTATTATGTATAATTCATGTTCAATAATTTCCGTTTTAAAAAGAACTCCTCACGCTATTGCTCAAATAAATGGTAGCCAAGATTATCCAAGAATAAATGGGACTGTTAAATTATATCAAACTGGTTTTGGGGTAATAGTTTTTGCTGAAGTTAATGGGCTTACCGAAAATAAATCAAATTGTGGTGAAGTCGGAAATATTTTCGCTTTTCACATTCATGAAGGTTGTCAATGTAGTGGAAATATAGATGACCCGTTTGCTAATGCAAAAAAACATTATAATCCTAATGACTGCCCACACCCATATCATGCAGGTGATTTACCCCCACTTTTTTCAAATAACGGCTACGCTTTATCAATATTTCTAACCAACCGTTTTTGCGTTAAAGAGGTGTTGAACAAAACAATTATAATTCACAACCAACCAGACGATTTTACAACCCAGCCTTCTGGTAATGCAGGGACAAAAATTGCTTGTGGTGTTATTAGAGCCTGTTCACATAGATGAAAAAGGCAGGTCTTTTCAGTAAAATTATGTTTGAAAATCTGCACATTTCATTTTATATAAACGGACTATAATTAAAAATTATCTCCAGTATATCCATAATATCACCTATCTTTTAAATATATCCTCATCAAATGATGAGGATATATTATTTTAACTATTCCGCTTTTGAACTGCCCTCGGCATTTTCAGAATTTTCAACATTGCCTGAATTTTCTTCGGCTTTACTCTCTGCACTGCTGGAATCCATTATAGACGGGTGCAAGGCAGGGGGAAGATAATCCGTGTAAATCTTTGACATATCCTCAATTGCCGACCATTTTGTATCGCTATTTGTGGTAACAAGCACATATAGCCTATCATCACGGCTTAAAAAAGTTGCAAGCGAATGACGGGATTCATCAATAAATCCAGTTTTACCACCAAGAACAACAGCATCTGGCACTTCTTTGTCGCCATAAATTCTGCCAAACAAAGTGGAAGTAATGGCAATTCCATTTGGGTTGACATCTGTTTTAGAAGTAGTGTAATCAAATTCCGAAAGAACCTGCTTGCAGAAAGGATTTGCAATAGTCTGCTTTAAAATCATTGCCATTTCAAGGCAGGTAGTATAGTGATTGTCGTCATAAAGACCGGTGCAGTTGGTAAAGTGGGTGTTTTCAAGTCCAAATTCTTGTGCTTTTTGGTTCATAAGGTCAACAAACTTTTCTTTATCCCCTGCAACATAAATTGCAAGTGCATCGGCTGCGTCCGCACCAGAGGCAAGAATTGTACCATAAATCAAATCTTTTACCGTTACTTCCTCTCCAGCAACAAAACCAACCCTTGACGCATTTTCAGCAATGAGCGGGTCGATAAGTTCGGCTGTCATGGTGACCTTATCGTCCATTGAAAGATTGTCGTTTGAATCAATCTGTTCAACCGCAACAAGCAGGGTCATAATTTTGGTAAGCGAAGCGGGGTAAACCTTTTCATCATATTTTTTTCCTGCAAGTATAGTATTGTCGGTTACGTCCAAAAGGCAAGCATACTCGCTAAGCACACCTTCCGACTTAACCTCGCTATATCCTGAAGATGGTGTAGGCACAGGAAGTTTCATGGATACTTCAGGAGTTTTCTGTTCCTCCTCGGGCTGGGTTGGCTGGCTGTCCTCATCGGCAGTTGTAACCGGCTGAATGGAGGTATCCTCTTTAATATTTTGTTTATCCAGCATAACCAAAGCACTTGTTCCAGCACAAAGTATAATAATCATAAGCAGCACTGCAATAATCCCTGCATTACCCTGCTCATTCTTCTTGAATTTTTTTATTTGTATCATTTTTTCAGTTCCTTTCTTGAATCTTCTTGAATGTTTTTTATTTTTAAAATTATGGAAATAAAATTAATACCTATTTAAACATTAGCTTCGGCATAGGTCAGTTTATGGACATATTCGGCATAATGTTCAATGATTGCACGTCTTGTTATTATTCCGATAAACACCCCTCTGCCGTCGGTAAGCGGAACAAAATTCTGGCTCATGGAAAGTTTTGCGAGGTCGTCTATTGTAGAGTTTATTTCAACACTCTTAACGGTTGAGCGATGGCTGAGCTGATTTACCTTAAAATTTTCCAGATGTTTCAAATTGCAATTATAATTTACAATAAACCAAAGCAAATCCCCTTCGGTCAAAGCCTCCACATACATTCCTTGACGGTCGATAATCGGAATTGCCGAATAACCGTGAAACTGCATTTTTTCCATAGCTTGCCTTAATGTATTGTCGCTGTATACATAATCAACATCTTCCTTTGGGGTAAGCAAATGTATAATATTCATATCTATTATCTCCAATATCAGTATTAATATAATCTAATTTTATTTATTTTCTATACAATATTTATGCACCGCCTCCACAAGTTGGGAGTAGGTCATATCTTCTTTTAGAACATCGCTGTTTATATCAAATTTTTCTGCCGTCTGCTGTATAAACTGCTGTTTTTCTTGTTCGCTCATGCTATCAAAAAGCTTGTATCTGCCAACAGGACTAATTAACAATTCGCTATCCTCTTCATCGGTAAGACCTACAACCTCACGATTTTCAATATAGTCATCATTGCCTTCAACATGATATATTGTGGAATAACTGAGCAATTTTTTTGATTGATTGCTGTATCTAAAAACTATATCGGTTATATAGGTCGCCCCGGTAAACTGAAAACATTCAAAATATTTTTGACTTACAGTGCTTTTATACATAACTGTTGCCTGCTGGTCTATAATACTACTTATCATATCCAGTTGTTGCGGAGTTTGAGCAGTTTCGGAGTAAATCTCAAGTTTGTCGTCAAACAGCCATGAATTTTCTCCATCAAAGAAAAGTCCATAGCTTCCAAAGCTGTCCTTCTGCACCACTGCACTGTTTTTTCCGTTGCAGGTTCTTGTTATAATCACCGGCGGGCTGTCGGAAGATGACGAATAATTAACCTTAAAAGTATATTTATCGCCCGAGAGCAGACTGTATACATTTTGGTAAAGTACAGTATCCTTAAAATCCTCTGAATTTTTCTTTTTGTTTGTGGTTTGAAATTCAGAAACAGAATTTTCCGTTTTCTCATTTTTTTCAGCACCTTGATTTTGCTCTGCTTTAGTGCAGGACGATATAGACAACATAGTGCAAGCCAAAGCAACAAAAGCAATCATGTAGGACAAAATTTTACAATTTCTCAAAAAATCCCTCCCAGCTAAATTTCATACTAATATATTATACACCTAAAACAAGCAAAAGTCAAGACCAATTGCAAATTTTGCTTAATTTTTTGCTTTTTCGGTTATAAAACAATATCACATCATAACAATATTATTATTTATAAACAATTTTTATGCAAAAAGCACAAAAAAATCTTGACAAAGGGAATTTTTTGTGCTATAATATAGCTATAAAAATTAAAAATAACTATTGGAGGGGAAAATACTATGGCGACAACATATTATTTTGAAAATTTTGAATATTGTCTTAATTATGATGGTACTGTTAACATTTTAGACTTTAAAGGTAAAGATAAAGACTTGATTATTCCAAATAAAATTGATAACCATATAGTCACTTCTATTGGTGAATATGCTTTTGACAATTGCACAAGCCTTACAAGCATATCCATTCCAAACTCGGTTGTTTCTATTAGAGATAATATTTTTAATGATTGCACAAACCTTAAAAGCATAAATGTTGATAAAAACAATAAAAATTATTCCTCTCAAAATGGAATTCTATATAATAAAAGCAAAACAATATTAATCTGTTGCCCTGCTGATTTAAATTCAACAAACATCGACATTCCAAATTCGGTTAATTATATTGAAAATTTTGCTTTTAGCGGTTGTATAAATCTTACAAATATAACAATTCCAAACTCTGTTACTTCTATTGAAGATAATGCTTTTTGGGGTTGCACAAGCCTTACAAACATAACTATTCCAAATTCGGTTGTTTCTATTGGATATGACGCTTTTAGTAATTGCACAAGTCTTACAAGCATAATCATTTCAAGTTCGATTACTTCTATTAGAGATACTATTTTTAATGGTTGTACAAGTCTTAAAAGTATAAATGTTGATGTAAATAGTAAAAATTATTCCTCTCAAAATGGACTTTTATATAATAAAGATAAAACAAAATTAATTCGTTGCCCTGCTGGCACAAAATTAACCAGTATAAAAATTTCAAATTTGGTTACTTCTATTGGTGAATTCGCTTTTAGTTGTTGCATAAACCTTACGGACATAACCATACCAAATTCAGTTACTTATATTGGAAAATATGCTTTTACTGATTGCATAAACCTTACAAACATAACCATTCCAAACTCTGTTACTTCTATTGAAAATTCTGCTTTTGAAAATTGCGAAAGCCTTACAATCATAACAATTCCTAACTCTGTTACTTCTATCGGATATGATGCTTTTAATGATTGCAACAACCTTACAAACATAACCATTTCAAATTCTATTACTTCTATTGTAGATTATACTTTTAGTGATTGCAAAAATCTTAAAAATATAGAAATTCCAAACTCTGTTACTTCTATTGAAAATAATGCTTTTTTAGGTTGCACAAACCTTACAAATATTTATTATACAGGCACTCAAGAACAGTGGAAAAAAATTTTTATTGGTGAAAACAATGACTGCTTAACTTCTGCAAATGTTCACTATAATTCCACTATGCCTAAAACTATTATGTAAACTGTTAAGATTTATTGGAATTTCTCGAAAATTTGCAAGGATTGCAAAATGGTTTCGAATAATCCTGCTCCATTCCCCGCCATAAGCGGGGAATTATTATGTCCAAAAATAATATAAATGACTTTTTTATGCTTGACAAAAGATTATTTTTGTGTTATAATATCTTGTGTACTTACAAAAGATATAAAAAGGGAGAGAACATTTATGCTTAAACATTTTTTTCAAAAGCTTACTGCTGTTGTATGTGTTGCTATGGTGGCAATAAACATTTCTTTTTCGGCATTTGCGGTGGAATTTGAGCCAATAAACAGTATTGATGATGAGGGCAACAAGGACTATGTTAAACTGTATTCACAAGCGGTGTATATGGAAAATCTGACCACCGGTGATGTTATAGTTGATATCAATTCTGATGAAGAAAGAGTGCCTGCTTCACTTACTAAAATAATGACAGCGGTTGTTCTGCTGGATTATTTTAAAGATGACCCCGACAAACTAACAAGCGAAAAGGTCAGCGGAGATACAATGGCTTTTGATGACATCTATGGACTTGGAGCGTCAAATGCAGACATAAGACAGGGCGAAGAACTTTGCTATCTTGACCTGCTTTATGCTCTTATGCTCCCCTCCGCCTGCGAAGCTGCCAATATTATAGCTGAAAACATTTCACCATCACTTAGCAGTTTTAACTTTGAAATGAACGCAAAGGCAAAAGAACTTGGAATGGAGCATACCTATTTTAACTGCTCTCACGGACTGCTTGCTCAAAACAACTACACCACCTGCCGTGATATTGCCACCCTTTGCAAATATGCACTTGAAAATGACACTTTTAAAGAGGTTGTCGCTACTGCAACCTATAAACTTCCGCCAACCGAACAACACCCTGACGGAACTACAATAAGCAACACCAACAAGCTGGTCGACCCCGACACCGATTATTACTATCAATATTGCAAGGGAATTAAAACCGGTTTTATGGACGAAGCGGGAAGATGTCTTGCGTCCTATGCTGAAAAGGACGGGCAAACCTATTTAATTGTTTCAATGGGAGCTCCCGCTCAGGACGAAACGGGAAAATCTGTTATGTACAACTGCATTGACCACAAAACCCTTTATGAATGGGCTTTTTCTCACCTTAAAATAAGGGATTTTATAAATCCGATAAGCGAAGTTTGCGATGCTAAAATATTGTACGGCAAATCCGATTCGGTTAATCTGCGTCCCTCCGAAGGCTATTCCCGCCTTTGGGCTGACTACCTTAAGGACGAGGATATAAAGAAAACCGTAACCGTTTCAGACAAAATAATAGCCCCTGTCAAAGAGGGTGATGTGCTTGGCAGTATGGCTCTTGAATACAACGGTGAAATTATAACAAACATAGACCTTGTGGCTACCAATGATGTTGAACGCAATCAAACCGCTGCAAGAATTACCGTTGCAAAATCTTTCTTTGTTTCGGACTGGCTGCACCTGCTTATTTTAATTCTGGTGGTTGCCTTTTTAGTTTATGTATTTTGTTTTATAACCATGATAAAAATACATAGACAAACCAAAATGAAAGCTAAAAAAAACAATAATACAAAATAATGGCAGATTTTATAGAATGTATAAAAGTATTTTTTAGTTTAGCTAAAGACTTTTTGTCACATAAATAATATTTTATAGAACACAATTACAAGTAGCTGGTTGCTGAAATATAACTATAAAAACGGAGGAAAATATAATGACAATCACCGGAAAAATTTTAAGAGATGCTTTTCTTAGTGCCGCAAATGCCATATCCAACAAGAAAAAAGAGGTGGACGACCTTAATGTGTTTCCTGTTCCGGACGGTGATACCGGAACAAATATGTCGCTTACAATCGGAAACGCAAGAGAAATTCTTGAAAAGATGGACGACGATGTGCCAGTTTATGAAGTAGCCGACCAGACAGCCTCGGCAATGCTCAGGGGTGCAAGAGGAAATTCTGGGGTTATCCTTTCGCTTATCTTCCGTGGATTTTCCAATGCCTTTAAAAACAAAAAAGAGGCAGACGGAAAAAATATTGCCGACGCACTTTCCAACGGCGTTGACAACGCCTATAAATCGGTTATGAATCCTACTGAGGGTACTATTTTGACGGTTGCAAGGGTAAGTTCGGAGGTCGCAAGCAGATGTGAAACCAATGATGTTACAAAAATGTGGGAGCAGGTTTGCTACACCGCCCAAAACACACTTAATGAAACTCCCGAGCTTCTGCCAACCCTTAAAAAAGCTGGTGTAGTTGATGCGGGCGGTAAAGGTCTTGTTATTATTTATGACGCAATTCTTGACGTTCTCAACGGCGGAACTCCCGTAACCCTTGAAGATAAAGACGAAAGCGTAAACATAGATAATTTTTCCGATGCCGTAGGTCAGTTTGACGCTGAAATCCGTTTTACCTACTGCACCGAAATGATTATTGACAAAAAGAAAAACTGCCCCGACAGCAATATTTTAAGAAAATATCTTGAAAAAATCGGCGATTGCGTTGTTGTTGTCGAGGACGAAAACATTATAAAAGTACACGTTCACACAGACAACCCCGGAGTTGCAATTGAAAAGGCTCTTGAATTTGGTTCTATTAACCTCCCTAAAATCGAAAATATGAAATATCAGCACGAAAAACGCAAAATCGAACAAAAGGCAAAAATGAACGCCATAGAACCTGCCGAAATCACCAAAAAATATGGTTTTGTTGTGGTTTGTGCAGGCTCTGGAATTGAAAATCTTTTTAACGACCTTGGAGCGGATATTATTGTTAAGGGCGGTCAAACAATGAACCCCTCCACCGAGAATATTTTAAGTGCTATTATCCGTTGCCCATCTGAAATTGTCTATGTTCTTCCAAACAACAAAAATATTATTATGGCAGCAAAACAAGCAGCGGATATTTCCAACAAACAGGTTTATGTTGTTGGCACAAGAACCATTCCGCAGGGAATGACAGCAATGCTTTATTTTGCTGAAGATATTGAACCGCAAGAAAACTTTGATATGATGAGTGATGCAATCAAAAATGTTTCCACCGGTCAGATTACCCTTGCTGCAAGAAATGCCGATTTTGAGGGTAAAAAGATTAAAAAAGATGATGTACTTGCTCTTGACAATGGAAAACTTGCCTTTATTGAAAATGATATATCCAAAGCAGCCTATAAGCTTACAAAAAATCTTATCAAAAAATCTGAAAATAGTAGTTATGTAAATATTATTTATGGTAGCGACACAACCGCTCAGCAGGCAAAAGCTGTGCAGGAAAAACTTGCGGGCAAATATCCAAACATTGACTTTAATTTAATAGCAGGAAATCAGCCAATTTATAATTATATTATTTCGGTTGAATAACAAAATTTCCCCTTGCTTATGTAGCAAGGGGAATAATTTTATCTATTCAAATTTTTTATTTATCTATTGAGGAAAATTCCCATTATATCGTGACCAACAGGAACAAAAATTCCTGTGCTTTTTGCGGTTTCTTCGGTAAATTCTTCACAACCTGCAATTTCGCCCTGCTTATGATACATCATAAATGGAATAGGGTCGTTTGTGTGGGTGCGGAGGGAAAGAGGTGTTGCATGGTCAGGCATTACAAGAATTTTATAATCTTCATAATTTTCCTCAAGATTTTCAACAAGCGGTGTTAAAACCTTTTGGTCGATAAGTTCAAGCGAACGTTTCTTATTTTCAATCTCGTGGCGGTGACCACATTCATCGGGAGCTTCAAGATGAATATAAACAAAGTCTTGTCCATTTGCAAATTCATCAATAGCTGCCTTAGTCTTGCCCTCAAAGTTGGTATCAATATATCCGGTTGCACCTTCAACATCGACAACATTCATTCCAGAAAACTTACCAATACCCTTTAAGAGGTCAACAGCAGAAATCATAGAACCCTTAAGACCATACTTTTCTTTAAAGTTTGCAAGCGGTTTTCTTACACCCTCGCCCCAAAGCCACATGGAATTGGCAGGGCGTTTACCTCTTGCAATTCTTGCCTTGTTTACTGGGTGGTCTTTGAGCAGGTCATAGCTTTTAACCATCATATCATAAAGCTTTTTAGCATTTTCAGCAGTTGGAATATATTCTTTGATTGGCTTTCCTGTAATGTCATGAGGTGGTGTAAGTGTTCCAACATCAAGTGTGCCATTGTTCCAAATAAGGCAATGACGGTAGGAAACACCAGAATAAAGTTGAAATTCTTGGTTGTTAAAATGCTCTGCCAAAAATTCAACAAGAACCTTTGCTTCTTCGGTTGAAATATCATCAGCACAATAATCAAGAATGGTCTTGTCGGCATAATTTTCTTCGTCCGAAAGGGTAACAAGGTTGCATCTGAAAGAAACATCAGTATCCTTCATATCAATTCCGATAGAACCCGCCTCAAGGGGACTTCTTCCAGAATAGTATATTGCAGGGTCATAGCCCAAAACCGAAAGATTGGCAACATCACTTCCGGGCTTTAAACCGTCTGCAACGCTTTTAACCAGTCCGATATAACTTTTCTTTGCAAGTTTGTCCATGCAAGGGGTATTGGAAGCACCCATAGGGGTTTTGTTTCCAAGTTCTTGCATTGGGTAATCTGCCATACCATCACAAAGGACAACAGCATATTTTGTAGTATTTGTTTTCATAAAAAATCTCTTTTCTATAATAATTTATTTAAGCCTTTAACGGGCAAATCTTAATTTTATGATTGTTTGCCCCGCTTTAGGCAGGGCAAACAATTAATATTTTATATAGCTTTTTTAAAAATTAAAGCTGATGAATTACAAAAATTTCATAAATAGCCTTGATTGCCTGTTCATAATCGCTGTCAGCAACACCCACAATAATATTAAGTTCGCTCGAACCCTGGTCAATCATTTTAACATTGATGTGAGAGTGTGCCAAAGCGGCAAAAATTCTTCCTGCTGTACCACGCTGACTCTTCATTCCACGACCAACAATAGCAATAAGAGCAAGGTCGGTTTCAATATCAATAGAATCAGGGGAAACATTTCTGTGAAGTCCTGCAAGCACTTCTTGTTCGCAAGGTTCAAATTCAGCTTGATTTACAATAACGCTCATTGTGTCAATACCTGATGGCATATGTTCAAAAGAAACCTTGTTCTTTTCAAACACTTCAAGAACACGTCTGCCAAAACCAAGTTCGGCATTCATCATATCTTTTTCAATATTAACAACTGTAAAGCCCTTTTTGCCTGCAATACCTGTAATTGTAAAGCGTGGCTTAACACAAGTGCTTTCAACAATCATTGTACCTTGTGCGGTGGGGTCGTTGGTATTTTTAATATTTATTGGAATACCTGCCTTGCGTACCGGGAAAATAGCGTCCTCGTGAAGAACGCCCGCACCCATATAAGAAAGTTCTCTAAGTTCTTTATAGGTAATTGTAGTAATAGGCATTGGGTCTTTAATAACTCGTGGGTCGGCAATAAGAAATCCCGAAACGTCTGTCCAGTTTTCATATAAATCCGCATTTACGCCTGCGGCAATAATAGAACCGGTTATATCCGAACCGCCTCTTGAAAAAGTTTTGATTGTATCATTTTCGCAAGAACCATAAAATCCGGGAATAACGGCTCTTTCTATATCCTTAAGTCTTTCCTTTACGGTTTCGGCTGTTTTCTTTGCATTAAAAGCACCATTTTCATCAAAGAAAATCATTTCGGCAGGGTCAACAAATTCATATCCAAGATAAGCGGCAAGAACCTTGCCATTAAGATATTCACCTCTTGACGCAGCATAATCTCTGCCCGCTCTTGCCTTAAAGCTTGCTTTTATGGTTTCAAATTCATCTTCAAGCGAAAGGGTCATTCCAAGACCCTCGATAATGCCGTAGTATCTTTCTTTGATTGCCTTAAATTCTTCGTCAAAGTTTTTGGATTTTGCGGCTTTATCATAGCAGGAATAGAGCATATCGGTAACCTTAATATCATCAGAAAATCTCTTTCCGGGAGCGGAAGGAACAACATATCTTCTTGAATCCTGCTCATGAATGATATTAGCCACCTTGACAAACTGTTCGGCACTTGCAAGCGAGCTACCGCCGAATTTTACTACTTTTACCATAAATTAAAATCTCCAATCTCAATAAAATTCAATAATAATTTAATTATACTATATTTTGAAAAATACGTCAATATGCAAATAGAACAAACTTTTTTCACTACATATAAACATTTTTAATATTAATATATATGTACACCTTTGCGGTGAGGATATTAATATATTGCAATGCTACAATAAATTGTTCCCCCGCCCAAAGCGAGGGAACAACAAAAGTTTTCCTACAATATTTAACTTTATTTGTTAATTCGTCCAACGATAATTCCCGTTCCAACACTGCTCATATAAATTGTGCCAAATTCGTTCATGTCGCCAACAATAAAGTTAGCATTGCCAGTACCACCATAAAGCTTGTGAAGATTTATTGCAACCCAAGTTTTTCCGCCGTCTGTTGAACGATAAATACCCTCTGAGTCACTTTCGGTCGGTTTGCCGTAAATATAAAGTGCATTTATATCTCCTGTCTTTTCGCCACAACCATAGCCGACCGTCTTGCAGTAGAACACATTCATCTTTTCGACCGTCTTTCCGCCGTCTGTTATATTGTACATTCCATTCCAACCTGCTCCAACAACCAGATTATCCTTGCCAAGATATGCAATTCTGCCCGATTGGTCGCACTGGTCGTATGCACAAATATCCTGACCAGTAAAGGTCTTTCCACCGTCAGTACTTATATAAAAACTATAATGTGCGTCCTCAAAGGTTGGCTCTTTCTTGTTGGGGTCATAATACCAATATTCATTGTATTGTAAACCATAACCATATATAATATTAGGGTCGGTTGGCTCAACAAGCAGGTAGGTTGTTTTTGTTCCCTTTATGCCGTCAGAAGTGTTCCAGGTTTTTCCGAAATCATCACTATAATAAACCTGTGACGAATCCGAGCATCTAAAAAATCTATATTTATCTTCGCCAATTTTGGTTATAGCAGATTTTCCTGCCTCACACTTGCAATCCATTTCAATCCAGTTTTCTCCGCCATCAAGAGTGTAATAACCTTTGGTTGATTTGTCAGCGGTTCTCATCATAACTTTTGGGTTTTGTGGGCAATAGGAAATAGAGGTGCAAGAACCCATATTAGGTTTATGCTGTATTCCCCAACTGTCGTGGTCTTTATGCACAAATCCATCATAATCGCCAATTGCTGAATAGTTAAATCCATTTGGAATACTTATAAAGTCTAATGCTACAACCTCCTCTATTCCGTCTGGGTGGAACACTGCCTTTGGCGAATCCGAGAAAATTCCGTCCCACCTAAACACACCATTTCCAGAGGTCACCCAACCTTGAGTTGGGTCGTTTGGATTAAGCACAAGCGAACCTGACCAGTGAATAGCCTTGCCATAAACCCACTCTTTTCCGCCGTCGTCAAGAAAATCATAAAGCTGTTCGGGTTCTCCTGTTCCTGTTTCGGGATTCCAGATATATTCACCAGTTTTTCCGGGATAAACACTTTCCCATGTTTTGCCACCGTCTGTTGAACGGTAAAGCCATTCGCCATAAGCAACATTTTCACCCGTTTTGTCCCAATTCTGGGTACTCCAAACTCCACAGGTGGTTGCAACCAGTTTATTTGGGTCTTTGGGGTCGGTAATGCAACTTCCAAAACCGTTGTTTACTGGTGAAATATCCGTAACAGTATTGTCTTTGGTATCAACCTTAAATATTCCGCCCGCTGTGCCGTCAAAAGCCATTCCGCCGACATAGCAAATATACAAATTATTATCACTGCCCACATTTATTCTTGACGGGAAAACATTTGTAGGAAGTTTTTCGCTAAGAACCTTAAAATCATCACTGCCAACATCTGCAACATGAACATTTGCCTTGCCGTTTATACTGGTTGCAACATAAACTTTACCATTTAAAATCTGAATACTTGCAACCCCGTTTGCTCCCTTGTCGTAAGCTTCGGCGGTAGTTTTTGCCTTGTGCTGTGTCCATGTCGGCCAGTTTATTTCATATTCAAAAAGACCAAGTTTGCCATAACCGCCGACCGATTTCCAAGTTTCTCCGCCGTCCTCGCTCATAATAAGTCCGCTATCTCCTGCAGTTGCGTCCCCTCCGCAGTAGATAATATTCGGGTTGTTGGGGTCAACGGCTATTGCCTCTCCGCATTGTCTACCGTTACCGTTACCATGAACCTGAATTAAATCGGTTACATCGTGACGCTCCCATGTTGTTCCACCATCAGTAGATTTAAATATTGCGGTTTTTGCATCGGTAAAATAAGCACAACCGCAAAGCATATAAACTATATTGTCATTTGTGGGGTCAACACACATAGCATCAACGCTTAAATATCCTCGTTCGCTTTCGTTCAAATCGGCAAGCAACTGTTCCCAGCGTGAAGTTTTAAAATTAAATTTATATGCTCCGCCAACATCGGTGCGGGCAAACATAACCTCTTTTCCGGTTACAATTCCGCTTACAAAACCTCCACCGCCGATATTTACCGTATCCCATGTCATATTTACCGTTGAAACATCTGGAGTGCTTGAACTATCGCTTGAACTATCTTTAATGCTTGAACTATCGCTTGAACTATCTTTGATACTTGAACTATCGCTTGAACTGTCTTTAATACTTGAACTATCGCTTGAACCGTCTGAAATAGTTTCGGTCAAATTTTCAAGCCCAACAATATGCTTAAGTATTTTAAGGGCATCAAGAGTATTTACATTTCCATTTTTGTCAACATCGGCAAGCTTGATTTCAAATTCAGAAAATTCAGTTATACCAACAACATTTTTAAGCACCTCAAGAGCGTCCGCCGAGGTTATAACACCGTCCTTGTCCACATCTCCAAGCTTAAATTCTGCCGCACTTGACTGAATAAACCCTGCCGAACAAAGAATAGACAATGCCGACATTCCCGCAATAATTTTTTTTATCATAATACACAACTCCTTTTGTTAATTTAAATTTTCCTTTTAGAAAACGTTTACAATATTCTGCTGAAAATCATTTATTATTTTGTTACACTTATTATAACACTTATAATATAAAAAGTCAATACTAAATCAAAATTTTGTTAAAAATTTCTTTTTAATTTTCCATAAATAGAAAAAAAGAGGGAACGGCTAAAACCGTTCCCCTGAAAATTATTTTCTTTTACGTTTTTTTCGCCTATTGTTTGTGTTTTTTCGCTCCACAATATCATTTACAGTTGGTTCAGACATACCGCCTTCCAACCATTTTTCTCCACCGTCTACGGCACCATCAAATTCGGGCGGTTTAAGATTAACCTGTTCTTCCTGTTCCGTCTTTATTGGAATATCCACAATCTTTAAAGTTGAATTTAAGGTTGCATTTTTTTCTTGCTCCTGCTTTTTACCCTCAAGCGGAATATCTATGCTTTTAGGCTTTTCCTGCTTTTTATCCTCAAGCGGAATATCTATGCTTTTAGGTTTTTCCTGCTTTTTACCCTCAAGTGGAATATCTATGCTTTTAGGCTTTTCCTGCTTTTTATCCTCAAGCGAAATATCTATAGTTTTTGGCTTTTCCTGCTTTTTATCCTCAAGCGGAATATCTATAGTTTTTGGCTTTTCCTGCTTTTGCTCCCCAAGCGGAATATCTATAGTTTTTGGTTCTTCTTGTTTATCTTTATTTATAGGAGAGTCGGCAAAGTTAAGCAAACCCGAACTGCCCACAGAAACCTTACTTACCATATTATCACTTATATAAACTTCGCCGTCTGGAGTTGGTTCACTGAGCTTTTTACCCATAGGATACTTTTGGAAAAATTCCTCATCTTCAGTTTGTTTATTTTTATCTTTGATTTTATTTTTTATCTCTGAAAATTTTACTGCCATGATTGCTATAACTTTGCCGTTTTTAAATTCCAGCAGGAAGATAAAAATCATAAGCAAAAAGCCGACAACACTTAAAATGATTCCAACAACATAGTAGGTTGGCAAAAACCTCATAGAAACAGTATGCTCACCCTTTTCCAGTGGCACACAAATCATGCTGTCATAGGCTTTAAGTGGTTTTACTTTTTCTCCGTCTACTTTTATATGCCAACCGTCCTCATATGGAATTGTTGTAAAAAGCACCTGACCATCGTTGTTTGATTTAACCGTACCTTCAACATAGGTATCCTTAAATTCGGTTATATTCCAATTATTATGTTTAAGAACCTCATCTGCCCTTTCAAAAGAAGCCTTATCAAAACTATAAAAAAGCGGTTCTAACCAATACGCTGCCTTTTCTTCGTCCTCAAGCTTAACCCTTATTCTTACAACCTCGTCCCTTTCAAATTCACCAAGGTTTAAAATAGAATAGTAATCATCGGTTGGGGCAAAGTACGCTCCGACAATTTGCATTGGCTCGTTGCCTTTCTGATATTCAATTTCTGGCTGAATTAAAATACTGCACTGCCTTTTATACAGTGTTGGCAGATAGAAATACAAATCAGAGGTTCTGTTCATCTTTACTATATAATCAACATAACTTTCAAGATTGCTTTCATCTTCGGCATAATATTTTGTATAGCCGTCTACCGTTTTCACGGTTGCACAGTTTTCATATTCGGTGCTTTGTGGCTCAAGATGATTAAAAAATGCCACCTTTTCTCCACTTAGACCGCCGAATATAAGATTTTGATTATAAAAAGGGTCGACATCAGAAATAACGTCTTGAGTTATTCTGCCGTCTGCCACAACCCCAAGTCCCATGGCATACGGATTTTTATAAAATTTATAGGAAATATCATCGCCGTTTATACTTCCAGCAAGTTCATATTTGCCCACATTGGTTGGGCGAACATTTTTATTATACTTGTACTGTTCAGATTGCTGTTCAAGAACATATTTTATATCAAAAATTGCATCGGTTATAAGGGTTTCGCCCTCATATTTGGTATAGTTTCCTCCAAACGCAAAACCAAGGTTATAAAGCAATGTAAGGGCGGGAGCGTTCATTGTAGAACTGGAATGAGAAATTCCCTTGTAACCCGCTGAAATTGGGTCGCATACGGTTCGGTGAAATCCCGCTTCCATTCGATAAAATTTAGAGTTATCATAATCCTTAATCATATCCACCGCTGTTTTTAGACTTTGAGAATAGGGTTGCATGGATTCATAGGTTGAATAGGATAACTGCTTGTCATTCTGTTGGAGGCAGGAAAAAGCATTGACCGCTAATTCAACAGCAATCACAATACAAAGAACAATTGAACCCATCTGCTTTACAACAAAATCGGGGATTTTCCAGATTGCTTTTGGTTTATAATTTTTTACCGACTGCTTTTTTAAAACATGAATAAGCACACAATAAATTATTGCAAGTATCATGCTTAGCCATATTCCGCCAATCTGGGAATGTTTTACATTATCTTTATCCGCCTCTGTTACATACGGAACAAAATAATCAAACTCTTGATATTCGCACCACATCAAATAAGCAAATATAACTGCTGTTGTAATTTTAACCTTTGAAAGCTCTACACCGTCAATGTTTTCAAGGGCAATAAACGCCATTACAAGCAACAAGAAAGACAGTATAAAAGAATATCTAAACGGTAGCCAATTGGGCATTTGAAAACCATGCCATACCATATCCACGGGACGAATATACATGGATAAAAATAAAACGCCACACAAGAAAGCAAATCCTATTTTTTGTTTTTTGTTTATTTTCTTGTTTAAAAAATACAGTGGCACAAGCATAAGTGCAAACAATCCACAATATACCATTGGCAAGCCTTCAGGGCGAACGGTATCGTAAGACATCGGGAAAAGCTTTGTCAAAAAGCTAAGAAAGTCAAATTGTGTTTCAAGGCTATAATCTGGTTTGGAAAACTCAAACTTGCCCAGTTTAAGCGAATTATACACAGGAATAAGCACAAAACAAGCCGACAAAAGCGAAATTATTCCGCTTGCTACAAATTTTATAATGCAATCTTTAAGTGGCTTTTTTCTTGAAACAAAAAGCGAGCAGACAAAAAATATAACACTGAATATTCCCACCATATAGCCTATATAAAAATGAGATATAAACATAAACCCAAGCGAGATTATAAAAAGCGAGGTTTTGCCGTTAGTGACAAGGCTGTGCAGTCCCCAGACAATAAGAGGCAGTAAAATAAGACCGTCCAGCCACATAGGGTCCATAAGCTGAACAACCATAAACGACATAAGCGAATACATCATTGAAAAGGCGAGCAGTTTAAGCTTTCCAGCCTTTGGAGAAATTTTTCTAAGCAGATAGGTGAATGTTACCGCCGCTGAACCTATTTTGAAAAGCTGCATTGCCATAACCGCTCCGCATATCGCCGAACGTGGCATAAGACAGATGATAAACATAAAAGGCGAAGCAAGATAGTAGGCATACACCCCAAACATTTCTCCCGAAAGGTTTCGTGACCAGTCATAAATCAAACTTCCGTCACCATGAAACCAATCCCACATTGCTTGATAGTAGGAAACATATTGACCGTTCAAATCAAGCACCAGCACAGATTTTTCACCAAATGGGTGTATTCCGAAATAAGCATATACAATAAACATAAGAATAGTTGGTGCAAGGAAAATATATAGATAAAAAAGCCTTTTGTAGATAAAATCGGTAAACCTTGCATATTTTTGACTATATAAAACTCCGCTTATCCTATTTATAAAATTATCCATAAAATTATTAAAACCGTTTTTTGTCTTAGCTGTCGTTTGCTTCATCAAATTTTTTCTCCTTTCACACAATTAATCTTGTTTATTATTGCTTTTTACAACCTCATTTATAATATATCGGGGTCTGCCCTTTACCTCCTCGTATATTTTAGCAAGATAATGCCCAATAATTCCAAGACTGAACATTATTCCGCTACCGATTATAAGTATTAGAAATATAACAGTGGAAAAGCCTACAAAAGCATTATGTGTAACCCAATTTATATAGGTATCCACCCCCATAATAATTGAAAATATAAAGGTAACAAGCGACATAACCGTTACTATATGGAGCGGAACGCTTGTAAAAGATGTAACCGAATTTATGGCAAATTTCGCAAGACTTTTAAAAGAAAATTTAGATTTCCCCGCTTTACGCTCTTTAACCTCAAAATAAATTTTTTCACTGCGAAAACCAACCCATTGAGAAAGTCCCCTAAAAAACGTTAGTTTTTCGGGCATTTGATTTAATGCGTCCACAACCGCTCTGTCCACAAGCTTGAAATCGCTTGAGTTGTAAAGTTGCATATCCGACATTTTAGCAAGCGAATCATAAAAAAGCTTTACCATAACATTATGTGCCTTGCTCTCCTGCCCTCTGTCAGATTTTACACCGTCCACAATCTGAACGCCGTCCTGCCAAAGCCTGTACATTTCAACAAGAGTTTCAATAGGGTGTTGAAAATCGCTGTCCATAACGGCGACACAATCACCTTTGGCAATTTCAAGTCCGGCAAATATTGCACCCTCTTTTCCAAAATTTCTACTAAGATTTACCGCCGTTATATTAAGCGAAGACGATGCAAGCCTTTGCATTATATTCCAACTGTTGTCAGAAGAACCGTCATTAACAAACACAATTTCATGGTCAATTCCCGCTGTGCTTAAAGTTTTATTCAGTTCAAAGGCAAAATTTGAAATATTATCCTGCTCATTATAGCAAGGAACAACCACCGAAAGCATTATTCCACCACCTTTACAATTTTATTTAAATTTCTTAAGCCTGCCACTATAAAGCCTTCTATCAATTTTGGACTGAGTTATATTATAGATTGATGCGACATAGTAATACTGCCCTACACTATCCAGTTTAACCGCAACCATAACATTTTCGCCCATATGCTTTATAAGCTCTATGCTGTTTGGTTCTTTTGGGTTTTCGCCTATATAATCGGGGTTGGCTATGATTTTATCCAGCTTGTCTATAAACTTAAGGCAATGAGGGTGACGCTTTTGTACATGGGCATAAAGACCGTTGGAATGACATATATCAAGCAGAGGCATATTAGTGCCAAGTATTTTGTTGAAATTTTGTTTAAATTCTCCGTCCTTTGTCAGAATATGTTTTGACATAGCGTTTACCACCCGCACATCGCCTTTATTGCCGAATTTGCCGTGCAAAAGGCAATCTGAAGATTATAACCACCTGTGGTTGCATCAATATCCAAAACTTCTCCACAAAAATATAAATTTTCGCAAAGTTTGCTTTTACAGGTTTTGGGGTCAATCTCTTTGAGATTTACTCCACCCCTTGTTACAATTGCCTCATTTATAGAATGAAGTGCTTTTGCGTCAAATTTCAAATGCTTAAGTATATTCACCAAATTTGCTCTTTGCTCCGCTGTAATCTGATTTACAGGCTTATTATAGGCAATCCCCGAACGCTTTAAAATCATTGGCAATATCTCTTTTGGCACAAGTTTTCTAAGCACTTGTGAAAATTCCATATTAGAAAAATTTTTAAAATCTCTGCAAATTCTTGTATCCAACTTTTTCTCATCAAGGGCAGGCTTTAAATCTATAATTATTTGATAATCGCTACATGAATTAGGGTCGATATAGCCAGAAGCAGTAAGGCTTAATGCTCCGCCCAATCCGTCCTTAACAAATGTAATTTCGCCTAATTCTGAATAGATTGTTTTGTTGTTTTTAAGCAGACTAAGTTTAATATTTTTTAGGGTAAATTCCACTGCATTTTCAAAATCTCTCTGCACGGTTGTTATTGGCACAAGAGAAGGCAACGGCTCTACAATATTATGACCGACAGTTTGGGCAAATTTATAGCCATCGCCTGTGCTACCTGTTTTAGGGTAAGACATTCCCCCTGTGGCAATCATAACATTATTTGCAAAATGCTTTTTTCCGTCCGCTGTGACCACTCCAAGACATTTTGAATTTTCCACAATAAGACCCGAAACCTTTTGAAAAACAATCTTTCCGCCCGCTTGTTTTATTGCGTTTTCAAGGGCGGATACAACATCACTCGCCTTGTCACTTTGCGGGAAAACTCTCCCTCCCCTTTCGGTTTTGAGTGGCACTCCAAGGTTTTCAAAAAAACTTATTGTGTCGGCGGTAGAAAAACCTGCAAGCGAAGAATATAAAAATTTAGAATTTCTAAGTATATTATCCATAACTGTTTTATTGTCGCCAATATTGGTTATATTGCATCTGCCTTTGCCGGTTATCGCAAGCTTTTTGCCGACCTTTTTTTCTTTTTCAAAAACTGTCACAGAAAGTCCCTTATAAACCGCCTGCACCGCTCCAAAAAGTCCTGACGCACCACCGCCGACAATAATTAAATCCTGCATAAACTATCCTTTGCCTTTCTAAATTTCTTCTTCATCACTTTGTGTATACACATCATACTTTTGCCAAATCTGCTCAAGGGTCTGCAAATTTCTTGAAACCATATCTATATTTTTAACCGAAACCGCCGCAATAAGTGCATTTATAACACTCATTGGGGCAACAAGACTGTCCGCAAACGAAGCAATATCCCCTTGGGCAAGCAAAAGTTCATGGGCATATTTTGCAATCGGAGAATTTCTGCTGTCGGTAAGGGCAATAACATTTGCCCCTTTGGTTCTTGCATATTTAAGAGCCTTTGCAGTTTGCATAGAATACCTTGGAAAAGAAATACCAATTATAACATCATTTTCATCAATACGCATAATCTGTTCAAATGTTTCACTGGTTGTAGTGGCTTTAACATTCTTGCACCTTGGAAAGATAAGATTAAAATAATACCAAAGAAAGCTCGCCAGAGCATCAGAACTTCTTGAACCTATGATATATATAGTGTGGCAACTTGCAATCATATCAACTGCACGGTTAAAATCGCTTTTTGAAATCTGCTCCATTGTTTTGCGTATTCTTTCAATATCCGAAGAAAGAATATATTCAAAAATATCGCCGTTTTCGCATTGATTAGCTGTAACTTCCATACGCTGAACTGCTGTAAGATTGTTTCGCATAAGCTGTTGCATTGCACACTGCAAATCGGGATAACCCATATAGCCCAACTCGCAGGCAAATCTAACAACGGTTGATTCACTAACCCCCACAGTAGTTCCCAGTTTTTGTGCCGTCATAAAGGCGGTTTTATCATAATATTTTATAATATACTCCGCAATTTTCTTGTGGCTTTTGGAAAGGCTGTCCATCTTTGCGGAAATTATTTTAAGCAAATCATTTTCCATCTTTTTTTCTCCTAATGCGATTTTTAAGCCTTGCTATCCTTTCTTTTCTCTCTTGTGTGAGTTTTTCATCTATGCTATAAACACCGCCACATTCTATTAGCATATCTCCCTCTTTGGCATTTTCGGGAATTTCTGAACGTGGTAGGTCAAAATTCTGCCCCTGCATATTCTGTAAAACGGCATATTCGCCCTCAAACCTATCAATGCTATATATATTATCCATAATAAACCAATCCTAATATTATTTTTAACCTGCCGATTTTTCGCAAGTAATTGTTAAATCTTTGCCGTTGGAAACACAGGTTATTGTGCCGTTTTCATCGGTTCTATAAATATTATCCCCAACATATTCTGAAATTCTTTCAAGCGGTTGTTTGTGTGGGTGGTGATATTTATTATCCTTGCCCAGTTCAATAAAGGCATATTGTGGATTAACCGCCTCAAGAAAAGCCTTTGAATTGGAAGTATTACTGCAATGGTGACCCATTTTAAAAACTTTAGCGGAAACATCAAAACCACTTTCCAGCATTTCTTTTTCTTCGTCCTTTTCGGCATCACCAGTAAACAAGAATGAATTTTCTCCGTGAACAACTTTGGTTGCTATGGAATAGCTGTTAAGGCTACTATAATTGTTTTTGGGAAACCACATGGAAACGTCTGCATCACCAAACTTAAAATTGCAGTCCTCATATGTGACTTTTATATTTTTAACATCTATTGTTTCCAACAAATGCTCGTATGTAAAGGTTGTTGGAATATCCTCCTCGGGAATATCGGTTAAAAACAGTTCGCCGACCTCAAAATTTTCAAGTATTTCAGCGGTTGCCCCGACATGGTCGCTGTGTGGGTGGGTACAAACCACATAATCAAGTTTTGTGATATTTTTACCTTGCAAAAAAGCTATAATATTCTTAGCATTTTCCCATTCGCCACCGTCAATCAACATTGTCTGACCGCAGTTTGTAATAATTTCGCAGTCCCCTTGTCCTACATCATAAAAATAACAGGTAAGTTCGCTATTTTTATCGCTATTATCACTGCTTTCATCACCAATTAGCGAAAGTATTATATCAAACAAATTATCATAACCAATTACACCGCCTGCCAATGCAATTCCGCCTATGGCTACAACCGCTACAATTATCCCTGTTATTACTTTTTTGTTCATTTATTTTCTCGCCTGCCTTTCAAGGTACTGTTGTTTGGTTATAAGCACTCGCCTGCCCTTTGAGCCGTTAGCCTCGCCGACAAAGCCCATATCCTCCAGCATATCCATAATTTTTGCCGCCCTGCCAAAACCAAGCCCCAATTTTCTTTGAAACATTGTAATTGACGCTTCGGGCATATCAACAATAAGCCTAAGTGCCTTTTCAATAACCTCCTCATCACTATCGGTTTTGCTAACCTTTCTATCGTCACTTGAGGTCTGCTCGCCCTTTGGATTAGGTATATTCTTTTCAACCTCGCTGATAATTTCTTGACTATATTCACATTCACCGTCCGATTTTAGAAAATCAACCACCTTTTTGACTTCTTCGGTGGAAACAAAACTACCCTGTATTCTTATTGGGGTTCTTGTGCCTATTGGATTATAGAGCATATCGCCATGACCCAATAATTTTTCTGCCCCGCCCTGACCAATAATAAGATTGGAATCTATAAAGTTGGAAACACTAAGGGCAACGGTACTCGGAATGTTCGCCTTGATAATACCTGTAATAACCTGTTTTCTGGGCGACTGGGTCGCAATAATCATATGTATTCCTGCAGCACGTGCAAGCTGTGCAAGCCTTTGAATATAGTCCTCAACATCTTTTGGAGCTGCCATCATCAAGTCGGCAAGCTCGTCCACCACAATAACAATTTTTGTCATTTTTTCAAGATTAGGATTTTCTTCAGCAAGTTCGTTGTATTCGTCAATTCCCCTAACGCCGTTTGATGCAAGCTGTTTATAGCGATTTTGCATTTCACCGACCGCCCATGACAAAGCACCTGCCGCCCTAAGCGGTTCGGTCACAACCGGTATAAGCAGGTGAGGGATACCGTTATACACTGGAAATTCAACCCTTTTTGGGTCGATTAAAATTAGTTTTACATCTTCTGGGGAAGCATGAAACAAAATATTCATAATAATAGAGTTGGTAAACACGGATTTACCCGAACCAGTAGTACCTGCAATAAGCATATGTGGCATATGCGAAATATCCCCCATTACTATTTTTCCCTCGATATTCTTTCCGACCGCAAAGGAAAGTTTGCTTTTGCTTGATTGATACTCTTTACTACATATAAGTTCTTTTATCGACACGCTTTCACGGCATTTGTTGGCAACCTCAACACCGATTGCCGATTTTCCGGGGATTGGTGCTTGTATTCTTATTTCCGATGCAAGATTTAAAGCTATGTCATTTTCAAGCCCTGTAATTCTGGCAACCTTAACACCAAGTGCAGGCTGAAGTTCATATCTTGTAACCGAAGGACCTCGGCAGATTCCTGTAATTCTTGCCTTGACCCCAAAACTATCCAGTGCGTCAATAAGAGTATCCGCCTTTTGTTTTGCCTCTCGTTGTGCGTCCTTAATATCAAAAGAATTTTCATGTTCATCAAGCAGTTCAACAGGTGGAAATTTATATTTTCCCGAAGATTTTTTTGTTTGTTTGCTGACTGGCTTTTCTGTTTTATGTTCAATTATCGCACTATTTATTATTTCATCAATATTTTCTGGCTGGTCTGTTGGGGCAAAAACATTTGGTTTATCCATTCCCCCGCCAACCGTGGAAAATTCAACCTCAACTTCTGGTTTTAAATCCTCCTGAAATTTATTTGCTCCGCTTTTTTGAACGCCAATATGTTTAAGTTTATCGTTTTTATTAATTAAATTCTTATCCTTTGTTTTTTTATGTGATTTAAAATATTCAGAAACTTTAACAAACGGTTTAGAAACAATTTGGGCAATTTTAGTAACGCTTGCGTTGGTAAGTAGCATTACAAAAGCGACAAGCAGAACAATAACAACTATTCTTGCTCCGACCTTGCCCAATCCTGCAAGAGCCGTCCAGCCAAACACACAGGCAGACACTCCGCCACCCTTAAGTTTACAGCCATCATTATAAAGATTTTTTACACACTCAAAAAAGTTATTTCCCGAAACCTTGCCGACAAAGAAAATTTGAATAAACCCACAAACAACAAAAACTGTGCATACAATTTGCAAAAGCTTTTTGGTAAAAACTTTTCTATCATCAGTATTTTCAAGGAGAACAGCAATATAAACAATCACCGCTCCAATCAGATATCCCACCGCTCCAAAAAGCCCATGAATAACATTATGTAAAAACAACCATATTCCCGAACTTTCAATTATTGATACAAAAACAAGCAGTATCCCCACAAAGAAAAGCACAATGGAGGTTATTCTTTTTTGTTCTCCGGTCATCGACTGGGACTTTTTCTTACCATCTTTGGCAGGCTTTTTTTCTTCTTTTTTGCTACTCTTTTCGGCTTTGGATTTAGATTTTTCTGATTTTTCCTTAGGCTTAGATGTTTTTTTCGGCTTTTCAGCTTTTTCCTCCGGTTTTTTTTCCGGTTCTTTTTTGGTCTTTTTTATCTCTACAGTTTTTGAAGCCACCATTTTCTCCCTCCTTTTGCTGTTCCTATGTTTTTTAACATACCAAATTTTCAATTACTTAAAAGTAACTATATTTCCGCTAATTCTTTCATAAACAGCCACACCGATAACCAGCACGCCGACAACGGCGGTGTATATTCCAAAAATTTTAAATTTATCCTTGTTTACCAGCCATGAAACCATTTTAATAGCAAGTATTCCAACAATCGCCGCAACGATAAAACCAACTATAAAGGGAACAAAATCTACCTGCATTGCATTTGTCTGAACAGCGTCCTTTATTTCAACAAGACAACCGCCCAAAATTGCAGGAATACCAAGCACAAAGCTGTAAGAAACGGCTGTTTCTCTTGTAAAGCCACAGAAAAGAGCGGAAGAAATGGTTGAACCCGAACGGGAAACACCGGGGAGCAGTGCTACCCCCTGAAAAAGTCCAACGGTTACGGCATCGCCAGCCTTAATATCGCCGTTTTCCTTTGTGCCTTTGGTGCATTTGTCCGACAAGAACAATATAACCGAAGTATAGAGCAGACAAATTCCCTCTGCCAAAATAGAACTATCCTGACTAAAGCTTTCAAACCAATCCTTGCATATGTAAAAGGGAAGCAAACAAGCGGTTGAGATAAACACCATACAAATCATTCTTCTTTGAGGGTTCATATTCTTAAAGGTAAGTTTGCCCTTAACCAATTCTTTGCACATATGCCCAAGTTCTACCAAAAGTTCGCCGATTATTTTTCTAAAGGCAATAAACACGGCAACCAATGTGCCAAGGTGAAGTATTGCCGAAAACATCAACGCACCTTCCCCGCTTTTACCAGTAAAATGCTGAGCAATCGACAGATGCCCCGAACTTGAAACGGGCAGGAACTCGGTCAGTCCCTGTATTATCCCTTGAAATATTGCGTCAAAAATACTCATAAATTTCCTCCTTGAATTTTAAAAATAATTTAAAATAATTTATATGAAGGCTTTTCGCTGTTTTCAATATCGCTATAAAGCCATTCAATAGCACTGCTTAAACTTCCAACCTCGTCAATAAGCCCCTCGGCTACGGCTTGCTTGCCGTCAAGCACCGTTCCAACGTCCATCATAAGTTCGCCTGTTTCAAGGGTAAGTTCTCTGTATCTTTCGGCGGAAATCCCACTGTTGCGTGTTATAAACTCAACAATTCTATCCTGCATTTTTTGAAAATAAGCCATTGTTTGGGGAACTCCAAGCACAGTGCCGTTCATTCGCACAGGGTGAATGGTCATGGTGGCGGACGGCACAATAAAAGAACGCTTTGCACACACCGCAAGCGGAACACCGATTGAATGACCTCCGCCGACAACAATAGAAACGGTTGGAGTTTTCATTCCGGCGACAACCTCGGCGATTGCAAGACCTGCTTCAACATCTCCGCCGACCGTGTTAAGCATTATAATAAGACCCTCCACCCGCCTATCCTGCTCAATGGAAACAAGTGAGGGGATAATATGTTCATATTTGGTGGTTTTGTCGCTTGACGAAAGCAGATAATGCCCCTCAATCTGCCCTATAATATTAAGGCAATATACAAGATGCTTTGCACCCTCAGAAGCCACCTCGCCGAATTTTTCAATAGCCTCTATTTTTTCTTTTTGGTTTAAATTTTGATTGTTTTCCTGATTGTTTTCTGTATTTTCTTTTTGTTTGCACATAACCGCTACCGCCTTTTTTTAATATTTACTATAAAAAATTATGCACAAGCAGGCGGAAAATATACATGGGCAACCTAAAATTCAGAATTTACAACATTCCATTTTATATTATACCCTATTTCAAGCTATTTTGCAAGACAAATTTTAGCTAAAAGCAAAGCAAATGCTTTTATATTTTTTGTATGTTTTACTATGTTGAAAAATTGTTGCTTATATTATTTTATGTTTAGCATTTTTTTCGCCCACGGCGGACAGCGGAAAAACAAAGATTTTTTATAACACAAATTAACCAGTTATAAAAATAATTATTAATTATTATTTATTATTTATCAATTGTTAAAACTGCACAAATCAAGCAGGCAATACTCAAAAATATTATTGCAAAAAATTAAAGTGTTCGTTAAAATCTTGACAAATAAGATTTTTTGTATTATTATAATAATAGGTAATGTTATATCTTCAGCAAACATACTTCTTTTTCAATCTATGTAACATTACAATAAATAACATTACAAACGGAAAGGACTGTTTTATCATGGGCTTAACGCTTACAGAAAAAATTCTTAAAAACCACATTGTTGATGGTGAATTTGTCAAGGGAAAGGAAATTGGCATAAGAATTGACCAAACTCTTACACAGGATGCTACGGGTACAATGGCTTACCTCGAATTTGAGGCAATGGGTGTTCCTCGTGTTCGCACCGAACGTTCGGTAGCTTACATCGACCACAATACCCTCCAGTCGGGTTTTGAAAATGCTGACGACCATAGATTTATTGGTTCGGTTGCTAAAAAACATGGTATTTATTTTTCACGTCCCGGAAACGGTATTTGCCATCAGGTTCACCTTGAAAGATTTGGTATCCCCGGAAAGACACTTATCGGTTCGGACAGCCATACCCCAACCGGTGGCGGTATTGGTATGATTGCTATTGGTGCAGGCGGACTTGATGTTGCGGTTGCAATGGGTGGCGGTGCTTACTACATCACCTATCCTAAGGTTGTAAAGGTTGAGCTTAAGGGAAAACTTTCTCCATGGGTTGCTGCTAAAGATGTTATCCTTGAAGTACTCCGCATTATGTCGGTTAAGGGTGGCGTTGGCAAGGTTATTGAATACTGTGGAGAGGGTGTTAAAACACTTTCCGTTCCTGAACGTGCTACCATTACAAATATGGGTGCTGAACTCGGTGCTACAACCTCTATTTTCCCATCTGACGAAATTACCCTTGAATTTTTAAAGGCTCAGGGCAGAGAGGAAGTTTGGACAGAGCTTAAGGCTGATGATGATGCTGAATATGACGAACATATTGTTATTGACCTGTCTACCCTCAAGCCTCTTGCTGCTTGTCCTCACTCTCCCGACAACGTTAAGCCTATTTCTGAACTTGCTGGTCAGAAAATTGACCAGGTATGTATTGGTTCATGTACAAACTCATCTTTTGTTGATATGATGAAGGTTGCTCATATTCTTAAGGGCAAAACGGTTAATCCAGATGTTTCTCTTGCAATTGCTCCCGGTTCAAAACAAGTGCTTAACATGATTGCTCAAAACGGTGCATTGTCGGATATGATTGATGCAGGAGCAAGAATACTTGAATCTGCTTGCGGTCCTTGCATTGGTATGGGTCAGTCGCCTAATTCAAAGGGTATTTCCCTTAGAACATTCAACAGAAACTTTGAGGGACGCTCTGGCACAAAGGACGGTCAAATCTACCTTGTTTCGCCAGAAGTTGCGGCAGTATCTGCTCTTACCGGTGTGTTCACCGACCCAACAGAGGCTCTTGGCGAAATGCCAGAATTTAAGCTTCCCGAAAAATTTGTTATCAACGACAATATGGTTTCTGCTCCTGTTGACGAAAAGGATATGGATAGCGTCGAAATTCTTAGAGGTCCAAACATTAAGCCTTTCCCACAGACATCTCCACTTGATGAAAGCATTGATTGTCAGGTTTCACTTAAGGTTGGCGACAATATCACAACCGACCATATTATGCCTGCTGGTGCTAAAATTTTGCCGCTTCGTTCAAATATCCCTGCTATTTCTCAGCACTGCTTTACCGTTTGCGATGAGGCTTTCCCAAACCGTGCAAAGAACATGGGTAAATCAATTATCGTTGGCGGTTCTAACTACGGTCAAGGTTCTTCCCGTGAACACGCTGCCCTTGCTCCTCTCTATCTTGGAATCAAGGCTGTTTTGGTTAAGTCTTTTGCAAGAATCCACCGTGCTAATCTTATCAATGCAGGAATTTTGCCACTTACTTTTGTAAACGAAAATGACTATGACAAGATTTCACAGGGCGATGAAATTTCAATTTCTGACGTTCGCAAGGCTATTGAGGAGGGCAAAACAGAACTTGAGGTTGTAAACACAACAACTGGTGCTAAAATCCCCGTTCTTTGTGAACTTACTGGCAGAACAAAGGATATTATCCTTGCCGGCGGACTTCTTGACTATACAAGAGAACAACTTAACAAGTAATTGTATTTTATGCTTTATCCTCTGTTTTAAAACAGAGGATAAGTATAAATTTTAAAAATAATATATGAATAATAACACAAAATTAAATTGCAATCAGATAAAATACATTGCGATTTTCGCAATGACCATCGACCATATCGCTTGGGCATTTGTCGACCCTGCAAATCCACTATTGGGCGGTATAATGCACTTCTTTGGCAGAATTACAGGTCCTACAATGGCTTACCTTTTGGCACAAGGCTATCACTACACAAGAGATGTTGGCAAATATACCAAAAGGCTTGGCATCTTTGCAATTATTTCAATAATTCCCTTTACATTCTTTGAAAACGGCACACTCCCTATTTATATTGAAAATGGACATTTGCAAATTCTCCCTATATTCGGAGTGATATATACCCTATTTTTAGGACTTATTGCAATAAGAATTTGGGAAAATGAAAAATACAGCACAACAAAGAAAAAAGTACTTATAATTCTTTTGTGCTTTGTCTCAATTTTTGGTGACTGGCCTATAATTGATGTGCTTTCGGCTCTTTTCTTTTATATCTACAGAGAAAACAAACTAAAAAAGTGGCTGGCTTTTGCAATTGTAAACCTTTCAATGCATATTCCTATGTTTATTGTATCGGGTTTTTCTCAAAGCTGGTTTGAAATTGGAATTTTCCTTGTTCCTATATTAATAGAATTTTTCTACAACGGCAAAAAAGGCAGTAGCAAGCCTTTTCATAAATGGTTCTTTTATGTTTATTATCCCTTGCATCTTTTGGTGCTTGGAATAATTAGGTGGTGCTAAATTATGAAATTTAAGGAAATGTGGGAAGAATTTCAATACTATATGCTTGACCCCTACCGCAGGCGAAAAGATGAGTTTTCACAGGCGGATAACCCATTTTCACGATACAACGGGGACGGCTCGGAAATGGCTTTTACTCCTCATATTGTGGGCATTATTTTTGGAATTGCGGTCGGCAGATGGGTTGACTGCGGTTTTTGGGGATATGTTATAAGTGTTGTAATTTGCATATTTCTTTTGGGGTTTGCTAAATCCAATGGAATTGACAAACTTTCAATTGAACAATCCGCACGAATGAATTTTATAGCAACCCTTTTAATTACGCTATTATTTATAATTCCTGTAATTTTGATAATTTATTTGCTCCCAACTTAAATTAATTTGCAAACAACATAGCATTACTACTTAACAATATACTTAGCTAAACAGCCTACACAGGCTATTTATAAAAAAATTTTTCAGGAGGTAATTTTACCATGGCAAAAATTCAGATGAAAACACCAATCGTTGAAATGGACGGAGATGAAATGACCAGAGTTATCTGGCAGGATATTAAAGACATTCTTATCACTCCTTACATTGACCTTAAGAGCGATTACTACGACCTTGGGCTTGAAAACCGTGAAAAGACCAAAGACCAGGTAACGGTTGATTCGGCAAACGCTACTAAAAAATACGGCGTTGCGGTAAAGTGTGCTACAATCACTCCAAACGCTGCAAGAATGCCCGAATATAATCTCACTCAAATGTGGAAATCTCCTAACGGCACAATCCGTGCTATGCTGGACGGTACTGTTTTTAGAACTCCAATTCTTGTTAAGGGTATTACACCATATATTCCTACATGGACAAAGCCTATTACTATTGCTCGTCATGCTTATGGTGATGTTTATAAAAACGTTGAAATGAAAGTGCCTGAGGGGGCAAAAACAGAACTTGTTTGCACCGACAAGGACGGCAACGAAACAAGAGAAACCATTTATAATTTTGAATGTGATGGTATCATTCAGGGACTTCACAACAAGTCTACCTCTATTGCGTCCTTTGCAAGAGCTTGCTTTAACTTTGCTCTTGACACAAAGCAGGATATTTGGTTTGCTACAAAGGATACTATTTCTAAGAAATATGACCATACTTTCAAGGATATTTTTGCTGAAATTTTTGAAACTGAATATAAAGAAAAATTTGAAAAAGCAGGCATTGAATATTTCTACACTCTTATTGATGACGCTGTAGCAAGAGTTGTTCGCTCTAACGGCGGATTTATCTGGGCTTGTAAAAACTATGACGGCGATGTTATGTCGGATATGGTTGCCACTGCTTATGGCTCACTTGCTATGATGACTTCTGTTCTTGTTTCTCCTGACGGCGTTTATGAATATGAGGCTGCTCATGGCACAGTTCAACGTCACTACTACAAGCATCTTAAGGGCGAGGAAACCTCCACAAACTCGGTTGCTACCCTCTTTGCATGGAGCGGAGCTTTGAGAAAGCGTGGAGAACTTGATGAGCTTCCTGAACTTGTAAACTATGCTAATATGCTTGAAAAGGCTACAATCCAGACAATTGAGGACGGAATTATGACAGGCGACCTTTATCTCCTTTCCACACTCGAAAACAAACAGAAGGTAAACACAAAGGAATTTCTTGAGGCTGTAAACGACCGCCTTTCAAAACTCCTTGGCTAATTAAATATTATAATATACTGTCTTTTCCCTGCCATATGGCAGGGGAAAGATTATTATTGTAATTTATTCTTTTTTCCGTCATAAAATATGACGAACAAAAGAACAGATTATAATCTGACTTTTCGTTTTGGGAAAGGGGGAGAAAAAATGTCAAAAAATCATGGCATTTCCGAGGCAGTTATAAAGCGACTGCCAAGATATTATAGATTTTTAGGGGAACTTTTAAAACAAAATATAGAACGTATTTCTTCAAGAAGTCTTGCAGGAAAAATGAAACTCACCGCCTCACAAATAAGGCAGGATTTAAACTGTTTCGGCGGATTCGGTCAGCAGGGCTATGGCTATAACGTTTCGGAACTTCACCGTGAAATAGGAAAGATTTTGGGAGTAGACAAAATGTTTCCCACTATTTTATTGGGAGCAGGAAATTTGGGCAAGGCGATTGCCGCATCGATTAATTTTTCTGCTCGTGGTTGCAATCTAATTGGAATTTTTGATATTGACAGAGAACTTACTGGAAAGGTTCTTGCAGGAATGAATATATACCATACTGACGAGCTGGAAAGTTTTTGCAAACAGTACAAACCAACTGTTGCGGTGCTTTGCACCCCAAAGGCAACCACCCAAGCAACGGTTGAACAACTGCATAATTTTGGGGTTACGGCATTTTGGAACTTTAGCCACTATGATTTAACACCGGATTATGACAATGCAGTTGTGGAAAATGTGCATTTGGGCGACAGCTTGCAAACACTTACATACAAAATGAATGTGCTAAGCGAAAAAGAAAACATATAAAAATATAATTATTTGCCCCGCCTATGACGGGGCAAATAAACAATTCTTTAAAACTAAAAACAAAGGAAAGATAAAATATGCTTGTAAACATAGAAAATATTTATAAATATTTTAACGGTGAACCAATTTTAAAAAATATAAATTTATCTATTGAGGACAAAGAAATTTATGGACTTGTGGGCAAAAATGGTTGCGGAAAGTCCACCCTGCTAAAAATAATCAATGGCGAAATGGATTTTGACAAGGACGAACTCGGCAATGGAAATATCGCTTTTGCAAACAATTTAAAAATTGGCTTTATGCACCAAAACAGCGGTCTTGAATCGGGTTGCACTATCAAAGAGGAAATTCAAAAATCTTTTGACGAACTAAATAAAATTTTAGAGCGAATGAAAGAAATTGAAAAGCAGATGGCGGAGCTTACCGAACATGGCAAAGAATATGAAAATCTTGCCAATGAATATGCTGAAAAATCTGCATATTTTGAGGCAAGGGACGGCTATAATATGAAAACCAAAATAAACATGGTGCTTAGCGGTATGGGGTTTTCGGAATATGATAGAAGCCAGATTGTTTCATCACTATCGGGAGGAGAGAAAACCCGTCTTGCTCTTGCAAAACTGCTTCTTGAAGAACCCGACCTGCTAATTCTTGACGAACCAACAAACCACCTTGATTTTAAAACACTTATGTGGCTGGAGGATTATCTAAAAGGCTTTAAACATACTGTGCTTATGGTGTCGCATGACAGATATTTTCTTGACAAACTTTGTACAAGGATTTGCGAGATTGAGAATGGCAGACTTACCCAATATAACGGCAATTATTCTAAATATATATTGCAAAAAAAATCCAATGTTGCAAGACAATTGAAAGAATATGACGACCAACAGAAAGAAATAGCAAAACTGGAAGATTATATTGCAAGAAACAAGGTTAGAGCAAGCACAGCTAAAATGGCACAAAGCCGTCAAAAAGCATTGGACAAAATCGAGCGTATCGAAAAGCCGGATATAACCACACAAATTCCAAAATTAAAAATAGAATATGATATTGAGCCAACTAAAGTTGTGCTTAATCTTGAAGATTGTGATTTGACGGTCGGAAAGGGAATGGCACAAAAAAGACTTGTTGAAAGCATTAATCTTGAGCTTAGACGTGGTCAAAAAATTGGTATTATCGGCGAAAATGGTATTGGAAAATCTTCGCTACTCAAAACTATTTTGGGAATAAATCCCCATAACAAGGGCAAAATTGAATGGGGAATGAATGTTAAAAAAAGCTATTTCGACCAAGAGGGAGCAACTCTTGCCCCTGCAAACACGGTAATTTCAGAAATGCAATATCGTTTTCCGGGAACTTCGGACGGGATTTTAAGAAAGGTTCTTGCAGGGGTGCTTATTACGGGTGAGGACGTTTTTAAGCCAATTAGTGTGCTGAGTGGCGGAGAACGTGCTAAACTCTGTTTTGCGATAATGTCAATGGAGAGGGGCAACTTACTGATTTTGGACGAACCAACCAACCACCTTGATTTGGTGGCAAAAGACGCATTGGAACAATCGCTTGCCGATTATACTGGAACAATACTACTTGTTTCGCACGACAGATATTTGCTAAACCATGTTCCCGACAGAATTTTTGAACTCACCCCCGAGGGCGGAACGCTTTATGAGGGCAAATTTGACGATTATTTAAAACAAAAGCAACAAGCAGAAATTCAATTACAAACCGAAAACACAGAAGATAAAATCAAAAATCTTGAAAAGCCTGCCTATAAATCCAAACAACAACGCCGTGAACAAGCCGAAAGACGCAATAGAATTTCCGCTCTTGAAAAAGAAATTGAACAGCTGGAACAGCAGGCAAAAAGCCTTGAACAAGAAATTGCAGGCGGAAATAGCGACTATGAAAAGCTTAATGAAAACTGCATAAAGCTTGAGGAAATCAAAAAGATTATTAACGAAAAAACAGATGAGTGGCTTGAGCTTTCAGAATAATTATATAATGAAAGGTGGTGTAAATTTATGATGTATGAATATATGACTTTGGGGGACGGTACAGAGATTGTACACTCTCAAATTTTAGAGGATAACAAAATTATTGTCAATTTTGAACGTCCCACAGAAAATGGTTTTGACAATGCAAGATGCGAACTTCCCAGTTATAAGTGGATAAGCATTAATGGATATAGCGATGAGGAAATAGCATTGTTTAATAGTATAATAGAACGTAACGCGCACTTAATTTATAAGTATGCCAAAGAGGGTGGTGTGAAATTTGCCTAATTTATTTACAGTTTGTGGATATAAAATATATTTTTGGAGCAATGAAAACGGCGAACCTATACACGTTCACATAGCTAAAGGAAAACCCACACCAAATTCAACTAAAGTTTGGTTAACAAAAGCGGGAGGCTGTTTTGTTGCAAGCAATAGTGGCAGAATACCCAAAAAAATACTAAATGAATTGTTGGAAATTATAAATGCACAATATTTTTACATTTGTGAAAAGTGGAAAGAACACTTTGTTACAGATGAAATACACTTTTATTGTTAAAAAAACATATGAATGGCTTGAACTTTCAGAATAAAAAAAATTCCTGCTTGTTTTTCAACAAGCAGGTTTTTATATTTTATTTTCGGGCGGTTCATTGATTTCTCAAAGTGCTATTTTATTAAAATAAATCACTATGTGTACCTGTGCGTTCAAGTGATAAAACAAGTTCATTATTGTAAACTTTGTAAACCAAAAGCCAATCATTTTGAATATGACATTCTCTAAAACCTTTAAAATTACCAATTAATTCATGGTCTTTATTTTTAGCTGGAAGTGGCTTTTGTGTTGCAATCATATCCACAATGTTTTCTAAAACATTAATATCAAGTCCACGTTTTACAGCTTTTCGCAAATCTTTGCGAAAGCGTGAAGTTGAAACGACTTCTAATCTCATTCGTCGCCACCCTCACTCATTATGTCATTAAACATTTCCCTCACAGTAGCATAACGTTTAGCCGGAATTTTTCCATTAATAATATCTTCCATTTCCTGCATTGCTTCGATTGTTTCTTTGTTTGGTATTTCAGAATTAAGTGAAACAATACCTTGCAAGATGAGATTTACAGCTTTTAACTGTTCTTCATTAAGCATCTCAATCATAGTTAATGTTTGTTCTTTTGTACTCATAAAATTCACCCTTTCCAAGACAAATAAACATAATTTTCTTAATATTATTATATCATTTTTTTAAGCAAAAGTCAAGAGTTTTTTTATAAAAGTCATAGAAATCAACTTTTTGATTTAAGTAAAATTATTAAATAAAATTATTTTAAAAGAATTTTTAAGTATATTTTAGGAGTTGTTAATTAGAATAAAAAATTCCTGCTTGTTTTTCAACAAGCAGGTCTTTTTATACCCAATTTTCTAATTTCAAGTCGGGAACACGTTCAAACTCTCGTGTGTTGTTGGTTACAAGGGTTAATTTATTCGCTCTTGCATGAGCTGCAATAAGCATATCCATAGTTCCTATAGGTGTTCCTCGCTTTTGAAGATATGCACATATTTTCCCATACTCTATAGCAGATAAATCATCAAACGGAAGAACGGTTAAAGCAGTAAGCAATTGTGCAAGTGCTAATTCATTCTTTTCAGGGCAAGAACTTTTTTCAACTCCATGTTTTAATTCTGCTAATGTTATAGCAGAAATACACAAACCCTCGCCATTTATAAACTCCTGTTTAAACTTTTCAAGCACGCTTTCAGGCTTTTTTTTAATAGTATAGATACAAATATTAGTATCAAGCATTTTCATAAACTTTCCCTTTCTGTCGGTTCATTATATCTTCCGTCCTGCATAAAATCGTCTGTAAATCCGTTAATTCCATTAACAAAATTTTTCCACAATTTTTCTTTTGGAGTTAAAACTATCGATTCGCCTAAACGCTGTATAACAACCTCGTCCACGGAAAATCTATATTTTTTTGGAAGCCTTACCGCTTGGCTTCTACCAGTTTCAAAAATCTTTGCCATTTCCATAAAATCAACCACCTTTCAAAAACTTTTATAAATAATATATATCATTTGGTATATATTTATTATAGCACATTTTTTTTAAAATGTCAATAGTTATTTTAAATATCTTATAAAAAACATAATTTAGGGGTTATTAATTAAAAGATTTAACCATTATTTGCTTGTTTTGGCGTTTTGATTACTATATATTAGCAAAATATTCACGATTCTTATTGCACTTTTCACAGAATTTTCACCCTCTGTTATACAATTTTCACAAACTTAAGAATTTTTAAATTTTTTTTGAAAAAACGCTTGACAAACCGTTTGACCTGTGCTATAATATAAACATAGACAAGAACAAAAGCAACTTTAACATGAACCGAATATGAACTGGGGCTTAATAAAACCAAACAAAAGTACACATTGGCAGAGTTAAGCAAAGTTTAAATTCAAAAACATCTTGTCCTTTACCTGCACATTGAATAGCAGGATACTTAAAATCAGCCGGTTTGAAGTCGGCAAGAAAAAATATTAAATTTTATATGGAGGGATTTTCTATGAAAAAATCTACAAACAAAAAGGGCTTTACACTCGTTGAACTTATCGTTGTTATCGCAATCATCGGCGTTCTCGCTGCAATCCTTGTACCTTCTATGATGGGTTATGTTAAGTCTTCCAAGATTTCATCTGCTAACTCTTCTGCTAAGTCGGTTTACACTGCTGCTAATAACGTTTGCCAGAAGTGCGATAATGCTGGTGAACCGCTTGCTGCTGGTATTTATGGTAATGCTTTTGGAGCGACTGTAAAGGATGTCGATGTTTCAAATTGTGTTAGTGACACAGACGGTCAAACATTTACCAACTTTATTGCTAAGGAACTCGGTCAGAAAGTATCTAATGGAACATCAGATGATACAAATATAACCGTCCAGTTTGCAGTAGGAATTTCAGATGGTGGTCCAACCTGTGCAGTTTACGCTAGCACATCTAAGGATTTGAAATATACAGGTGGTTATCCAACAGCTGCTAAGGATATTTCTAGCAAGGCTGGTAAGGGAATTAAAGGAATTAAAAGCGAATCAGATGGTACTTACTCAGTTGAAATGTCCGAATAGTTTTGAACGCATAATTTAAATCAACCTAATATATGGAGGGCTGGCACTTTGGTGCTGGCTCTCTTGCTTTTGCTCATTCTAAAAATCCCAAAATTTCGATTGTCAAAATTTAGGGAAAAATTCGTCAAAAATCCCTAAATTTCGACCAAAATCCCGATTTTTTTTGCTTTTCACCTGCAGATTTAACACAAAAAAATTTATTTTTAAAACTATTGATTTTTTGAAAAAAATATGCTATAATATAATAAAGTAGGTGATTCCAATGAACAGCGAAAAGGAAAACGAACTGAAACTTGCTTTCAAAGAAAAAATTTTGAAACGTATTCCTGAATTTTGCCTTATGGACGACACATATATGACGGCTTTTTTTAATGACCAACCCGAACTTATTGAATTTGTGTTAAGCATTATCCTTGAAAGGGACGATTTGAAGGTTGTTTCTTCCGAAACACAAAAACCGCTTAAAAATATTCAAGGCAGGTCGATAATTCTTGATGTTTATGCCGTTGACAGGCAAGGCAAGGAATATAATATCGAAATTCAAAACAGCTCCGCTAACGCAAATCCAAAAAGAGCAAGGTATTACAGCAGTATGCTGGATTCAAATGCAATTTTGCCAAAAGACGATTTTAAAAAACTTCCTGAAACTTATGTTATTTTCTTTACTCAGCAGGACTATTTTAAAAGAGGCTTGCCTCTTTACACAATAGAACGCAGTATTAAAGAACTTGACAATTCTTCTTTTGGCGATGAACAACATATTATTTATATTAACGGTCGATTTAAAGGCGATTCGCCTATTGGCAAACTTATTCATGATTTCAATTGTGCAAATCCAAGACAAATGCACTATGATAAGTTGGCTGAAAGGTCAATCGACCTTAAGGAAACATCGGAAGGGGATGGTTCTATGTGTAAAATAATGCAGGAACTTAATGAAGAATATGCTAAATTGTATGCTAAATTACACGATAAAGAAACTGCAAAAAACTTGTTACAATTAGATGTTCCAATTGAAAAAATAGTTATTGCAACTGGTCTTTCTCTTGAAGAAGTTACTAAACTTGCCGAAGAAATAAAAAAAGAAAACTAAAAATCCCACTGCCTTTGGCAAAAGGAGATGGCTTATATGTGTAAAATAATGCAGGAACTTAATGAAGAATACGCTAAATTATATGCTAAATTACACGATAAAGAAAATGCAACAAATATGCTTAAAGACGGTCTTTCTATTGAAAAGGTTGTAAAATATAGCAGACTTTCTCTTGAAGAAGTTACCCAGCTCGCTGAAAAAATTAAGAACGAAAGCTAAAAATTTTCCCCTTGCCATTGGCAAGGGGAATTTATATTCAAATTATTTTGTGCTTTTTGTTGTATAAATTTTCAATTTTGCGATAAACCCACACGGCAAACTCTGCACAGAATATTCCAATAAGTATTCCACCGATAACATCGGTTGGATAATGCACACATACATAAATTCGAGAAAATGCAATTAATATTGCCACAACAAGCGATGGTATAGATAGTTTCTTAGGGGCAACCTTTAAAAGCACTATACAAGTTGCAAAAGCCGCCGCCGAATGTCCCGATGGGAACGACCAATCATGTTGTATGTCCACCAGTAATTTAAGCTCTGTAAAAGTATCGTACGGACGAACACGGGCAAACAAATTTTTCAACAGGCAATTTACAAGCAAAACATCAAATATAAGCGAAATACTGCACATTGCTCCTATTCTTCTTGTGCGTTTTAAAATAAGCAGAACCACCGTAAATGCAATCCACACAAGACCATTATCTCCAATCAGCGAAAAAAACTTCATTATAGGGGTAAGCCATTCAAAACGTAAATTCTCTTGAACAAAATAAAGCAAACCAAATTCAAAATTTTCAAGCTTTTCAACCAAAACATTTTTCCTCCTCTTTTTACATATTATGTATAAATTATAACACATTCTATTGAAATTGTCAAGTGTGAAATTTATCGGGGACATGGCAAAAGAATTGCTTTTTATCTTACAATGCAGTTAAAATTAGTATAAATTAGTAAAAAATTTTAGATTTTGAAATACAAAAATTGTTTTTTATACAAAATTTTGCATACAGTATTGACAAAGAACAAAAAATATGCTATAATATATTTGAAATATTTCAATATCAATTTGTAGCTTAAATAAGATGCAAAGATTGAAATAGTTCATCAATACATTCTCATCATTTTTCTTTCAGAGTATTCAAATACTCTCCTTTTTTTCAAAGTAGTGACCCCATGCTTATTACAGCGTAGGGTCTTTTTTTTACCCTTTAATTGCAAAGCAAGGTTTTAAGGAAGGTGTATCGTTCTTCTTCCCTTTCATTTTTTATCATAAAATTAAGGCGACTTGACAACCCAACCCCAATAAACAAGCTTTTGGCACGGGTAATACAGGTGTAAAGCAGTTTGCGGTAATAAAGGCGGTCGTAACCGTCAAATATCGGCATTATAACCACATCAAACTCACTTCCCTGGCTTTTATGCACGGTTATTGCATAGGCAAGCTCAAGATTCATAAGATTTCTCATTTGATATATTTTGCCGTCAAAATCTACCTCAACAATGTGCCTTTTGGCATCAATATGCTGAATTATTCCTATATCACCGTTAAAAATTCCAAGACCGCTTTCCTGCCCGTCCGCACTATCCCAAGGCAGTTGATAGTCATTAACAGTCTGCATAACCTTATCGCCAACATGGAACGTATAGTCGTGGCTTTTTACAACAATTTCTCCTTTTTTCATTGGATTAACCACCGACTGTATAAGCTTGTTAAGTTCGTGTGTTCCAACCGGCCCTTCCTTTGGCGGAGCAATAACCTGAATATCCAAGCCTTTGGGGAGTTTTTGTTCCAAAAGTATTTTTATTGTGCCTTTTATTTTTTCATAGGTGTTTGCATTAAAAAACACAAAATTTTTGGATTTTTTATTTAAATCAATAAGTTTGCCGTTTACTATCCTGTGTGCATTAAGCACAATATCATTCTGACTACTCTGGCGGAACACTTCGGTAAAGGTTATTGTGGGCATAAACCTACTTTCAATTATATCCTTAAGCAGATTTCCCGCTCCGACCGATGGGAGCTGATTTGTATCGCCGACAAGAATAAGCTTGCAGTCGGTGCGTATCTGTTCCAAAAGCCTCGAAAACAACTGCTCGTCCACCATGGACATCTCGTCAATAATGCAGACCTCGCAGTCGTCTACATCTTCCGAAAGCAAAAAACGATGAATGGTTCTTGCCTCGTATCCTGTAAGCTGTGCAACTCTTTTTGCCGCCTTGCCGGTCGGTGCAACCACTTCAACCGTAAGTCCAAGTTTTTCAAAAATAGAAATTATGGCTTTCATGGTGGTGGTTTTTCCTGTTCCGGGGCCACCAGTTATAACCGCAAAACCTTTGGAAACCGCTGTATTTATAGCCTCTCTTTGTTTTTGTTCATAGGTTATTTTGCTTTCCTGCTGCTCAAGGTCGATAAGCTCGCCATAATCCTCCTGCTGGGGAATAATAATATCCCTTTTAAGCGAAAGGCGGTTTAAAATATCCATGGAAATATCATAAGATAAATTTGAAACAACAACATTCCTGCTGTCCGATTTAAGCAGTTTAAGCTTGTCTTCTTTTAGCATATTTTCAAGAACAGCTTTTATTGCAGAAGGACTAATTCCAAGCACATCATTTGCTTTCTGCAAAAACATATTGTATTCATAGCAGGTACTGCCCTCCTGTTCGATAAGCTTAAAAGCCTGATTTATTCCTGCCTCCACACGTTTTGGGTCGTCCTTTGCAATTCCCATAGATTCGCCGATTTTATCCGCTTTTGCAAAACTAACCCCTATATCATCACTGCACATAACATATGGGTCAGAGCTGATTTTATCCTTTGCATCGGTTTTCCATTTGTCCCATATGTTTGCAAGAAAGTTTACGGAAATATTCATGCTGTTAAGTTCGGTCATAAGTTCGGTATAGCTTACCTTTTTTTGAAATATATCACTCAGCTTGTCTATGTTCTTTATTGTAAGACCGGATATTACAGCAAGTTCAGGGTCAGCCCTACAGATTGCATTTACAGAATCCTCTCCAAATTTATCAACTATTTTTATTGCAATATCTTCATCTATATTTCCTGCTGTGCAGATATATTGTACAAGTTCAATTTTAGATTTAGGAATTTTGGTAGTATAGCTTTTAGCCTTAAACTGCTTTCCATATATCGGGTGTTTATCCCATTCTCCCACAAACTCAACCGTTTCGCCTTCCTCAAGTTCGGGAAAGTTGCCTGTTATGGTAATAAATTCTGGAACATTTTCCTTATGAACAATAACACTAACAACCGACCAACCGTTTTGGTCATTTTTAAAACGTATGTTTTCTACAACCCCCTCAATACTTTCGGTTTTCTCTGCCTCCACATCTGCAATCAATTCTTTTTTAAAAGCCTTCATTTGAAATCCATATTTTGTATCGTTTACAAAACGTCCCTCAAACTTAATCGTCTGACCTCTTTTAATCTCACCAATATTGCCTTTTACAATAAGTTTATCCTGTTCTAAACTATATTCGACATTTTCGCTTACCAAATTTTCTACTATAACAGAAACAATAAAAAAATCATTACTGTTAAATATTACCCTTTCAACAACCCCTGTAACTTCAACTGTTTTCAACAATTCCATAAAATCACCACTTTAATATATTTATTTGTTTTCTTCACGGCAGAACATAAAAACACCGCTGTATTTTTTGCAAATCCGAGATGCCTTTAAAATGTCATCTTTTTCACAAACAAGCCAAATCTGCCTTACTGGACGATACATACTAAGTCGCTGAGAGAAATATTCTTCCCGAATAATATCCTCCATATTCTTGTTTTTATCATAAAAAATAACCACGGCGGATTTAACATTTGACCTTTTTATAGTTGCTGTTATAATAAGTATAAAAATCAGCACCACCGCCAACGCAACTGATACCTGCATAAAAAATCACCTCTTAATATATTATGCAACAAAATATTAAGTGGTGCGATATTACTCTTTAATTATAACATACTAATTACTGTTTGTCAATATTATGGAACGTTTTTTTACAAACTCCTGATTTTAGTATTGCAAAATATTATATGGCTAACATTATCTTTTGTTATAACAGCACCATTGCCCAAAAATAATTATCCTCTGCCCAAAAACAGAGGATAAAAATATTTTTTCAAAACTAAAACCTATTCAACCGTTACAGATTTTGCAAGATTTCTTGGGGTGTCAACATCGTTTCCCCTTATTACAGAGGTATAGTAAGCAATAAGCTGAAGCGGAATTGCTGTAAGAATAGGCTTGAAAAGGTCGCTTTCACCCTTGACATAAATAATATAGTCTGCCACATTGGGGGAAACAACTGCGTCCTCGTTGGTGATAAGTATAACCTTTGCCCCACGGCTTTTAACCTCAACCACATTGCTTATTGTCTTTGCAAACAAATCTTTTTGAGTTGCCACTGCAATAACCGGCATTTCTTCGGTAACAAGCGAAATTGTGCCGTGCTTAAGTTCGCCTGCCGCATAGGATTCACTGTGTATGTAGGAAATTTCCTTAAGTTTAAGCGAGCCTTCCATCGAAAGAGCATAGTCAAGACCTCTGCCAATATAGAGCAGGTCGGTGCAATTTTGAAGGGTAGATGCTACAAACTGACATTTATCCTTGGTTTCAAGCATTTCTTTAATAATATCTGGCACTTGCTGAAGCTTATGTATATATTCTCTACATTGATTTTCGGTTATTTTGTTTTTAACAAGTGCAAGTTCAAAAGTAAGTATATAAAATACTGCAAGCTGAACCGTATAAGCTTTTGTAGAGGCAACCGAAATTTCAAGCCCTGCACGGGTGTATATAACCATATCCGCCTCTCTTGCAATGGACGAACCCACCACATTTACAATAGCAAGTGTATCCGCTCCCTTTTCCTTTGCAAGATGCATTGCCGCTTTGGTATCGGCAGTTTCGCCCGACTGAGAAACCAAAATAACAAGGTCATTTTCGCCAATTATAGGGTCACGATATTTAAATTCCGATGCAACGTCCACCGTAACGCTTACCCTTGCAAGCTTTTCAATAAGATATTTACCAACAAGTCCAGCGTGCATAGCCGTTCCACAGGCAACAACAAAAATATTGTTGTAGTTGCCAAGCTTTTCTTTGGTAAGTCCGCTTTCCGAAAGGTCGGGAAGTCCGTCATTGATAAGACTGCCTATTGTATCATTTATTGCTTTTGGCTGTTCGTGAATTTCCTTAAGCATAAAATGCTCATATCCGCCTTTTTCTGCAACATTTATATCAAAATCTGCCGTGTGTAACTGCTTTTCAATCGCAAAACCATAAGGGTCATAAAATTCTGCTTTTCCGTCCTTAAGGACAACCAGTTCGTCCTCCTCAACAAGATAATAGTTTTTTGTATGTTCAAGAAAAGCAGGAATATCTGATGCAATAAAAAGTTCTTGCTTCCCCACACCAACAACCATCGGGCTATCCTTTCTTACAGCATAAATAGTATCTGGGAAATCCTTGAAGATAATTCCAAGAGCGTACGAACCCTCAATTTTGGAAATAACCTTTCTTATTGTTTCGGTTGGGTCGCCATTATAATAATAATCCAGCAATTTAGCAACCGTTTCTGTATCCGTTTGGCTTTCAAAAACATAACCTTTTTTCTCAAGAAATTTTTTAATCTTCTGATAATTTTCAATAATACCATTGTGAACAATAGTAATTCTTGCGTTGCCGTGGGGGTGAGAATTGACATCGCTGGGTTCGCCGTGGGTTGCCCACCTTGTGTGACCTATTCCACAGTGGCTTTCAAGGTCGTTACGCTGACCGACAAGCTCAACAAGGTTTTCAAGCTTGCCCATAGATTTTACCGTTTTAATTTCCTTATTATTTACAACAGCAATGCCTGCCGAGTCATATCCTCTGTATTTAAGCTTTTCAAGACCGCCAAGCAACACTTCAGTACAGTCCTTTTTGCCTATATATCCGACAATACCGCACATAATTAATCTCTCCTTAACAAAAAAATGTGTTGAAAACAAAAATATTTAAAAAACTACTAATATATCAAAAAATGCTATAATTTACTTACAATATTTTCAACACTTATTTATATAATAACATAATTTTATTAAAAAATCAAGTATTTTATGAAAATCATTTTTCTTTTTGTTTTTTCTGCTTTAAACTCAAAAATACAAGCGTAATATTTTATAGGACTGGTCAATTTGCATTGTTAAAAATAAATTTGCTTAAAAAAATTTCATGTGTTTCCCCACCTGTGGCGAGGAAACACCACAAAAAACTATAAACAACGCCTTTAGACACTCCACAAAAAATTTAGATATAATGTGGTTGTATTTCCAGTTCAAAATCAAGTTCGGAAAGTTTTGTATTGTCCTTTATAATTTCAGAAAATTCACCAAATTCAGCCTTTCTTATTATCATAAGCAGTTCAAGGGCGTCGGTTTGTTCGTTTTTTACAAGCGAAAATATCTCTCCTGCCATGCTACCTATTTCGTCACAAAGCATCTTGTTGACCTCTGCCGACGAAACATCGTTTATCTCTCCAACATTGCTGATTTCAAAACTAAGCTTAAATTTAGCCTTTTTGCCCTCATATTTGCATTTAGACTCAATATTATTTATATAAACACAGGATTGAAGCGGTTTATCTCCTATAATAATTTCACTGTAATGTTTGCTTCCTTTTAAAATATTTATCGCTTGACACTGCTTTGGAGTAAGTTCGATTCGGTTACCATTTTTGTTAATGCACACAGCACTTTTATCCTCGCATACCCTTATACTATCCGGTTTCGTCTTTTCTTTTGAAGCCTTGCCGTTTTCTTGATTTTCCTCACTTGAAGCATCTGCATTTTCGGTGGTAAGCGACCTTACCAACGGAATTATAACTGCTCCGCTGCTCCTCTCCTGTAAAATAGTTGTAAGTTCAGAGCATACGGTAGCCCCTGTCTTTTTGGTCTGTTCAATAATTTCATCAAAATTTTCTGCCGAAGTCACTCCAGAAGTAAGTTCAACCGACAGAATTTCCTTTGCCGTCTGTTTGGTAAACACAACATGGGCAGAAAGGGGTATATCCTTGTCGCTTGAAAATGTGTCAAGAATTTCATAAATATCCTTGGTGGAAAGAGAATTTCCAAGAGCAATAATAATAGTCTGCCCTGTAAATATACTTCTTCCTGTATACCCCTCAATTTTACGTTTGGCAGCGGTGTAGGAATTGGCAGTTGCTGTATAGCTTTTGGAATTGGCAGATGTAGTATCCACCTGTGTTTCACTTCCCGAACCCATTCCCTGAAAAACCTGCAATGTAATACTGAGTTTGTTATCCTTTGTTTTATCCACCCCAATTGCCTGAACATAAGAAACCGAATCAAGGCTGGAAATTCTGTCCTCATTTGTTACTCCCAAAAACAATAGTATAAGAAAAATTGCCGCTATTCCTATTGATTTTATCCTACTTTTAAATAATCCCAAAATACTCACTCCATTTTAAAAATTTATAGCAATACATTGAACAAGAATTATTATCGGTTGTTTACACTCCATAGGCGGGGAAACAATAAAATTGCTTTATATAGTACTGTTATCTTAACTACACTTTGAATTGCTATAAAAATATAATATTAGCAATATTATATTCAAAAATGGTGAATTTATGCACAAAAAACCAAGAGGTGGAGCTTTTTGCTTTAATAAAAATTGTTTCCCCGCCATAGGCGGAGAAACACACAAGTTTTTTTAAAGTAATTTTATAAATATATATAACGCAAATTGACCAGTTCCATTTTATATTACTTGTTTGAAAGTTTGGACATAAGACCTTTTTTCTTAGGAGCATGATTAATCTTTTCAAGAGGGTCGCCGAACATTTCTCTTTCGTTTATCGTTTTTTTGGTTATTCTTGCTCCTGTAATGCTGTTAAGTTCTTTCATAAGCAGTTTCTGCTCCAAAATTCCGACAGCGTCATCGCAGGTTTCGGCGTCACCGTCAGTCATAAACTTAAGAATATCATCGGCACGTTCAATATGTTCAATAGGAATATAAAAATCCTTACGCTCTTGCAAAGCCTTATAATAATTGTTTTTTTGAGAAATAAGCAGACGCTCTCGTTCGCTTAATGCTTCCATTTGTTCTTTAATTCCATCATTTACTTCACGCTGGTGACGTTTGGCATCGTCAAGATTTCCTTTTTCGGCACGGCTTACCAGCAAATATGCCACAAACAAGGAAACAGCACCAGCTACTGCTCCAACAATAAAACCAATAACAACCGAAGCAGAAACAGCGAATATTATCATTGTAAAAAGCAAAAATGCAACAATGGCAACAATAATAAAATTCTTTTTGTGGCTCATTATTTTGGAATTTAGGTCAAATTCCTGCTCAACCCATGTATCATCATGAATATATTTTTTCAGATATTCACGGTTCTGCTGATTGATTTCAATTGCTTCGTCAAATTCAAAATATCTATGGCAATAGTCAACCGAATGTTTCATTTTTTCTATTTCGGTCGGCTCTTCCTTTTCAGATTTTTCAACCTTTTCTTCCAATTTTTTTTCAGCTTTTTCGGTTTTGGTTTCTGAATTTTCAGCCTTGGTTTCTGAAACTTCAGGTTTAGCTTGTTCAGTTTTTTCGGTAATTTCCGTTTTATCAAGTTTGGTTTTTTCCGCCAAAATTATCCCTCCATATCATTATATATAAAATAATTATACTCTATTTTGCAAAGATTGTCAAGATATTTTTATAGCTTTTTAATAATTTAATGATTTGTTCACAAAACATTAATGATATTATTGAAAATATCTGTTATGAACCGCAATCCCTATGCTTACTATCATTCCCACCAAAAAAGCAGTAATAAAGCAATATATTTTTTTGGAAATCAGCCCAAAAGCAAAAATAATTCCAAGCCCTGCAATAACACAGAAAATACCACCGAACTGCCATAATATTTTTTTATTCTGTAAACAAAGAAATGGAAAAACAGAAACAATTCTTTCGGTTACTGCCCATTTTCGGTCAAGCAAACGATAAAAAACTTCCACCGACAGCATAACAGCACAGTAAATTACAAGACATTCCATTTTTCCACCTCTTGTATAAAATTTAATTTAGATAATTCTTACCTTAACAACACCGTCAACAGCCTCAATAGCCGACTTTCCTACACTTCCCTTAACATCAAGCATTGTGTAAGCCCAATCGCCCTTTGACTTGTTTACAAGGTTTTCAATGTTTGCTCCCGAAACAGCCGCAGTAATCTGAGAAAGAATAGCAGGGGTGTTTTTGTGGAGAACGCAAACAAGATTGTCGCCTGTCTTTGCAAGTTCAGCATTAGGGAAGTTTACAGAATTTTTAATTGTTCCCTTTTCGATATAGTCGATAAGCTCATTTGCTGCCATAACAGCACAGTTATCTTCCGATTCGGGAGTAGATGCTCCAAGGTGAGGAAGAACAATAATATTCTCCTGTCCAAGAACAATATCATCAGCAAAATCTGTTACATACTTTGCAACCTTACCGCTTGCGATAGCGTTAACAACCGCCTGCGAATTGATAAGCTCACCACGAGCAAGATTAATAAGACGAACGCCGTCTTTCATCATGGCAATCTGCTCTGCATCAATAGTGTTTTTAGTTTCTGGTGTGTAAGGCACATGAATGGTGATATAGTCACTATTTTTATAAATATACTCAACATCTGCAACAACTTTAACAGCGGGGTCAAGAAGAAGTGCAGTGTTTACCGAAAGGTATGGGTCATAGCCAACAACCTTCATTCCAAGGGAAACAGCTGCATTTGCAATCTTGCCACCAATCGCACCAAGACCAATAATACCAAGAGTTTTACCAAGAATTTCAGGGCCAGCAAATTTAGCCTTTCCACCCTCAACCGTCTTTGGAGCATCAGGAGTACCCTTAAGAGATGCAGCCCAAGCGGCAGCCTCTGTAATCTTTCTGGACGAAAGAAGCAACGCACAAATTGCAAGTTCTTTAACAGCATTGGAATTAGCACCAGGAGTGTTGAAAACAACAATTCCCTGCTCTGCACACTTTTCAACTGGAATATTATTTACTCCTGCACCTGCTCTTGCAATTGCAAGCAGGTTGTCGGAAAATTCCATGTCGTGCATTTTTGCCGAACGAACCATAATAGCATCAGAATTTTCTATGCTATCGCCAACAGCATACTTTTCTCTATCAAAAATATCAGTACCACAAGTGGCAATTTTATTAAGTGTCAAAATGTTATACATCATCAAACCTACTTTCATATATGTTTTTCGGCAGTCGAATTGCTCCGACCGCCAAAATATTAAAATTTACCGAGAAATTATAAAAATATTAAGCGTTTTCAGCCTCAAACTTTTTCATAAACTCAACAAGCTTTTCAACACCCTCAATAGGCATAGCATTATAAATAGATGCTCTCATACCGCCAACAGTTCTGTGACCCTTAAGGTTTTCAAAACCTGCTGCCTTTGCCTCTGCAACAAATTTCTTGTCAAGTTCAGCATCACCAGTTATAAAAGGAACATTCATAAGTGAACGGTCTTTTGGTTCAACTGTGCCTTTAAAGAGTTTGCTCTGGTCAAGGAAATCATAAAGAATTTTAGCTTTCTTTTCGTTGTGAGCCTTCATAGCCTCAAGACCGCCCATCTTCTTAATCCACTTGAACACCTTACCGCAGATATAAATACCATAGCAAGGAGGTGTGTTGTAAAGAGAATCAGCGTCAGCCTGAGTTTTCCATTTGAGCATTGTGGGAGTTCCCTCAAGAACATCATCGGAAATTAAATCTTCACGAACAATAGCAATAACAACGCCGGCAGGTCCAACATTCTTTTGAACACCGCCATAAATTACGCCATATTTTGTAACATCAACCGGTTCAGAAAGGAAACAGCTGGATACGTCAGCAACCAAAATTTTGCCCTTTGTGTTTGGAAGTGTTTTATATTTAGTTCCATAAATAGTGTTGTTTTCGCAAATATAAACATAGTCCAAATCATCAGGAATATCCAAATCGGAACAATCTGGGATATAAGAAAAAGTTTTGTCAGCACTGGAAGCAAGTTCCACAGCCTCACCATAAATTTTAGCCTCTTGATAAGCTTTCTTAGCCCACTGACCTGTTACAATATAGCCTGCCTTTTTGTTCTTCATCAAGTTCATTGGAACAGCGGCAAACTGCTGAGAAGCACCGCCCTGCAAGAACAATACTTTATAATTATCTGGAATATTCATAAGTTCACGAATATCCTTTTCAGCCTCTTTGATAATATCATCAAAAGCCTTGGAACGGTGGCTCATTTCCATAACCGACATACCTGTTCCCTTATAATCAAGCATTTCCTCTGCTGCCTCTTTAAGTACTTCTTCAGGAAGTACAGCAGGACCTGCACTAAAATTATAAACTCTACCCATTTTAGAAAAACCTCCGAATATTATATATTATTTTATTTCCCTGAAAATACAGGGATATTATCAACCAATTAAAGTTGCCTATAACTATTATATAACTTTTTTTGTATAATGTCAAGTATTTTTAAAAAATTTTCAAAATTTTTATCATTTAACATACATTTTTGATACTGAAATAATAGTCTTTTAACAACCGAAAATTCAGTATTTTGAAAAACAGATGCAAACCTAAATTATGTTTTAAATAACAATTATAATTATTATAGTATATTTGCTATGCCGAATATATATTATACTCCGTGTTACAATCAATGTTACAAAAATGTCACATCAAATCCCCCAAATGTAAGACAAATGAATTGCCATAGCGAAATTTTTATGATATAATAATAGCATAAACTAAAACAGCAATATTATTTAGGAGGATTTTTTATTATGTCAATTCTTGAAGTAAACAAGGTAAGCCGTGTGTATACCTCACGACTTGGAACAAACAAGGTAACTGCTCTTTCGGACGTAACTTTTACGGTGGAAAAGGGAGAATATGTAGCAATTATGGGTGAATCTGGCTCGGGTAAAACAACCCTGCTCAACATTCTTGCCTCTCTTGATAAGCCAACCGGCGGTGAGGTTATTCTTGACGGAATAAACATGAAAACAGTAAAGGACGCACAGCTTTCCGCCTTTCGCCGTGACAATCTTGGTTTTGTATTTCAGGATTTCAACCTGCTGGATACTTTTAACCTGCAGGATAATATTTTTCTTCCGCTTGTACTTTCGGGAGGCAAAGCCAAACACGGGAAAAATTATGTGGCATCTATGAGTGCAAAACTTGAACCAATCGCCCGTATGCTTGGAATAGATAAAATTTTGTATAAATACCCCTATGAGGTTTCGGGCGGTCAAAAACAAAGAGCCGCCGTTGCAAGAGCCTTAATAACCAATCCCAAACTTATCCTTGCAGACGAACCAACCGGAGCATTGGATTCCAAAGCAACCGACAGTTTGCTTGAAATGTTCAATCAGGTAAATCATCAAGGGCAAACAATTATAATGGTTACCCACTCGGTCAAGGCGGCAAGCCACGCAAGCAGGGTATTGTTTATCAAGGACGGTGTTGTTTTTCATCAGGTTTACAGAGGGCAGGAAAACAACCGTGAATATTATCAGAAAATCGCAGACGCACTCACAATGATAACCGCAGGAGGTGGCGAAGTTGAATAGCAAACTTTTTTCAAAACTTGCATGGAGCAACATCAAAAGCAATCTTAAACTTAATCTTCCCTATGCAATAACCTGCATTTTAACCACCTCCATGCTCTATATGGTTTCTTACCTTGCAACCAACCCGTCCATGTCCACAAATGCCAAATTAATTTTAAATTTGGGACAGTATGTTGTTGCAATATTTGCATTTATCTTTCTTATATATTCAAATTCGTTTATTTTTAAAAACCGTAAAAAAGAATTTGGCGTTTTTAATATTTTAGGTCTTGAAAAACGTCATATTGCCAAAATAGTTGGTTTTGAAACACTTTATATGTCTTTGTTTTCAATTATAGTTGGTCTTGCAGTTGGAATTGCCTCCTCAAAACTGTTATTTTTGGGAATTGCAAAAATGATGAAGGTAAAGCTTGATATAAGTCTTGAAATTTCCAAAGATGCACTTGTATTTGCAACGGTTATTATAGTAGCAATATTTATATTTCTTTATATAAAAAGCGTTATAAGCGTTTATGCCACCAAAACAATTGACCTGCTCAAGGGCGGTCAACAGGGCGAAAAAGAGCCTAAAGCAAAATGGCTTTTGGCAATTGCTGGAGTAGGTACTTTGGGCTATGCTTACTATCTTTCACTTACAATCAAAAACCCAATGAAAGCAATGAATACATTCTTTATTGCGGTGCTTTTGGTAATAATAGGAACATATTTGTTGTTTACAGCAGGAAGCATTGTTCTTTTAAAATGCCTTAAGAAAAACAAGAACTATTATTATCAAACAAACCATTTTATCAGCGTTTCCGGTATGATTTATCGAATGAAACAGAACGCTGCAGGTCTTTCAAACATCTGTATACTTTCCACAACCGTAATAGTTATGCTTACTTCGGCAATCTCACTTTTTAGCGGAATGAATGAACTCCTTGACGACACCTGCCCAACCACCTTTGTAGTCGAAGTACGTCCTGACAGCACCAAAGATAACGACCAAAATTTAACAGCTGAAAACATCAAAAATTATGCTTACCCATTTAAAGATGTTCATAAAAATGGAATGTCGACAATTGGACAGGCTCAACTTGAAACACAGAAGGCAATAAGCAATTATGATGTTAAAATAAAAAGCGAAAAAATTATTCCAGTTTTTGCACCTGCGATACTTTCCAAAGATGACAAAAGCGAAAAATATGAAATGGTAAACACCTTTAATTTGACGATAGAAAGTGTGGCAAATTTCGGAGCACTCTATGTTGTAACCGCTGACACTTACAACATGGCGACGGGCGAAAATTTAGCACTTGAACAAGATGAAGTTGCAACCTACATTGAAGATGATAATAATAAAATTGTAGACAATAACAAGACATTTGAAATAGGCAGTCTTAAGTTTAATGTTGCAAAACACCTTAAGAAAAATCTTAACCTTGGTCAAGGCAGTATTAGTGCCGGCAAAAGTGTGCTTTTAGTTGTAAAAGATTTGACCACTCTTGATAAATTATATTCGCTCCAGTTTGATAATTTTAATGAAAATTCTTCTGTTACAACAATGGATTATCTTTACTACTGCGACACCAACGCCAGCGAACAACAGCAGGAAAAAATGGCAAAAGAAATAAATGCAAATACTGTTGACCTTTCAGAAAATTCAAGAATAGAACTTTCTTACCGTGCCGAAATGAAACAATTCTTGTCTGAATTTTATGGTTCAATATTTTTCCTCGCTCTTTTCCTCGGAATACTCTTTACCGTAGCAATGGTACTTATTATCTATTACAAGCAGATTTCCGAAGGCTATGACGACAGAAAACGTTTTGAAATAATGCAGAATGTAGGACTTAGCCGAAAAGAGGTTAAATCGGCTATCAATTCGCAGGTGCTTACAGTATTCTTCCTCCCACTCATTACAGCATTTATCCATACGCTTTTCGCCTGCCCTATTCTTAGTAGTTTGCTTACCATGTTGGGACTTAGCAACAAAAGATTGTTTATCGTTTCCACCGGCTCCAGTATGCTTATCTTTGCAGTCCTTTATCTTGTAATTTATTTTATAACTTCAAAAGTATATTACAAGATTGTAAAAAAACAATAATAGCTTTCTCCAACAGCATATGTTGCTCTCCCCAAAGTTGTTTTGTCTGCTCTGTTGTCGCTCTCCAAAAAGCAGGGCAGGCAAGGCAACAAATATAAATAATATAAAAATAATATGACAACAAAACGGACAATAAAAAAGACGGCTTGAAACCCGTCTTTTTTTATTATTCATACTCTCTATTAACTTGATTTAAATCTATAGAAATTGTCGTTCCCTCTCCAACTTTAGATTTTGCATATATATTAAATCCCAATTTATCAGCGGTTTTCCTGCAAAGATACAAACCCAAACCGGTAGATTTTTTATTTTCTCTCCCGTTGAAACCTGTAAAGCCTTTTTCAAAAATTCTTGGCAGGTCGCTTTCGGAAATACCAATGCCCGTATCGCTTATGTTTAAAATATTTCCCTTTGCATAAATGCTTATACTTCCCTGCATAGTATATTTAACAGCATTAGAAATAATCTGCTCAATCATAAATTCAAGCCATTTTTCGTCCGAAACCACGGTAATTTCAGTCGGGTGAACTATTGGGCTTATTTTTTTGCCAACAAACAATGCCGAATATTTTCGCACAGCACGTTTTACAAGCTCATCAACACGACATTTTTTTATAACAAAGTCATTTACACTGCCATCCAGTCTTGCATAGTTTAAAGCCATTTCAACATACTGTTCCACCTTGAAAAGCTCCTGCTCAATCATAAGGCTTTGGGGAGTGTCAGAATTTTGAAGTATCATTTTCATAACAGATATTGGGGATTTTATTTGATGCACCCATGTGGTATAATAATCGACACTTTCGGTTTTAAAGCTGGAAAAATCAACATTTTTGGTATTATATCTGTCACAAACAATTTGAAACATCTGTTTATAGTTTTTGTGAAAATAGTTGTTGCTTTTTGGCAGGTGGTCAAGCAGATAATCAGGTAGCAGTGTGTCGTTTGCTTGCAAAAATTCAAGTAAATTCTCCATATCACAATATTTAAAATAAAATCTAAAATAGTTTATAATAAAATAAACAATATATATAAACCACACAAGAAAAATTGCATAGCTATAAACCGAAAATTTTATATTCTGCAGATAAAGCACCATTGAAAATGCACCAGTAATTAACACCATAAAAAGCAGGGTTGGAAGTATTGATTTTAAATATAACCCTATGCTTTCCAAAATTTTTTTTAAATCCATATTCTCACCTTATTAAAAATACTTTTAGTATTGCTAAAGACTTTTTTTACAACGCAAATTTGCCAATTCTTTATTTTTTGACTATTTACTATTTTCTAAATTTGTATTATTATTAATATTGACCTCAAGCTGATTAAATGGAATTTCAATGCCCATTTTATCAAACTTCTCCTTGATTTTTTCATACAAATCAAAATAAACCGTCCAATAATTTTCCGTATTGCACCACACACGAATGGTCACATCAACACAACTATCCGAAAAACCGCTTATTCTTACAAAGGGTTCTTCCGGCTCTTTAAGCACAAGTTCCATGCTATTAATTGCCTCTATTATTGCCTTTTGAACACGTCCAAAATTTTCCTTGTATTCAATGCCAATTTTTAAATCCACACGTCTTAAATTCTGCTCAGTATAATTTTTTACAATTCCCGCAGAAATTTTGCCGTTTGGAATGTAAATAGTTTTGTTATCGTAAGTATGTATTTTTGTGTAAAAAATGGTTATTGCGTCCACAATCCCCATAACGCTATCATATTCAATCAAATCTCCAACCTTGAAAATGCCACAGAAAAGAATTATAAATCCGCCTGCAACATTGGAAAGGCTGTTTTGCAGTGCAAGACCAATTGCCACACCACAAGCACCAATTGCCGTTATAATAGATGCCATCGGCACTTTCAGAATAGAAAGCACGGTTATAAGCAGAAATACATACATAAGTATTCGGGTTATAGACTTTACAAAACTATGTATGCTTTTGTCTACAAATTTAGTGTTCAAATCTTTATCTGTTATTTTCATAACAAATTTTATAAGAAAATGCCCTACTGTAAATATAACCAACGCACCTAATAGATTTGGCAAAAAACTTTGAAAATGCTCCCATGTCTTTTGCATAAATTCACCACCATATTAATTTATTATAATTTTTAAAGTAAGTTTTAACAATAAAAATTGACCAATCACCAATTTTTCTCTGCCTTAAGATTATTAAGTATTTCAACCATTTCAGTTTTTCCGTTATCGGTTGCAAGTTCAATAATCTTATCTGTATTTCTTTTAGTAATAAAATCATTCTCTATTACAAGATTAATTAGTTTATAATTTTCTTCAGCAATTATATATTTTGCAATTTCAACAATATTTGTTTCTATATAATATTTATATTCCTGCTCCCCGTATCCGAAAAATCTAAGCAAGGCAAAAGGATATTTATATTTTGCTTTTTTTATTGCTTTAAAATTATTAATATTGGGACTGTGAAAAAATTTATATATATCCGATTTTTCGTTCCATACAAAAGTTAAAATAATTGAAACATTAACATCATTATGACAAAATGTAATCTTTATTTTGGTATTCAAATCACAGCCAAAATCACAATCGAAAGCAAACTCACCAATTTCAGTAACACTTCCTGGAATAACTATTGATTTAAGATTTTCACACCAACTAAAAGCACCATAGCCAATTATATTAACACCCTCTGATATAACTACTGATTTAAGATTTTCACACCCACAAAAAGCATCATAGCCAATTTTGGTAACACTCCCTGAGATAACTGCCGATTTAAGATTTTCACACCCAGCAAAAGCACTATTGCCAATTTCAGCAACTTCATCTGGAACAATGTAACTCTCAACTTTTCTTCCAGCAGGGTATTTTATAATTTTGGTTTTATTCTTGTTAAATAAAATCCCGTCTAAACTAATGTATTCACTATTTTCCTCATCAACATTTATGTACTCAAGATTTTCACAACAATAAAAAACATCTTCTTCAATTTTAGCAACGCTTTTTGGAATAAATATTGAGTTAAGGTTCTTACAATACTCAAAAGCATAGTTACCAAATTCAATAACACCTTCTGGGATAACTACTAATTTAAGATTTTCGCACCCACTAAAAGCACCATTGCCAATTTTGGTAACGCCTTTTGGAATACATATTGATTTAAGGTTCTTACAATATTCAAAAGCATAATCACCAATTTCAGTAACCCCATCTGGGATAATAACTTCTGTTTCGTCATTTTCTGGAATATATCTTCTTAATATATTATTTTCAATTTCAAAAGCCATTTTAAATTTCTCCCTTATTTTTTTAACAACGCAAACTTCCCTTTTATTATATCCCTATAAAAACATAAATGAAAATTATTTTATTAGGTCTAACATATCATTTGGAATTTGACTTTTAACTATAATTTCTTTATGATTAAACGGACTAATAAATTTTAATTCTCCACAATGAAGTGCCTGCCTTTGTATTCTCTCAAGCGAACCACCATACATATCATCACCGCATAAGGGGTGACCCGTATAGGCAAGATGCACCCTTATTTGGTGTGTTCTTCCTGTATATAGCTTTACTTTTATAAGGCTTATATTATCTGCATATTTTTCAAGCGTATATTCTGTTTTGGCATACTGCCCGCTTTCGCTTACGCAACGCTTTATAATAGACTTATCTTCTCTTGCAATGGGAAGTTCTATTGTTTTATGCTCCTCTGCCCCGCCCTCACAAATTGCATAGTATATTTTGTTTATATTTCCCTGCAAAACCGCAGCAGAATAGGCATTTTTGGCAACTGCCACAAGCCCCGAAGTGTCTTTATCCAGTCTTATAATCGCCCTAAAAGCCTTGTCAGGATAAAGATAAGCAAAATAATTTGCAAGTGTATCCATATAGTGTAGTTGGGAAGTATGGGTAGGCATATTATACGGCTTGTCAAACACTACTACAAATTCATCTTCATAGGCTATTGGCACGGCAAGTTTTCCATTAGGCTGTGCCGAATTTTTTTCCTCCGGAAGATTTAAAATTATTTTATCGCCTGTATGTATTATATCAACCGTTCTAAGCAGTTCACCGTTTCTTTGTATTCCAAGGTTAATCTGTTTCTGCTGTTTAATAAGCCCTGCCGACACACCACAATGCTTTAAAAACAACTCAGCTTTTTTGCCATCAAATTCATCAGTTACAATAAATTCAACTATCATATATCAAAATCTTCTTCCTTAAACCAATTTTTCTCCGCTTTAAGATTATTAAGTATCACAAACATTTCAGTTTTTTCTGTTTCAATTGCAAATTCAATAAGCTCATCTATAATTTCAATATCAATAAAATTATTATCTATCAAAAGATTAATTAGTTTATAGTTTTCTTCAGAAATTATATATTTTGCAGTTTTTATAATATTTCTACTAATATAATCTTTATACTCTTGCTCACCATGACCAAAAAATCTGAGAAGTTCAAGAGGATATCTATAATCCATAGTTTTTATTTTCTTAAAATTAATAATATTAGGATTTTTAAAAAAATCAGCAAGATTTTTTTCATCTTTTATTTTGTTCCAAACGCCTTGTAATACAATTGAAATTTCAATATCATTATGACAAAATATAAGCTTTATTCCACTCTCAAAAGCATACTCTCCAATTTCTATAATGCTCCCTTGCATAACTACTGACTTAAGATTTTCACATATAAAAAAAGCATAATCTCCAATTTCGGTAATACTCTCTGAAATAACTATTGATTTAAGATTGTTACAACCAATAAAAGCAAATTTGCCAATTGCAGTGACACTTTTTGGAATAATTATTTTTTCAAGACTTTCACACCCACTAAAAGCACTGTTACCAATTTTGGTAACACCCTCTGAAATAATTATTGATTTAAGACTTTTACACCCTTCAAAAGCATCTTCGCTAATTTCAATAACCCCCTCTGGAATAATTATTGTTTCAAGACTTTCACACCTCAAAAAAGCACTGTCACCAATTTTGGTAACACTCTCTGGAATAGTTATTGATTTAAGGTTCTTACACCTTTTAAAAGCATAGTCACCAATTTCAGTAACACTTTTTGGAATAACTATTGACTTAAGATTTTCACACTCACTAAAAGTACCATAACTAATTTTAGTAACACCCTCTGGAATAGTTATTGTTTCAAGACTTTCACACCCACTAAAAGTACTGTTACCAATTTTGGTAACACCCTCTGGAATAACTACTGATTTAAAATTTTCACAATGTTCAAAAGCACCATATCCAATTTTAGTAATCCCCTCTGGGATAATCACTTCTGCTTCTCCCTCTGTTGGAAAATATTTCATTAAAGTGGTATTTTCAATCTTAAATATAATTTCAAAAGCCATTTAAAACCTCTCCTTTTAAATATACTTTGGCTATGTCTGTCGCCCTGCCGACTGAGGGAAAATATTTCGATTAAGCATACAAACTTCTTGACCTTTTTTTCACAAAATATTCTGCCATAAAACGGTTTGCAAAAATCGTTACGCCTGTCACTAAAATTTTCATAATTTTACCCCGACTTCAATCTTAACTTTTATTTACTGTTCTTTGTTTTCATATACTCGTCCTTAACAACGTCAATTGTCTTTCCGCCGATTCCGATGCTTTTATCGTCAAATTCTTTAATAGTTGTAATGAAAAACTCCTGAGGCACTTTCATAATTTCGCTTGAAACCTCTGTAAGACGTTTTATAAGCTGTTCTTTCTGTTCGTTGGACAGTTTTCCGCCCTCTATTGCAATATATGGCATAATTTTTTCTCCTTTAATATAATATTAGCATAGTCCAAACTGCTTACTACAGTGATAAAGTATGGTCTGCATTATGAAACCATGCAGTAAGGTTGTAAAATCGCCATTTGACATTAATCACACTGCCGATGAGTTAGATACATAAAAAATTTAGACTATGCCCCAAGCGTTAAAACAAACAATTCTAATTATTTTAACTATTATTTTCCGCACCATAGGCGGGGAAAAATAACTAATTAAACTTGCCCTTTAAAACATTTTTTACAGCCACTGCTCAAAATCATCATAATCTTTTTCAAACTGCTCAGCTTGTTCAGTTTCTTCTTCAATCTGCTCTAAAAGTTCATAAGGCATTGGCACTCTGCCCAGTATCTCGAACACACAAGAACGTTGCCACATATCCGCCGAAAGAATAATATCAAAACCCTCTCCAAAATCGCAGGAAATTTCCGCAGGGTTATATTTTGGCACACCAAAGCAGGAAAGCATATTCATAATAAGTCCGCCATGGGTTACAACCGCACAATAGCTATAACCATTTCGCATCATATCCCCTAAAATATCGTGCAATGCCTCGTAACATCTTTGTATAACATTTTCGGCACTTTCGCCGTTTGGGGGCGGGTTATCCATACCACCTTTTATATACTGCTTATATTCGTCAGTATCCATAATATCCTCAACCTTTTTGCCTTCAAAGTCGCCAAAATCCATTTCACGCAGTCCGTCTATAATCTGAACTTCCCTGTCAGAGTGGATAATATTCGCCGTTTCTATACAGCGTTTTAAGGGCGAACAATATACCTTTTGAACACTTGGATATTCGTTGTTGTCAAGCTTTTTATAAAGTTCGTCCACCCCCTCGGCACAAAGTGGCAGGTCGGTTACTCCTATATATTTTCCGTCCAAATTTCCTTGGGTCATTCCGTGTCTTAAAAGTTGCAGTCTATACGCTTTCATAAAATTCACCTTTCTTTTTATCCGTTTGTTTGTATCTAAAATTATTCTAAATAATACACAAACAAATACTAATTTTCGACTTTCAAATTAACAAACTTCACAATTATATAAAAATACAACAAAAAATCTTAATATTTTTTGTATTTTCTCTTTACAAAACGAATTTTTTTTGTTATAATATTAGAGTGTATGAAAATATATTTATATTATAACAGATTTTTTTTAAAATTTCAAGTCTTTTGCCACAAATTTCTACAAAAAAAGATTTACACAATGAAAAGGTGATACAAATGAAAAAATTTTTCAGCAGAAGAAATGTTATTTTTACACTTTGCGTGCTTACTTTGGTGTCAGCCGTTGTAATTTTTGGCAGTTATGCTATGGGATATATAAAAAATCATTCATCAGGTTCTCACCGCTCGGCAATCGCCATGGACTGCCCAGTAACCTTAAGCGTTTATGGCAAAAAATCCACCGAAAGTATAACACAAAAAGCTGCTGATATAGTGAACAACACCGACAATACTCTTTCAGCCTATAAAGAAAACTCGGAAATATATCTACTGAATAAAAATAAAATTCTGGAAAATCCAAGCAACCTGACCCGCAATGTTTTACTAAAATCAACAGAACTATGCAAGCAATATAAAAACGTTGATATAACCGCAGGAAATCTTATAAATCTTTGGGGAATAACAAGTGATAATCCTAAAGTTCCCAGTTCTCAAGAAATAACAGACGCTTTAAAAACGGTCGGCATAGAAAATCTTGTTTCGGAAAAAAACGGTTTTTCGCTGAAAAACAATACTCAAATTGATTTGGGAAGCCTTGCAAAGGGATATTGTTGCGACCTGCTTTGTGATTATTTTAATTCCCAATATAACAAAAACAAAATCGACTATGCAATTGTTTCTTTTGGGTCATCAACGCTACTCTTTGGACAAAGGCAACAGGGAAATTTTAAGGTTGCTGTTAAAAGCCCAGATAATCCAAACAGAATCGCCCTTACCTTTGAAACCTCCGCTTGCTGTGTTTCCACTTCCGGCGGATACGAAAGATTCTTTACGGTTGGTTCGCAACAGTTTATACACATTTTTAATCTTAAAGACGGCTATCCCAGCCACAGCGACCTTACAAGCGTTACGGTTGTTTGCAAAGGAGAGGACAAGGGAATAAAAAGCGATTTTCTTTCCACCGAAATTTTTATAGGCGGTTCAAAGAATTTATATAAATATAATAATATTCCCGACACCTGCTATATTGCAATAGATGCTCTTGGCAAAATTTATACAAATGCAGATTTTAATATTAATATTGAGGATAAACGCTTTTTTATGAATGAAAACAATTAAAAACTATATCAAAAATAGGCAGAAAAACACACAAATAATTATTTAGGAGGAATGAAAATACAATGAAACTAAACAGTATTTTTGTTGCACATCACAAAAACACCGAAAATGAACAAACAAGCCTTTTTCCCACACCCTCGCAGGTGGTAATTCCCCTTGCACAGGGAATGGGTGCGTCCTGCTCGCCAATCGTAAAAAAAGGAGATAGCGTTAAGGTTGGTCAGCTTATCGGACAAACCACCGCTTTTATGTCTGCTCCGATTTATTCTTCCGTTTCTGGAACTGTAAACCGTATTGACAAACTTATGACAATAGGCGGAAAATACGTCGACACGGTTGTTATCGACACGGACGGACAGCAAACCCCTTTTGAAGAAATAAAGCCACCAATAGTTAATGACAAGGCAAGTTTTATTGAGGCTATAAAACAAAGTGGTCTTGTGGGACTTGGCGGAGCGGGTTTTCCAACCCATATAAAGCTTAATATCGACCAAACCAAAACCCCCGTTGACAGTCTTGTTATCAATGCGGCGGAATGTGAACCGTTTATCACCTCCGACTATCGCCAGATGATTGAAGCCCCTAATGATATAATAGAGGGAATTAAAACGGTAATGAAGTATCTTGAAATAAAAAATGCTTATATAGGCATTGAAGATAACAAACCGCAGGCAATCAAACTTTTAAAAGAAAAAGCCAAAAACAATCCGGAAATTAAAATAGTTTCCCTTAAATCCTCCTATCCGCAAGGTGCGGAAAAGGTTATTGCCTACTACTGTACTGGCAGAATTATTGGTGACGGAGAAATTCCAATCAATCAAGGAATTATTGTAATGAACGTTTCATCGGTTGCTTTTGTGCATAGCTTTTTGCAAACGGGTATGCCACTTGTCAACCGCCGTCTTACCGTTTCGGGGGACGCCGTTTCCAAGCCGACAAATCTTATTGCACCAATAGGCACAAAAATTTCCGAACTTCTAACCTACACCAACACCGACCCAGAAAAAATCACAAAACTTATAAATGGCGGTATTATGATGGGTCAGACACTTTACGATATAGATTATCCTATAACCAAAACCACAAATGCCGTGCTTGCACTCACCCAAAAATTATGTGACGGTACAGGTGGAGAACCTACCAATTGTATCAGGTGCGGAAGATGTATTCAGGCTTGCCCGCTGGGGCTTATGCCAAGAAATTTTGAACAGGCTTACAACAACCACGATATAGAAGAACTGGAAAAGCTTAATATCACCCTTTGCATGAACTGCGGAAGTTGTACTTACGTTTGCCCTGCAAAACGTCAGATTTCTCAGACAAATCAGCTTGCAAAGGCTCTTGTAATGCAAGCAAGAAAAAAATAAAATTAATATTGGAGGAAAATATGCAAAAATTTATAATAAGCTCGTCCCCTCATGCAAGGGATAATATGTCTACTGGAAAAATAATGGGAATGGTTGTTGCAGGACTTGTTCCAAGCATTTTCAGTTCGGTTATGGTGTTTGGATTGCGTTCGCTTGTGCTTATTGCAATTTGCGTTGCAAGTTGTGTGCTTTTTGAAACCGCCTGCAATGCTTTAAGACACAGAAAAAATACCATAAACGACCTTTCTGCCGTTGTTACGGGAATACTGCTTGCTTTTAATCTTCCCTCGATGCTCCCGTGGTGGATGGCGATGATTGGAAGTTTTGTTGCAATAGTGGTTGTAAAACAGCTTTTTGGTGGACTGGGGCATAACTTTGCCAACCCTGCAATTGTGGGCAGAATTGTGCTTATGCTCTCTTTTCCAACCGCAATGACAACATGGCAGACCCCTTACAGCTATCTTGACGAAATAATAACAACTGGTGAAACACCTCTTGTG
>CANRLN010000007.1 GCA_947631445.1 uncultured Clostridia bacterium
ATCTACACCCTGTTTATAAACAAACAGCAAAGACCATGCTACAAAAATTGGAGAATAAAAAAAACAATGATTAATATTATAGTGGCGGTAAGTAAAAACGGTGTTATTGGAAACGGAGGAAAAATTCCATGGGATATTCCCGAGGATATGGAGCATTTTAAAAGGCTTACAAGCGGAAATATTGTTGTTATGGGCAGGAATACTTTTGACGAGATAGGCAGACCTTTGCCAAACCGTTTTAATATAATTGTTACTTCAAGAAAAATGCCGAACTATAACAATTTAATTTGTGTAAGCAATTTTGAGCAGGCTATAAAAAAGGCAGGAAAAATGTCGGGTGAAATTTTTATCTGTGGCGGACAAAGAATATATGAGCAGGCTTTGCCTGTTGCGGATAATTTATATATAACATATATTGATAAACATTACAATGGAGATAGATTTTTCCCCGAATTTGATAAAAATGATTTTTTAGGAGAACTTCTCAAGCAGGATAACCAAGTTTATTATTATTTATTTAGGAGAAAAACAAATGGAAATTAAACAGATTGATTTAAACCAGATGCAGGAAATTTATGATAAATGTGCAATAAAAGATTTTCCGAAATCGGAGCTTAAGCCTTTTAGACATATTAAAAGGCTTTATGATGAAGGAAAATATATGGGCTATGTTTTTTATGAAAACGAAGAATTTCTTGCCTATGCCTTTATGACAATTGTTCCCAACGAAAGCATTTCTTTGCTGGATTATTTTGCGGTGGATATTAACAAGCGTGGTTTGGGGATTGGTTCTAAGTGTCTTAAACTGTTAAAAACCATAGGAAAGGAAATTATAATAGTAGAGTCGGAAGACCCCCAATTTGCCAAAACCCCCGATGAGCTTAACACAAGAATAAAACGCATAAATTTTTATAAAAACAATGGACTTTATGCAAGCGATATCACAACCGAAGTATATGGGGTTGAATACCGAATTTTTGCACTGCTTGCAGATGAAAATGTAGCTATTGACAACGAACAAACTGCAAGTGTTACAAAAAGACTTTATAACAGTATGTTTACCCCTTTACAGATGATTAATGTAACCATAAATAATTAATAGTTAGGTATGATTTACAGCAAGAAAAAACTTAAGATTTTTTAAAACAATAATATATTACAGTCATATTAGTTTAGAATACGTTTGTAAATATTCTGTTAAATTTATTTAAACCTCTTGACTTCAGCCTTAATTTATGGTATAATTAATCTGTTATTGGAGATGTACCCAAGTGGCTGAAGGGTCCGCACTCGAAATGCGGTAGTACGGCAAAAACCGTAGCGAGAGTTCAAATCTCTCCATCTCCGCCAAAATTTTAAAAACCGCCTTAATTTAAGGCGGTTTTATTTTGTCTGCACGCTTTTTACATGATTTTATTATATCATTTTGAGTTTTAAATGTCAAGTTTTATTATACAGCATCATTTAGCATACAAGAATAAGCCTTAAAAATATACTTCAAAACATATTAAGTCAATGGGTGGCATCTTCGACAATTTCTACTATAATTAAAAATTGTAACTATAAATTATAAACATTTTTTGTTAATATAAACCAAATTAATTGTACATTTATTGTTTATAGTCACAAAATTTGTATTAAATGATAAAAAATCTAAAAAAACACTTGACTTGTGTATAAAAATGTGATATAATGGAACTGTTAAAAGTAAACAGATTTTGTAAATCAAATTTAAAACAAGTTGTACTTTTTGTGCAGATAATCAAAAACTGTTTAAATAAAAGTATCTATATAATAATCACGGAACGGTCTATTGGCTACTAATAGACCGTTTTGTAAAATAGGGGGAAGATTTTATGAAAAAAATTTGTGTTACAACCTTGTTATCTTTAGGTTTGTTGCTTACAGCCTGCACACAAGCACCCGAAAGCGTTAAATCCAACAATCACGAAACAAAAGATGTTAATAAAGCGGGAATGGTATCTGCTGAAAACGTTTGGAACGACCTTGACGATGCTTACAATACAGAATACACCAAATTTAAATTGCCCGAAAAAAACTTGATAAAGCAGGAAAAGTTTGATGAAATTTATAGTGCTAAGGTTACTTATACGAATGTGGAAGATGATGAAAACTGGTATTTAGAACGTATTCCAAAGTTTGAGGAAGCAATGGGAGCGACCGTTTCGGGCGAACCAGAAAAGAAAAAAAAATGCTGTTATGATCATAATGATGAAAATTATACTGTTTTACTTACACGATATGGCTGTGGAAATATAACATTAAAAAAACTATGGGAAAGTACTCAAATGTCCGATTTGGTTAAAAGTTGTATTATAAATCGAAATGAAGATATTCTTGATGACAATGAAACTAATGCTGTTAAAAAGGCTGAAGAATTATCCAAAAAAACAAACAAAGTTTTTGACAATGAGTTTGAAAGCGTCCCTGTATTTTTACAAGAATCAATAAAAAATTCTAATACTCATATCAGAGTATATTTACAATCCTATTATAATGGTGTTGGAATATATCCTGCTTCTGCAATTTACGGCGATAGTGATTATACGTCAGATTCTAATGGCAGAGCAGTAATGTATATTAAGCACTATGCAGATTTTAAAAATGGCGAACTTGAAAATTTTAATAGTGGTAACAGCTACAAAACAATTGATAAAACTAAACTTGATAATGTTGTTTCTTTTAAATCTGCTTGTGATATTTTGGAAAAAGAACTTTCAAGCAATATGAATATGGAATTTGATGATGTGAAACTTTGGTATGAACCGAGAGGCAAAGAACTTGACGGAACAAGAGAAGATTATGGTGAGGATAAGGATATTTATTTAACTCCAAAGTGGTATTTTTTAATGTATGACAATACAAATTTGGTTAATGGTTATAGTTATGCCTATTATGTATACTATGTTACGGTTGACTGCGTAACGGGAGAAATTCATGTGATTATGCCGGGAGGTAATTAAAAATGTTTAAAGCATTAAAATGCGATTTAAATAAAACTGTCGTAAACACTGGATTTTTAGGTGCTGTTTTTCTTACAATGATTTTATGTTTTACCGCAAACATATATGAAGATTCGGCAACAAGCAAAACATATTCTGTAATGGAAACAATAATGTCGCTTGACAGGTCGATAATTACACAGGATTATACACTTTCGTCTGCCGTTGTTTTTTCAAAATGCTTTTCGGGATATATAGGAATGTTCATTCCAATTATAGTTGCTTTTCCATTTATGGTAACCTTTTGTGCCGAGCGAAACAGCGGGCTTATGCGTTTTACAATAACAAGAACAGGGAAGTTTAAGTATAGCATTTCAAAATTTTTAGCTTGCTTTTTAAGCGGCGGATTTGCCGTATTTTTGGGTACGCTTTTGTTTGGTCTGGCGGTTATGATAATATTTCCGAGCGTTTCAAGCTATGATTTTGCGGACGATATACAAAAAGAATTGTTTGAAATAATGTTCCCAAACGGTGTGTTTTTATCATGCGTTAAAACTTTGATTTCTGCATTTTTGTATGGTGCGATTTCAACTATGCCTGCTTTTTTCTTAAGTTCTTTTTGTAAAAATCCTTACATAATAACCTGCCTGCCGTTTTTGTTTATTTATATCTGGAATACAACTTTGGACAAAATAACTAATTCAATGTTTACAAACGGTAATTTCAAAAAAATGGAGAAAATCTATTCGTTTTACCCTGATTCCATAACATCTGTAATTTCATATGAATTTGATAAAACCGCAAAAATTTCACTTATCTTTAATATTTCGTATGTGTTAATTTTGCTGTTCGGCTTTGTACTTATTATGAATATGCGTAAGGATAAGGGGGCTTAAAACATGAAAAATTTTAGCATGAAACAAAGTTTTTCCTGTGCGAAAATCGAATTTATAAAATGGGTGTGCGACGCTCGAATGATTATACTTGCCGTAATGCTTATTTTTATTTACAACTTTGCGGTAGAGCCTTTGTTAAAAAATTCCCAGCTTATGAATGAGCCACTTAATATTTTAGAGCCTTTTATTGCCGTTGCAAATTCGAGTGCAATATTACTAATAATTCCACTTGTTTTCTTAACGCTTATTGCAGACTATCCGAAGATTGATACAAATACAGTGTTTTATATAATAAGAATAGGACGTATAAACTGGCTTGTGGGGCAAATTTTAAAGCTTATATTTATGGCACTAAGCTTTCTTGCGGTTATATTTCTTGGTACGGTAATTCCAATGCTTTCAAGGGGATTTTGGTACAACGGTTGGAGCAACGTTACTTTAAAATTTGCACAGCAGTTTCCCGAACAATCGGGCAATTTTGGAGTGCAACTTCTGCCCGAAAATCTGTATAATCAGCTTGACGTTTTTTCAGCGGCAGTACAAAGTTATCTGTTTATTTTTGCGTATTTAATAATTTTAGGGCTTTTGCTTTTAAGTTTTTCTCTTATAAAGCAAAAAACTTTCGGTTTTGTAATGGCAGGTGCTATAATCTCGCTTGGCACGGCACTGTGTTCAATAAAATCAAGCCTTATGTGGATAACCCCGATGGCAAACTCTGTAATATGGCTTCACTACACAAAATATTTCCGTCAGCCTGTGATGCCGATTTATTTTTCCGTATTATATCTTTGTATATTTATTTTGGTTTTGCTTGTATTTTGTTTTGTCGCAATAAAGAAATTTAACTATGATAACGTAATGGAAATTGCAATGTAAGGGGGAACGGAATAATGAAGAACATAATAGACGTAAAAGATGTTTGTTTAACGCTTTCAAAAACGGAAATTTTAAAGCACATAAACGTTACATTCGAGCAGGGAAAAATACACGGACTAATCGGCAGAAACGGGAGCGGAAAAACTATGCTTATGAAGTGCATTTGCGGATTTATCAAGCCTACAAGTGGTGAAATAATCGTTGATAAAAAGCGTGTGGGAAAAGACGTTGATTTCCCAAAAAACATGGGAATTATCATTGAAACTCCGGGATTTATTCCCTATTATTCGGGATATAAAAATCTAAAACTTTTGGCAGGTTTAAACAATAAAATCGGAAAAGAAGAAATTCGCAAAAGCATGAAACAGGTAGGACTTGACCCCGATTTGAAACGTCATGTTAGAAAATATTCGCTTGGTATGCGACAACGTTTAGGGCTTGCACAGGCGATTATGGAAAATCCAGATATTCTTATTTTGGACGAGCCATTTAATGGTCTTGATAAGGACGGTGTTAAGGATATGCGTGAGTATCTTTTGTCTTACAAAGATGAGGGAAAAACCATTTTAATTTGCTCTCACTCAGCAGAGGATATTTCGGTGCTTTGCGATACCGTGCATGAAATGGATAAGGGTGTTATTTCAGAGCAACAAATCTAAATCCCAGTCGGTAGAAAGCCAAAGACCAGTCATTCTCTCTTCATAAGAAATACCATCAATACAAAATTCAATATCATTGGTTTAGTTCATAACCCTACACATCTCCCAAATAATTTCATGGTCTGTAGGAAAGTATTTTTTAGATATATTAAGTTTATCTGGATAACATAAACGTATATTAAAATTCATAGTATTACCTCCATTAAGATTAATAAATTTTAGATAAGTTAAATTTATCTATATTTTCTTTTATGAGTGCTTTGAACTTATCACCGAAAACATAAACCTTATCTTTTATAGTGAACCAACCATATTTATACATTCTATCTAATATAAATGTTTTATCTTTATATACATCTAAATTAATAGAATTATCCAACTGAGTGTTTCTGCCAGGGTAATAAATGTATAAAACACCATTAAAGTAAATGAGTACCGAATCTAATTCAGCCAGACTTTTAATTAACAATGTGTTTAAAACATTGAAACACTCTTTAGAAGTAGCATTGTTTTTTATAGCATAAACATCATGTTCATAGGGGATTTTAATTGAACACTCATTTTGAGAATACGAAAACACATCATTAAGTTCATTTAAAATCTGCACAGTAAAAGGATTATTTTCACTCGTGCCAAAACACCACGGACTTTCTGCTTCCTTTCTATACTTAATACTTGCGTTATAATTGTTTATTATCATTTCTGTAAAATGAAAAGGCTTCCTCGGTTTTCCAATCTCGTCACAAACTATCATATATACTAAAGGGTCGTTATTGCTATTATAGTTGTCATCAAGCCTGAAAAAGTAATAAGCATTACCTTGGTGATTCCAAAAGAACAAGCACTCATAATATGAAAATCCAAACTCACGAAATTTCTTATCATCATCTTCCCATTCTTTAATGTACTCTCTAAAATCTATAAACTCATTATTTTCATCTACCAAGAAATAGTCAGAACCACTCCACGGTGAGAAATACTCACCCGCATTTTTCAAAAAAGAAATAAATTGCTTTGGTATCTTTTTATCAGGATAAGCATCACAAATTACCTTAATCCTCTCATCACTCATAGGCTTAAACTTGTATTTTGCATTTTGCTTACAGAAAGACATGAATTTTTCTATGTCTTTTTCGCCGTTATATTCTTCCATTTTAGTTCTCCTTTTTATTTAAAATTTATACTATCTTTATCAAATGTAGATAAGTTAAATTTATCTATATTTTCTTCTATTAGTGCTTTGAACTTATCACCAAAAACATAAACCTTATCTTTTATAGTGAACCAGCCCCATTTATATTCTCTATCTATTATGAAATTACTATCGTCATATAAATTGAATTTAATTGAGTTATTACAATCAAAATTCTTATTGGGAAAGTAAAGATACATTGTTCCTTGAGAACATATATATATTGCATTAATAGTAGAAATACATTTTTTCAATATTGGATTAAGATAAGACATAAAATTTAAATTCTTATTGCTTGTATAAGTTATTCTATACTTATCAAACGCATATGGAATAGAAATAATACTATTGAATTTATTCATCACATCTTGAATAATACATTGTGCCATATCGGCACGGCATTTTCTCCATGGATTTTCCAACTTTTCATGTACTGAAACATAAGAATTATAAGTATCTATTAAAAAATCTATAAATGTAGTTTTCAACACTTGTTGTGGCTCAACATCTGCATCTAATATATAAACAGTGGAAGCATCACTGTCGCTTAATTGAAAAAAGCAGTATGACTTGCCTTGATGACTAAAAAAGAACAGACAATCATCATATGAAAAACCATAGTTTTTAAACAAGGCATCAAGCACTATATCATTCTTCACATTAGCTCGAATATCCATAAAGCAACCTTTATCATCAACCAAAATATAATCAGAACCGTTCCATAGCTCAAAAAAATCACCTGCATTTTTCAAAAAAGAAATAAATTGCTTTGGTATCTTTTTATCAGGATAAGCATCACAAATTACCTTAATCCTCTCATCACTCATAGGCTTAAACTTGTATTTTGCATTTTGTTTACAAAAAGACATGAATTTTTCCATGTCTTTTTCACCATTATATTCTTCCATTTCAACCCTCCTCTTTATTTAAAGTTGATATTATCTTCATCAATTGGGATAATATCAGCAAAATTTATTGCTTGAATAGGTTCAATATACCATATTTCTATATCTGTATCAAGCAGCGTACAATGCAACGAGAAAGCAACAGCTATAAACAGGAATTCAGATAATAATTTTTTCAAAATATATAAATGCTAATTGGTCAGATATTTGCTTTTCATCAAAAGGGCGGTATCCATTCTTTTTATATAATCGAATATTAGACTTGCTTAATGTGCTTGTGAACAATTCAAATCTCTTCATATTAAAATGCTTTTCTATCTCCTGCAACAGTAAAGTGCCGTTACCTTGCCTTTGATAATCGGGAAGAACCATAAGTTTTCCAATATATACAGTATCACCCAAAACATAACCTCTGATAGAACCGATTATTTTACCGTTTTCCACCATTTTAAGAATAATTCCCTTTTCAAAATCGGATTGTGTGTCTTTAATGGTTTGTTTCAGAGGCGGAATGTTGGGATTATTTAATAATTTTGCTTCACTTTGATAAGCAATATATTGCAGTTCTAAAATTTCCTTCAAATCATTCGCTGTTGCTGTTTTTATTTCTTTCATAATTATTTCCCTTCATAAATTATTATTTAATTTCAAATATCAAAACTTATTTCCACATTTATTTTATTGGAAAAAGAAACAGCCTTAGGTAACGAAAATTATTCTTCTACCATAGGAATACAAGGCGACAACAATTTATCGTCATGTTCAATTACCTTTCCTTTGCAAAGCCTATAAACCTTAAATGAATTATGCTTTACTGCATCTTCATCATTATGAAGATATAATAATCCATAACTTCCTATTGCGACTTCACCTATGTAATAAAACAGTTCTAACAAATTTTTTGCGTCTTGTGCCATGTGATTAGAAAACATTGAAAACTCAAGATAATACTCACCATTCATAGCTTTGATGACAACTTCGTTTAATAAAAATGAAGTGATTTTATCGTTTATTAATTTTATTGTATTTTCTAAATTATCATCTTCTAAGGAATAATGAGTTCTAATTGTAACCCAACAATGTATTTCTACCATAATTTTATCCTCCTATCAATAAATATATAGAAAGTATAATTATATCTTATAACCTGCTTATAAAAACTTGACAATTACTTAATATAGCTTTATTTAATAATGCACAAATATTAAACAATACTTTTTGGCTTGTGCTATCTAATTCTGATGCAAGAATAGACCTAAACTTAGTGTATGCGTCATGAATATCATCAATTTCCCGTACTTCTTCATCATATCACCCAATATCCATATGATAAACATACGCTATACCTGTCCATACTCCTTTGTCTGGTTTTAATAAAGACATAATTCTATCAAAATAACCTTCCCATAAAGCAAATATATATTCCTAATTACTTTTTTTAGAATGAAATGTATTTCTGGTTCACCCTCAAACCCTAAATAAAATGTGTTATCAATCATGGTGCAGGCATATCCCCCTTATTAAACATATCTAAAGATTTGCACACTTTAAATTTCGTAAATAATCTCAACTTTTCCATTTCAATCCTCTTTTTTATTAGGCACAAGTTCCAAATTTCCAATCAAATCTTTAAAAGAATTTGCTAATGGCTCATCTGAAGGTATACCTTCTTGGTCGAAATCTTCTTCATATATTTTTCCAGTTTTAATATCGTATAATATATATCGTCCAGAATATTCTAGCCATCCTATTGGAAGATATTTCTTTATATTACCGCCAAATACTGAATGCCATTCCCTTGCAAGTTTGATTACTCCATTTTCATGGAATAAAACATCATTTTCAGATTCGTTATCAAATTTTATAACCGAAAATAAAATTATACATTCTTCAAGCTTGTAAAATCCAATTATATATGGGTGATAAAATAAATTTATATACTCTTTAATATCATTCGGCAGTTCAAAACCAAATTCCTCAGCAAACTTTGAAAAATCTGTTTTATTTGTTCTTTCAATAAAATATATACCTTTATCAAAAAAATCTTTTAGGTCTTTGCAAGCATTTGTCAGGTCATGTTCTGTATACCAATTAAGCTTAGCTTTTACTTTTTCACTATACTTTAATATTGCATCTTTCATCAAACCACCTCAAAATGCTACTATTTCATAAAAGCAGTGTGCTAAAATTGTAGCACTTGAATAACTATCTAAAGTATCCTGCTAAAATTCATACTCTTATTATACACTAAAATTCGCCAAAAGTCAATAAATATATAAAAAACATTTTTTATGGAAAACAGTTAATTAAAATAATATTTCTCCCGCTGTGAACGGGAGAAACATTTAACCAATATTCTATTTTTTTATGGAAGTGATAAAGTCGTTTAGCTTATCTAATTTTTGTCTTTCACGTTGGATTTTTATATATTCACGCAAATGTTCATGGATTTTGTTTTCAGACGCCATGGATAGTAAAAAATGGGTTTTCTGCTTTTTCTTTTCAGCGACCTCAATAATATTACTTTTTAATTCTTCATAACGTATTATCATATGATTAGTACTTGCAAATTCTTTTATTTTTGTGGCAACCCTGAATGTTATGCAAAGGTCAACAAAAAATACACCATAGAAAAAACCAATTACAAATGAAAAAGCAATGTTGTTTGAAAGCCATTGTAAAGCATTTAATATATGAGGGTGAATTAAGAAACAGTAAACAGCACTTAACAAAGCCCAGAACATTGAAAACAAAGGACAGATAATGCCTTTATAGTTTCCAAATCTTGAAGAATAATCCCATAGCTTAATCTTCATTTTTATAATAAATATTTCCCCAGCAATAAGTTCAATAATCGTCATTGCAAAAGCCATAAGTAAAAATAGCACCAATTTCCTTACAATAATATTATCTATATTTATAAACTGTTCCACTGATGCAAGTGTAAATAACACCGATAGACCAAACCCATATATGGGCAGATAAGGTCCATTTAAAAACCCGGGATTCACCCATTTTCTGCTTGTATTTTCTGATTTAAAACGCCGATAAAATAGTTCCAGCACCCACCCAATTAAACAACCTGCAAAAAATAAAAAAGCATACACTAAAAACGTACTCAAATTATCCTCACCTTTCACTATTAAAACCTATGTATATTGTATTTATTATAACATATTTTCACAACAAAAGTCAAGACTTTTTTTAATCTGAACACGGAAATTAATTTTTATAAAAAATATATTTTTTATCTATGTATTCCCCGCCGTAGGCAGGGAAACACACAAGGTTTTTTTAAGTAATTTTGTAAATATATTTTTTAACAACGCAAATTGACCAGTCCAGCCCCTTGACTTTTTCATAATTGTGTGGTTTAATATTTTCTTGAGAATTGCTTGAATTTTCTTCAGAACTTTCAACAATTGTTAAACTTTTACTATCTGCACTGTTTGAATTATCAATCATTTTATATACGTTTTTAGCCACAAGACCAAAAATAACTAAGATTACAATTATTAAAATAGTTGCAAAAAGTCCCAATATAATTCACAATTTAACAATTTCTTTTGATGCTTTATTTGAATTATCCGATTTATTAGATATTTAAGAAAATCATTCCTTTCAATTTAAATTAACTAAAAACTATTTCTATGATATATTGTAACATATTTATTTATAAAAAGCAAGCTTAAATTTAATTAATATGCAGAAATCAATTTTCAAAATTTTTTTGTTTAATAAGTTTCTGATTTTGCTAAAGCTACAAAAAACTTCTTGTATTCTCCCGCTATAAGCAGGATAATACATTAATAAAAATAATTTTTTAATCTTCATATTTGCATATTAAATCGCCATAATTTTATATTCTAAAAAAATAGTTATTTTATATAAAAAGCTTATGGATTTTTGTGCAGATATACAAAAACTAAAACTTATACTTGACAAATACAAAGTATTGTGTTATACTGTATCTATCATGATAATAACAGTAAGTACAGAGGTATACCACAATGAGTCTAAAAATATTTTTGAAAAACAAGTCGGAACAACCGATTTATGAGCAGATTGAAGAACAGGTTAAAGAGCAGATTCTCTCAGGTGATGTTAAGGAAAATGAACAATTGCCGTCTATAAGAAGTCTTGCGAAAGACTTGAAAATTGGAGTGATAACAACCACAAGGGCGTACAGCGACCTGTGCGAACAAGGGTATATTGTGCCGGTTGCGGGAAAAGGATATTTTGTTGCCGAAAGAAACAATGAGCTTATGCGTGAAAGAATTATAAGCGAAATTGAGAACGATTTGGAAAGTGCCATAAACAAGGCAAAAATCGCTATGATTTCTGATGACGAACTGCTCTCTCTTTTGAAAATTTTAATGGAGGAGGATAATAATGAATGATACAAATTTGATAGAAATAAAAAATCTTTGCAAAAGTTATGAAGGGTTTAAGCTTAAAGATTTTAATATGACACTTCCCAAAGGTTTTGTTATGGGATTTGTTGGGCAAAATGGTGCAGGAAAGACAACGGTTATTCGCAATATGCTGAATATGTCAACACCTGATGATGGAGAAATTTTAATATTCGGTAAAGATGTTCAAAAAAGCCCCGAAATTATCAAGCAGGATATTGGCATTGTTTTTGATGAACTTATGTTCCCACCACATTTTACGCCGAACACTATAAACAAAACGCTGAAAAAATTCTACAGTTCATGGAATGAAGATAAGTTTTTCTCACTGACCGGAAAATTCAACCTGCCCAAGAAAAAAGCCTGCGGAAAGTTTTCAAAGGGCATGAAAATGAAACTGATGATTGCAACGGCTCTTGCTCATGACCCAAAACTTTTGATACTTGATGAACCAACAAGCGGTCTTGACCCCGTTGCAAGAGATGAACTTTTGGATATTATTTCAGACTTTGTTGCTGACGAAAATAAAGGAGTGCTGTTTTCAACGCACATAACCGCTGATGTTGAACGCATTGCCGATTATGTTACGGTTTTAAATTATGGCAAAACTTTTTATAGCGGAACAAAGGACAAACTTTTGGAAAAATATCTTGTAATAAAAGGCAATGAGGACGATTTGCCCTCCAACTTAAAGTGTAAAACAATAGGCTTTAAGAATTACAGAAACGGCTTTGAGGCACTGCTTGAACGAAAATTTAAAAACCAACTGCCCGAAAGCATTGTAAGAGAACCTGCAAATTTTGATGAAATACTTGTGTTTATTGCAAAGGAGCGTGAAAAAAATGACTAAAGCAAAACGAATTTTAAATCTTATGAAGCTTGATTTTTATATGATACGCAGAAAAACGATTATTCCCTTGACCGCTGTGTTTTTTCTGTTCGCCATTATTTCAATACTTGTATTCCCGCATCTATTGCCTGTAATGACCACATTTTTTGGAATAGGAGTAATTCCAATAATTGCAATGACCGAACAGCCCACGGGCAGAGTTTTTCACTCAGTCCCCTGCAAACGCCATGAATGTATCTTTGCCCATTTTACCCTTGGATTAGCGATAAATTTTGTTGCCTGTTTTTTATCAATGTTTGTTGGTATACTGTCGGAAAAATTAGATATTTTCAGAGAACTTTTTCAAAAACATCAAGATAGTAGTTTTGAACCACTTTATGATATGCTGATTGATGTAAATATAACTATACCCGTAACGGCGGTGTTCGTGTTCGCACTTAACTGTTTTATGGTATCATACTGCTTAATGCTAAATATAATTTTCGGAAGCGATAAGGAAGTTGCAACTCAGACTATATCTTTGTTAGTATTAATAGGCATACTCTTTATAATTGTAAAAACAAAAGCAATAAATATTGATAAATTGGCAATTTTTTTAACACCAATACTTATGAATCACAAAACGGCATTTATGATAGTGTGTGCGTTAATTGGAATAGCGTTTACGTTTATTTTTGCACTCATTTCAACAAAGGTATATAGCAAAAGGGAAGTTTAAAATGGAGAATGATAATGAATTAACCATGAACATCAGTTATACAAAAAACAAAATATTCAAAAATTTAATTCTATTTTTATTCATTGCGTTTTTGTTACCTTGTGTAGCTGTTGTTGCACAAACACTAATTACAAATGGTTTTATTGATTTTGTTCTTTATGGGATACAAGCTGCTTCTCCAACAATTTCGGCGATTATTGTGTTATGTTTGAACAAAAAAGCTAAAACTTATTTTTCTCAAATGTTTCACAAAGAATATTTGATAATATCTATCATTCTTCCATTTATTATTGCCTGTACGACAATGTTTTTAGCAAAAATAATCTTTTGCATCTTGTTTGAAAGAAATTTTATATTAGGAAATATCTCGATATCCCAATTTATTATCCTACTATGGGCTTTTTTTGCAGAAGAAATAGGTTGGCGTGGATATTTGGAACCAATGCTCAAGATGTGTGGATTTAATAAATGGCTGATTCCTTGTGCTGTAGGCGTAATATGGTGTTTATGGCATTATCATTACTTTTTGCAAAATCGTATAGAAGTACCAATTTTATTATTTTTTATTAGCTGTATAATTGAAAGCTATATTTACAGCTTTTTGATGAGTATTACCCACAATATAGTATCGGCAATGACATATCATTTTGCATGGAATTTATTAATACATATAGTGGCTATAAATCCTATTGAAAACAATGGAAATATAGTTCCATATATTATTTTGGTTATATTAGAAACATTAATTTTAATTATATTATGTAGCTTAAAAAATAGCAGATTTCAACATTTATAAAAAAACATAGTTGTACCTAAGCCAAAAAGAAATAATGGGGCATTGCCACAAAACCACCAGAGTTTAACGCTTTGGTTTCCAAGAAAGACAATTGACTTAAACACGTTAAGCATATATCACATTTTTAATGTAATGTTCGGTGTTTTTAAATTTTAAAATTTGTCTGTATCCACACTTTGGGATACACTTCACTTTAATCTCATATTTATTTTTTGCATTTTTTCAATAATATTTTACAACTCTCAGTAACTTATTATGAAAAAAGCAATATCAATAAAACTATCGATATCGCTTTTAAATTTTGATTTAATTATATTTCAAAAAATTTATAACCGACTCAATGCAGTTTGCACCGTCTGCCGTAGCAGTTATCACTTGTCGTAATGCTTTTGTTCTTACATCTCCTGCAACAAAAATGCCCTTTGCCGAAGTCACACCAGTTTCGTCAGCTATAACATATCCTTTTTCATCAAGTTCTGCTATTCCCTTTAAAATATCAATATTTGGAATCGAACCAATTGCAGTAAATGAACCACTAATATCAATTGATTTTTCCTCTGAATTTTGAATATACTTTATTCCTGAAAGCATTTTATCACCAAAAAATTCAATTGGAGTTGAATTTAAAATCAATTTTATATTTTCAGTTTCTTCAACTTTTTTTTGAAGTGTTTTATTTGCTCTTAATTCACCACGTCTGTGAATTATAAAAATAAGTTTTGCAATTTTTGAAAGATATATTGCATCTGTAAGTGCAGTATCGCCACCACCTATTACTGCAACATTTTTATCCTTATAAAATGCACCATCGCATATTGCACAATAGGAAATTCCCCTTGCAGAAAACTCTTTTTCACCTTTTATATTAAGTCGTCTGCGATAAGTTCCTGCACAATAAACAATTGTTTTTGTGTCAATTGTTTCGCCGCTATCTAAAGTCACTTTCCAAGTAATTTTATCTTTATTTTTTTCTATTTTAACTGCTTCATTTTCTTTAAAACAAGCACCAACTTTTTCAGCGTGTTCATGAAACTTAAACGCTAAATCATAGCCACTTATTCCATATAATGCAGGATAATTTTCAACTCGTTCGCTGTCAGCAATTTGACCCAATCCCATATATTCTTTTTCAAGTACAAGACTTTTAAGTTTTGCTCTGCACGCATAAATTGCTGCAGACAAACCGGCTGAACCTCCACCTATTATTAAAACATCAAGCAAAAAATCACTCCTTTAAGGCAAACTACAAAAATTCGCTTTATTTATTCTATAACAAGTTCTTCCTTTAAAGATTCTTTAGGATCTTCTCCAAAAATATGAAATGAATTAAGCACAGGATTATTTATATCCATAAGTGACAAAATCAAATAGCTTGCTTTACTGTCAAATGCAAGTCTTTTATCTTCATCTGATGGACGAGATGGCGACTCTGGGTGTGAATGCCAATTTCCAAGTGGAACAATTCCCAAGCTTCTCATATCCTTAACTGTCGCAAGCTGTTCTTTAGGGTCAATAGAAAAATGTTCATTTGAGTTATCAATATTTGTAAGGATATAAACTTTTTCTATTATTTTATCCTTTCCGACTAATTTACCACCTATAAGACCGCAAGCCTCATTTGGAAGATTTTCTTTTGCATTATTAACGATTTTTTCAAAATCATCCTTTTTAATTTTTATCATTTAATTTCCCTCACAAACTTTTTGTTCATAATCGATAAGCTCGGTAATAGTAGGATTATCTCCACACACTGCACAGTTATGAGTATCTTTTGGAAGTTTAATTTTATGAAAATTCATTGTAAGAGCATCATATGTAAGCAGATAACCTGTTAAGAGTTCACCAACCCCCAAAATATATTTTATAGCTTCCATTGCCTGCAAGCTTCCTATTACACCGCCCATTGCACCGATTACACCAGCTTGCTTACAAGTTGGTATTGCATCTTTTGGAGGTGGATTTTTAAATACACATCGATAACAAGGACCTTTTCCGGGAACGTAGGTCATAAGCTGTCCTTTAAATCTTATTATTCCAGCATGAGAAAAAGGCTTTTTTGCCATTACACAAGCATCATTAATTAAAAACTTTGCAGGAAAATTATCTGTACCGTCAATTATAAAATCATAGTCCGCAATAAGTTCATTAATATTAGAGCTATCAACAAATGTGCGATATGTTTTTACTGTAATATCAGGGTTTATCTGTATCATAGTTTCTTCTGCCGACTTAACCTTAGCTTTTCCAATATCAATAGTTGTATGTATAATCTGTCTTTGAAGATTTGATAAATCAACTTCGTCTGCATCAACAATTCCTATTGTTCCAACGCCTGCTGCTGCCAGATACATTGCTACAGGTGCACCAAGTCCGCCTGCACCTATTATAAGCACTTTTGCATTAAGAAGCTTTTTTTGACCCTTTGCACCCACCTCTTTCAATATAATATGTCTTGAATATCGTTCAAGCTGTTCATTGGTAAATGCCATTACTGTCCACCTCCCATGAAGTATAAAAATTCAATTTGGTCACCCTCTTTAATAACAATCTTATCAAAAGTTCCACTTTCAACAAAATCATCATTAATTGTAACCGTAACATATTCGGGTGTTTTAACATTTTCAAGCTCTATAAGCTTTGCTACTGTAATACCCTCATCGTATTGTTTTTTTTCTCCTGCAACTGTTATATTCAAAACACTCACTCCTTCAAATTAAATCAATTAACTCTTGCTTTTTTATAATTCCTGTATGCCTTGACTTTTCAACACCGTTTTCAAAAAAGACAAGCGTTGGAAGTGCCATTACATCATATTCTTCAGCAAGTTTCTGTTCAAAATTTACATTTATTTTTACAAACTTAACGTTTTCGGTTTCTTCCTCAACTTCAGCAATAAGCGGAGAAATTCTTTTACAAGCAACGCATGAGTCTGAATAAAAATCAGCAACCAGTTTACCATCTTTTTTAAGCAGATGTTTAAATTCGTCATAGTTGACCTTATTCGCCATTTAATCGCCTACCTTTCTGACCAAAAGATTATATGTGCCATCATTATTATCAATAAGTTTAAGAATCTCGTGACCTTCTTCCTTAATACTGCGTGACACATTCTGAACGGGTTCTCCATCATTCATTTTAATGCTTAAAATTTCACCCTCCTCAAGTTCTTCAAGTGCCACTTTTGCCTTAACAAAAGTTGTAGGGCAGACAACATCTGTAATATCTACTATATAATTTGGTCTAATCTCACTCATTATATACCTCCAAAATTTTTCCTTTGAACTTATCTTTTCCAACCCTATCAATTGTAAACTTAAATCTTTCTCCTGCATTTGCATTCTGCTCAAAAAAAGTTATAGCTGTATCACATATTTTCAGAAGCTTATCATGGTCTTCTATAAAGGGAATAATAGTTTCACCTTTATTGATACTGTTGCCAAAAAGCCCACCAAATGATACTATGTAGCCACGAATAGTGTCATAGCTGTCAGTAGGACATGATTTAATACATCTTCCGCAGAAATTACACATTGTTTCATCAATTGATATCTTGTTATCATTCATTGTGATTGCACCATTTCTACAAGCCTTTACACAAACACCACATCCGATACATTTTTCTTCAATCCATGAAACTTTAATTCCACCTTTAATTCCCAAGTCGTTTTCTTCCGCCTTTAAACAGTTATTCTGGCAACCAGTAATCCCGAATTTAAATTTATGTGGAAGCTCTTTTGCAAAATATCTTTCATCAAGTTCTTTGGCAAGTGCATATGTATCAATACAACCACTGGGACAAATTGCCATGCCCTGACAAGCAGTTATTGTACGAACACGAGGTCCACAAGCACCCGGCTGAACATCACTTTCTTCAAGAGCATTTTTAACTTCATCTATATCATCAAGTTTTATAAAAGGAATTTCAACACTTTGACGTGATGTTAAATGAACGTAACCTTCGCCGTATTTGTCGGATACTTCAGCAATTTTAGCAAGTTGTTTTGCCGTAAGATTTCCTCCTACCACTCTTAATCTGAGAGAAAAATTATTTTTTTGTTTCTGACGCATGAAGCCACCTTTTTTCAAAGTGCCATAATCTACTGCCATAAAAATATCCTCCTTAAAACATATCAAATTCTTGATTTTTCAATTGCTTGTTTAAAATCTTCTTTTAAGTCATCAATATCTTCTATACCAACGCTTACACGAATTAAATCCTCATATACACCCGCTGAATTTTTCTGTTCTTCATTACTATGTGCAAAAAGGGTTGAATATGGGTGAATAACAAGTGTTTTAACGTCACCAATATTTGAAGCGATAAGCGGGTATTTAAGTGCATTTAAAAGCTTATATGCACTTTCTTTACTTCCTGCTCTAAGGGTAAGTATAGCTCCGCCCCAACCTGAAAACTGCTTATCAACAATTGCTTTATAAGGATTTCCATCAAGTGCAGGGTAATTTACCGTAATGTTATATTGACAGCTTAAAAATTTCGCAAGTTCATATGCGTTTTGACAAGCACGCTCCATTCTTATTCCAAGTGTTTCAATACCAATATTATTTAAAAACGCATTCATTGGTGAAAGGCAACATCCCAAATTTCTCCAAAGTCCAAATTTTAATTTTGATAGATATGCAAATTTTCCGAATTTTTTATATTTTGAAAGAGTTTCAAATTTATCATAATCCCATTTAAAATTACCACTATCAAGTATTATTCCACTTATAGCATTACCTGTGCCGTTTATATATTTTGACGAAGAATGTACAACTATATCCGCACCTAAATCAATTGGTTTTACAAGAAAAGAAGTTGCAGTTGTAGAATCTACAATAAATGGAATTTTATATTTATGTACCGTTTTGGAAACTGCACCTATATCAGTAACATCAAGTCGTGGATTTCCAATAACCTCAACAAATACCGCTCGTGTTTTATTAGTGATAAGCTTTTCAATTTCTGAAGGAGTATTATCGCTCACATATTTTACGGTTATACCAAAGCTTTCAAGGTCTTTAAATAAATCAAGTGTTCCACCATAAATACCACTTGATGCTATAACTTCGTCACCCGATTTTAAAATATTCAGTAGTGCAATTCCTACTGCAGCCGACCCAGAGGAACAAGCAACTCCACCAATTGCGTGTTCAATGCCTGCTACCTTTTTCTCAAAAGACGCAACTGTCGGATTGCCTATTCTTGTATATGCATATCCACCTGCTTTATTATTAAAAATGTTTTCTAAATCCTCAGCTGTTTCATAAGAAAAAGCTGAGGTCTGAAAAATTGGGGTAAGAGTCGAACCCTCATTTTTATTTAATGCTACATTATCATGAAGCAATTTTGTATTAAAATTCATACCATCACCGCCTTTTAAGCTTTTATATAAATATTATATCATAATTTTCATATTTAGTAAATAGGAATGATAGGAATAATTATTTTTCTTTTATAATTATTTTTCTATATGTGTCAAACAGCATATTTTCAGAATAAAATTTGCTTTGCTCGCTTATATTAAGTTTATCATAATTATATAGAAAACGTCTGAGTTCTTCCTCACTATTTATATCAATTTTAAAACCTCTGCCGTTTATAATTGGAACATTGTTGTAATGCAAATTTTTTGATTTAATTATGTTTTTAATTTTATGCTCTCTTACATTAATTGCAATGCCATCACGTAAAACAATTATATCAAAATCATCTGGATATGAGTAACTCTCGCCTTTTATAGGAATCTCATCTTCAATGGTATATGTTTTGTTTACAGTCTGATATTTTAAAACCGACTGACTTTCTAAATCATAATAAAATTCTTCAAATATATCTCCTCTGGCTTCAAGACTTCCATTTTTAAATGACGCTTTTTCCGAAAAACCACTCTGTTTTTCACTTAACGATTCAACAACTCCACAAGCAGAAGTCATATTTGTAATACGGTCAATAAGTATGAGTTCTCCTAAAGTTTTATGATATTCAAATTTATCTGCAACTATAGGTTCTGAAAGCAGTATCTCGCAAAGTGCAATTTCATTTTTCCTTATTATTTCAGTTTTTAAATGTTCACCAGTATTTACGTCAATAGAATATTCAATTTTTGTAACTATTGCCGGAATTGTTTTTGTTGCAAGTTTTACCCAATAATCCTTACCGATTTTCAATGGTTCATCATCTGTCCATAAAAGGGATACTTTAAGCTTTTTATATGTGGCAATATCTGTTGAATTTACAATTACCGAACCTCTTGAAACATCTACTTCCTTATCCAAACATAATGTAACTGCATGTCCTTTTTGAGCTTTTTCTGACTCCTTGTCTGTTATTAAAATTTTACTTATATTAGCTTTTTCTCCACTTGGCAAAATATGAATTTCGTCACCAACCTTTATCTCACCAGATTCAATCTGTCCCTGAAATCCTCTAAAATTGCTGTTAGGTCGGCATACCCTTTGAATAGGAATATAAAATCCCTGTTCGTTTGTTTCATCAACAGCTACTTTTTCTAAGTATTCCAAAAGAGGTTCTCCATTATACCAAGACATTTTTTCTGAACGCTTTGTAACAAAGTCACCCTCTGTAGCTGAAATTGGTATTATCTTAATGTTATCCAAATCCAGTTCTGATTTTAAAATATTTACCTGCTCTTGAATTTCCTTGAAACGTTCTTGCGAATAATTTACAAGGTCCATTTTATTTACTGCAAAAATAAAATATTTTATACCCATAAGTTTACATATTCTGGCATGACGCCTTGTCTGAATAAGCACTCCTTGAGATGCGTCTATAAGTATAATTGCCAAATCTGCAAAAGAAGCCCCTACTGCCATATTCCTCGTGTATTCTTCGTGCCCCGGAGTATCAGCCACAATAAAACTGCGTTTATCTGTTGTGAAATATCTGTATGCAACATCAATTGTAATTCCCTGTTCTCTTTCAGCCATAAGCCCGTCAAGCAAAAGCGAATAGTCGATTTTTCCGTTACGGCTTCCTACTTTTGAATCAAGTTCAAGTGCATTTTTCTGGTCTGCATACAAAAGCTTTGAATCATAAAGTATATGTCCAATAAGTGTTGATTTTCCATCATCAACGCTTCCGCAGGTTATAAATTTAAGAAGTCCTTTCATCAGAAATAACCCTCCTTTTTTCTTCTTTCCATGCTTCCTTGTGCCTCTTTATCTATTACTCTTGATGTTCTTTCAGAATCAACAGAACTTAATGTTTCTTCAATAATTTCATCTAAAGTATTAGCGGTCGATTCAATTCCTCCGGTAAGTGGATAACAACCAAGTGTTCTGAATCTTACAGACTTAACTTCAGGTTTTTCATTGGGAAGCAATCTCATTCGGTCATCATCAACCATTATTATGTTCCCATCACGATAAACAACAGGACGTGGTGCTGCAAAATAAAGTGGAACAATTTCTATTTTTTCACGTTGAATATATTGCCAGATATCTTTTTCAGTCCAGTTGGAAATCGGAAATACTCTTATACTTTCGCCTTTATTAATTTTAGTATTATAAAGTTTCCACATTTCTGGACGCTGATTTTTAGGATCCCACGCTTGTGCAGAATTTCTGAATGAAAATATTCGTTCTTTTGCTCGTGATTTTTCTTCGTCACGTCTGCCTCCTCCAAAGGCTGCCGTAAAACCATACTTACTTAATGCTTGTTTTAAAGCTTGTGTTTTCATAATATCAGTATAAGCTGAACCATGGTCAAACGGATTGATGCCTTGCTTTATGCCGTCCTCGTTTGAATAAACAAGCATTTCAATTCCAAGTTTTTTTGCTTGTTCATCACGAAATTTAATCATATCATGAAATTTCCATGTTGTATCAATATGCAAAAAAGGAAAGGGAGGTTTTTCAGGGTAAAAAGCTTTCATAGCAAGATGAAGCATTACCGAGCTATCTTTTCCAATTGAATAAAGCATAACAGGTTTCTCACATTCAGCTGCCACCTCTCTTATTATGTAGATAGCTTCCGCTTCAAGTTTATCAAGATGTGTAAGTTCGCTCATTTAACATACCTCCTAATATTTATTGGATTCTTTAGTATTTATATCTATTCTGGTGGTTTCACCATCTGACTTTTTAATTATCCAGCTTAAAATATCACCATTTTTCTCGGTATGCATCAAACTTCCCATACCACCGATATCAGCACCGAGATAAAAATCTACTGCATGAACGGGACATTCCTTAACACAAGAGGTACAACCCCAGCAGTCCTTTGGGTATTTTATAAAAGCTTTTTTATTTTTATCAATATAAATTAAATTTCCCGGACAAATCTCTTTACATTTTCCACAACCAAGACATTTGTCTTTATTTATCTTTATGCTCATATGTTTCACCTTCTTTAACCAAATCTCTGAAAATTATTTTAATTTCTCCGTTTACAAGCTTTGAATTTACATATTTTTTAAAATTCTTGTCTTTATTAGGATAATCAAGGTTTTCTGCAAAACTGTGCCAACGTGTTTCCTTTCTTGCTTTAAGATGAGCTATCACGCTTTTACATACAATTAAACGTTCTCTGAGTTCATAAATAAACATAAGCTCATGAAAATCATCTGCATGAAGCTTTTCTGAAAGAGCATAAAGCATAGAAATTTTTTCGTTTGCAATATCAAGACTTTTTTCATTAAAACGATAATTGGTTTTTATACCACCTGCATATGAATCCATAACTGTTTGCATTGCTTCTTCAAGTTGTTCATAAGTATAAATAGAATCATTATTTTCAAAAAAACACTTAATTTGACAAAGCTTTTCATTTATCAGTTGTTCATCAACAGTTATATTTTCAAAATTATTTTCATCAATATATTTTGCCGCCGCATTTGCTGCAATTTCACCCTCTGCTAAAGCACCTGTAACGTACTTTTGAGGAGCACCTCCTGCAACATCGCCTGCAGCATAAAGACCCTTAATAGTTGTCTGTCTGTTAGTATCAACCCAAAAACCACTTGCAGTATGCCCACCGACTATATAGGGTTCTGTTCCCTCAATTTCAACATTTTGTTGTGACGGATTTTTTCCTGACTCAATCCATTTAAGAGTTTGAGATGGTGCCATATTAAGATATGCCTTTTTCAAATCTTCGTCCTGTTCATCAGTTATACCTAACGTTTTCAGATAACATGGTCCATTTCCATTGATATTTTCATTTACAGTTCCATAAACTCTTTGAGATGTTGTAATACCATATTTTTGTTCGTAAACTTCACCCTTAGAGTTAATCTGCTTAGCAAAAACTCCCTGTGCCAAAGTCCCTGTAGGTGCAATAGTATCTTTACACCTTAGAGCAATAAAACGCATTTCAAAAGTTGTCATTTCAGCTCCATTAAGTATACCCATTGCATAGCCTGCACCCGTATTAAACGGTGGATACCACATTTTGTGACGTGAAAATCCGGAATTATTTGGTTTATAAAGACCAGCCGCACCACCTGTTGCAATTATTACTGCCTTTGCGTTTATTGTATAAAATAAACCATTGTCAATACCTATTGCAAAAGCACCGTTTACTCTGCCGTCCTTAACGCTTAAATCTATTACGTTTACATGATTTAAAATTTCAGTATTGTCAAGTTTTTCTACAGCGTTGGCTAAAATTGGCTTAATATTTTCACCGTTTATTTTTATATTTCTGTTGCCACGGGTAACATATTTTCCATTTTCATCTTTAAGTATTACAAGACCTAATTTTTCAAGTTTTTCAGTAACATGATTCAATCGCTTGGACATTGTCAAAAGCAGGTCACCACGCACTATTTCTTCAGCGTCATTTTTAGCATAATTTACATAGTCACTTGGGGTTTTCCCATCAGTTATATATGCATTAAGTGCATTAACTCCTGCTGCAAGGCAACCACTTCGTTTTATATTTGCCTTTTCGCATATGATGATTTTCTTGTTGTCATTCAGTTTATTTTCTCTGACAGTAAGTGCTGCATAACAACCTGCTGTACCTCCGCCTATAATTAAAATATCAGTATCAAGTTTTTTTACATTCATTCAATACACCTCATTAAATTACAACTGAACTTTCGTTAAGGTTTTTATTTTCAAGCAAATATGCATTATCACCGACTGTAACAAAAATACGGTAAATAAATACATTTACTTTTTCTCCCACATCAATTGTAGGTTCATCAAGGCCACGTTTTGCAACTATAACAGAATCATTTACACGCACTATAACTTCAGTTGTATCTCCTCGGAACATGACTTGTTCTACAACTCCCTCTGAAACAGAAGCTACATATTTTTGAAATTCGTCCTTTTTTGTAATTTTTATAAATTCAGGTCTTACAATGGCTTTTTCTACTCCCTCAATCTTGTCAAAACTTAAAAACTTCTCATAGTTATTGAGGTATGAAGCATTACCGAAAAACGAACATGAAAATGCGGTTTTCGGCAAAGTGTATATTTCTCTTGGAGTACCTACCTGTTCTATTTTGCCCTTATTTGTTATTATAATTGTATCTGCAACTTCTATAGCTTCATCTTGATCATGCGTTACGAATATGCTCGTTACTCCAAGCTTTTGAATCATATCTTTAAGCCATGTACGAAGTTCCTGTCTTACCTTTGCATCAATTGCCGCAAACGGCTCATCAAGTAAAAGCAATTGCGGATTAGGTGCTAAAGCCCTTGCAAATGCAACCCTTTGACGTTGTCCGCCTGAAAGCTGACTTGGATATCTTTTTTCAAGTCCTTTAAGTCCTATAAGTTCTATAAGTTCATTTACACGTTTATCAATTTTTCTTTTATCAACCTTTTGAACAGTAAGTCCAAATGCAATGTTATCATACACAGTCATATATCTGAAAAGTGCGTAGTTTTGAAAAACAAAACCTATTCCTCTTTTTCCAGCCGGTACATCATTTACTCTTTTTCCGTTAATAATTATATCTCCGCTGTCAGGTGTTTCAAGTCCTGCAATCATTCTTAATATAGTGGTTTTTCCACTTCCGCTCGGTCCTAAAAGTCCAACAAGTGTTCCTTTTTCTATTTCAAAACTAACATTATCCGAAGCTTTAAAATCACCAAAACTTTTATTTATATTTTTAAGTTCAACATACATTCTATTCCGCCTTCTTTCCTCTGTATTCTAAAATACTGCGAATTGCAAGTACGATTACAGCCATCATAACAAGTATTGAAGATACAGCAAATGCCGGAACATATTGAAATTCATTAAAGAGTATTTCAACATGAAGTGGAAGTGTATTTGTTTTTCCTCTTAGATGACCAGATAAAACGGATACTGCTCCAAATTCACCCATAGCACGAGCAGTACATAAAACAATTCCATAGAGAAATGCCCATTTAATGTGCGGAAAAGTTATACGTCTGAAAATTGTAAAACCTTTTGCTCCCATAAGAGCTGCTGCTTCTTCTTCATCTGTACCTTGCGTTTCAAGAACTGGAATAAGCTCTCTTGATATAAACGGAAAGGTTACAAAAATTGTAGCTAAAACAACTCCCGGAACAGCAAAAACTATTTTAAGCCCCATACTTTGAAGATAAGGATAAATTACACTTTGTCTTCCAAACGTCAAAAGGAAAATCAAGCCAGCGATAACAGGTGAGATTGTTACTGGAACATCAATAAGTGCCGTAAGAAACTTCTTGCCTTTAAATTTAAATTTTGTAATAAGCCATGCAGCAAAAATCCCAAAAATTGTGTTAAACGCAACTGCACTTACAGTAGCTTCAATTGTCAAAACTGTAGCCTTAACAGTATAGCTGTCAGTTACTGCCTTTTTATATGTTTCAAATCCCGACCTAAGCGACTGCGTTATAACAGTCACCAAAGGAAGAACCAGAAACAATACCACAAATATAAAACTTAAAGCAATAAGCAACCATTTTACTATAGGATTACCTTTCTTGTCGTTATCCAAAGTGCTAACCTCCTTTCAAAATTTTAGCGTTTCTATGTTGAACAAGACTTATCACAAACAAAATGATAAACGAAAATATCAAAAGTACAAGTGCAATTGCTGTTGCTTGAGAATAATTGTATTCCTGTAATTTTGACATTATAATAAGTGGCGTAATTTCTGTTTTATACGGCATATTGCCCGCTATAAAAACCACACTTCCGTATTCTCCTATGCAACGTCCAAAAGCCAGTCCGAATCCTGTAATTGCAGCAGGAAAAATCTCTGGAAGTATAATTCTTCTAAATGCAGTGAACCTGCTTGCCCCCATTGTTTGTGCGGCTTCTTCATAACTTCCGTCAAGTTTTTCAAGCACAGGTTGAACCGCTCTAACAACAAATGGAATTCCCACAAAAATAAGAGCTATTGTAATTCCTGCTTTTGTATATGCTATTTCGATTCCGAATTTTGCAAAAAACTTTCCTATCAAACCATTGTCGGTAGTAAGAGAAGTAAGTGCTATACCTGCAACAGCGGTTGGAAGTGCAAAAGGAAGTTCAATAATTCCATTTAAAATAACTTTAAGCGGAAAATCATACCTGACAAGCACCCAAGCCAGCACCACGCCCATTATTAAATTAACTATAGAAGCTATAAAAGCCGTTAAAATACTTACTTTAAAGCTTGACATTACTCTGGCATTTGTTATTGTATCAATTATTTCTTTTGGACTTAATTTTAAAGTATAGATTACAAGTGATATCAGCGGAATAATTACGATTATGCTAAGCATTGTAAGTGTTATTCCAAGCGATAGTCCAAAGCCCGGTATCACCCTTTTTGCTGTTTTTTTCATCACTTTTTTCCTCCAAACCAAAACCGTAAGTTTTTTTATTTGTACGGCTTTAGCTTTAATTTATATTATTTTTCATCATAAATCTCATCAAACACTCCACCATCAGAGAAATGTGTTTGCTGAGCCTTATCCCAACCGCCAAAATCGTTGACAGTTACAAGATTTACACTTAAATCAAAAGTGTCTTTATATTCTTGGAGAATCTTTTCGTTTGTAGGTCTGTAGAAATTGTCGCCTGCAATTGTCCCTCATCTGAATATAAATACTGTAAATATTCAGTAGCCGCTTCTCTTGTTCCACGCTCATCAACCACCTTGTCGACTATTGCCACAGAAGGTTGTGCCAGAATACTTACACTCGGTGTAATGATTTCATACTCATCGGGGTGGTCCTGAATAGAAAGATATGCTTCATTTTCCCATGCCAAAAGCACATCACCCTGTCCATTTTCTACAAATGTAGTAGTTGCACCTCTTGCACCCGAATCAAGTACCAAAACGTTTTGATAAAGCTTTTTGATAAATTCTTTATCCTTCTGCTCATCACCGCCGTTTTGTTTATCTGCATATGCCCAAGCCGCAAGGTAGTTCCATCTTGCACCACCAGAAGTTTTAGGATTTGGAGTTATAATTCCAATATCGTCCTTTACAAGGTCGTCCCAGTCGTGAATATTTTTCGGATTTCCCTTTCTTACAAGAAAAACAATTGTCGATGTATAGGGGGCACTGTCATTGTCAAACTCGCTTACCCAGCCATCTTCGATAAGTCCTGCATCACGCACCGCATTTACATCATATTCAAGTGCAAGCGTTACAACATCAGCCTCCAAGCCATTTGCAACCTCAAGTGCCTGCTTTCCTGAACCACCGTGCGATTGTGTTATTTCAATATCAGTTCCCTTTTCCTCTTTCCAATGTTTCGCAAATGCTTTATTGTAATTTGCATAAAGTTCACGGGTAGGGTCATAAGACACATTTGTAAGCGTTATCTTGCCATCTTTGCCTGACACGTTTGATGCAGCTGCTTTACCGCAAGATGTGAATGTTCCAAGGCTTACAACTGCTGTCAATGCGATTGATAATGTAATATTTATAATTCTTTTTTTATTCATAGTTAAAACCTCTTTCATGTAATTATTTTTATCTGCCGATTTTGCCCTAAAACAAGGTTACATACAACAGCACATTATTCCTCCGACCGATGTGTACATTACACTTATAAGATATACTTTTTTCTTAGTGAAGTTTTTAACCATACTTGCTCTCTCCTTTTGCTTAATCCTATTATTTATATAGACTAAGTATGATTTATTGTGGTTATATTATACATCAAAATCTACTAAATGTCAATAGGAAAAGTATAAATTTGTATCAATAACTATATTTTAAGATAATATTGAAAAGTTTTTAGAATAATACTTATAAAAAATTAAAAAAATCGTCTGATTTAAAAATAAATCAGACGATTTTAATTTATAATTTCTCTATAGTCTCGCAGGTTTTTTCTATATCTTCATTGCTGTGTGCATAAGATACAAACATTGCTTCAAACTGGCTCGGTGCTATATATATTCCATTATTAAGCATATAGTCATAATATTTAGCATATTTTTGCGTGTCGCATTGTTGTGCATCATTATAGTTTTCAACCGTTTTTTCATTAAAAAACACTGTCATAAGTGAACCTTGACGATTTACATTAAGACCTTTATTAACAAATGCAGTTTCAATCTTTTTGGATTTTTGCTCTAATTCATTGTAAATATTTTCATTTCCCTCTAAAATATTAATAATTTCAATGCCTGCCGCAACAGCAATCGGATTTCCCGAAAGAGTACCTGCCTGATATACAGAACCCAAAGGTGCTACACAATTCATTATTTCCTCAAGTCCTCCATAAACTGCAAGTGGCATTCCACCACCTACAATTTTACCAAGTACGGTCATATCCGGCGTTATACCATAATAATCGGCAGCACCACCTATTGATAATCTAAATCCTGTTATAACTTCATCAAAAATAAGTACACTGTCATACTTTAAAGTTATATCTCTTAAGAACTTCAAAAAACCGTTTTTAGGTGGAACAACTCCCATATTTGCTGCACAAGGTTCAACAATAACACAAGCTATCTGTTCACCATATTTTTTAAATATATCTTCTACCGACTGCTCATCATTATATTTTGCCAAAAGAGTGTTTTCAGTAGCACCCTTAGGCACACCGCCACTTGATGGAATAGAATTTGTCAGAAGCCCTGAACCTGCACTTACAAGCAAACCATCGCTATGACCATGATAACAACCCTCAAACTTTACAATCATATCTCGGTTGGTATAGCCTCTTGCTGCCCTTATCGCACTCATTGTTCCCTCTGTACCTGAGTTTACAAGCCTTAATTTTTGCATATTTGGATAATGTTTTTTTATTAATCTTGCAAGTGTGATTTCTCCCTTATGACAAGCACCGAATGTAAGTCCACTGTCACACGCATTTTTCACTGCATTAATCACTCGTTTGTTTGCATGACCTAAAATATTAGGTCCCCATGAACATACATAATCTATAAATTCATTTTGATTTTCGTCATATATTTTACTGCCATCGGCATGGTCAATAAAAAGTGGAGTAAACCCTACTGATTTACATGCACGAACAGGACTATTTACTCCACCCGGCATAAATTCCTGTGCAGTTTTATATAACCCAACCGACCTATCTATATTCATGTTATTCCTCCTCAATCCACTTTGCTACATCAAGTGCATGATATGTTATGATTATATCCGCTCCTGCTCTTTTTATTGCAACAAGGTTTTCAAATACAATTTTCTTTTCATCTATATATCCCAAACTTGCTGCTGCTTTTACCATGGAGTATTCTCCACTTACATTATATGCAACAAGAGGCACACTAAAATTTTGTCTTGCTTCCTTAATGACATCTAAAAATGCAAGAGCAGGCTTAACCATAACCATATCTGCACCCTCATCAATATCATCTGCGATTTCCCTTAATGCTTCACGTCCATTTGAAACATCCATCTGATAAGTTTTTCTGTCGCCAAAACAAGGGGCAGAACCTGCCGCTTCACGAAAAGGCGAATAATAAGCAGAAGCAAATTTTGCACTATAAGCCATAATAGGAGTATCTGTAAATCCTGTTTTATCAAGTGCCTGTCTTATACTTTCCACTCTGCCGTCCATCATATCTGAAGGAGCAATTATATCAGCACCACTTTCTGCAAGACTCACAGCCATTTTCTGTAAAAGTGATAAGGTTTCATCATTTAAAATTTTACCGTCACGCACAACTCCACAATGACCGTGAGATGTATATTCACAAAGACAAACATCTGCAATAACCAAAAGAGATGGATAATTTTTCTTAATAAACCTTATTGCACGCTGAGTAATTCCGTTGTTGTCGTAAGCACTTGAACCAAACTCATCTTTATGGTTTGGTACACCGAAAATTAATATTCCGGCAATTTTTCTTTGGACGGCAATTTCAAGCACTTCGTCCAATCTGTCAATAGAATACTGAAAAACGTTGGGCATAGAATCAATCGGGATTTTTTTATCCTCACCCTCAACCACAAAAATGGGATATATAAAATCTTTAACAGAAAGTCTTGTTTCCCTTACAAGATTTCTCATTAATTCATTTTGTCTTAATCGTCTAAATCTTTTCATTTTCAAATACCTCTAAAATTTTATTTACAACGCCATCTGAATCTTGAACATCGCATACATAAAAATTATTTATATTATGTTCTTTCAACGCCTTAGCTGTTTCTTCACCAATACATATTATTTTTGTTTTTTTAGAAAATTTTCCACCTATTTTAAAAAATTCCTCCGCACCAGAACGACTTGCAAAGGTTAAATAATCGGTTTTAACTTTCAATTTCTCTACTTCACTTTCCTGCCCTAATACATCATAAATTTTCAAATCATCATACAAAATATTATTTTTATCAAGTGTTTTATTTAAAACCTGAGAACCTTTTTTTGCTCTTGCAATAAGAATTTTTTCACCTTGATTTATATTTTTAACCAATTTCTCTGCTAAACAAGCTGTTGTAAATTTTTCAGGAACAACATCTGCAAAAATGCCGTGATTTTCTAAAATTTCTGCAGTACCTTTGCCAATTACAGCAAATTTAATTTCTGACAAATTTCTGATGTCTATTCTATTTTTTATAACTTGGTCAAAGAAAATTTCTGCACCATTAATACTTGTTAGCACTACATATTTATAATTATTTATATTTTTTAAAGCATTGTCAAGCATATAAATTTCGGGAAGTTTAAACACTTTTAAATAATCTAAAACATTAACACCTGCTCCAAGATTTTCAAGTTTTTGTGATAACTTTTGTGTAAGATTTTTTGTACCCGTCACCGTTACAGTTTTTCCTTTAAGTTGTAAATTTAATGTGTCTGAAAAATCAAAAGCCACCGTTTTTCCGACAATAATTGTTGCCGGTGACTGAATTTTACTTTCGATAACTTTTTGTGAAATATCATATAAAGTTCCTCTAACCGTCTTTTGCAAATAAGTACCACCATTTGATACAACTGCACATGGCATATCTTTAGACATACCGTTTTCAATAAGGCTCTGTGTTATTTTTTCAAGACTATTTAATCCCATAAGAAAAACAAGAGTACCTTCAAGCTTTGCAAAGATTTTCATATTTTCAGGAAGTGATTCCTCAAGCGTTTTACCTGTAATAACATGAAAGCTACGACTTATTTTTCTATGAGTAACAGGTATTCCAGCACTTTCTGCTACTGCAACTGCAGAGGTTATTCCTGGCACAACAGAATAGCAAATATTATTGTTAATAAGTGCTGAAATTTCCTCACCGCCTCGTCCGAAAACAAATGGGTCGCCACCTTTTAAACGTACTACATTTTTTCCACTGCAAGCTTTTTCAACAAGCAACTTATTAATATTATCTTGCTTAAAACTTGGTTTTCCTGCTCGCTTTCCAACGCAGATTTTTTCAGCAGTTTCTTTGGCAAAATCTAAAATTCTTTTATCAACAAGACTGTCATAAACTAAAACATCAGCATTTTCAACTGCTTTTTTTCCACGAAGTGTAATTAAATCATAGCTTCCACACCCTGCACCAACTAATATAACCCAACCTTTATTTTCATTTTTCATAAACTTTCTACTAACTCCTCAACTGCTTTAAATCTTTCACTTATATCAACCGTTTCAGTTATAATTTTTCTTCCATCTTTTGACATCATTATAGTGATTTTTTTATCTTTAACACTACTGAAAACACTAAACGGCGTTGTACAACCACCACCGAAAATCTTTGTAGCATAACTCTCCGTTTCAAACTCAAGCATTGTTTTTTTATGTGAGATTTGTTTTGCAATCATTAAAGCTTTACTGTTTTTTCTTGTTTGAATCGCAATTATTCCCTGTCCACCAGCAGGAATAAACTCATTGGGTTCAAATATTCTTACACTAAAATCATCAAGAGAAATATCAATTCTTTCAATACCTGCACACGCAAGAATTATTCCGTCATATTCTCTATTTTTTAGCTTATTAAGCCTTGTTTCAATATTTCCACGAATATCTTTAAAACTTGCTTTTTTATACATTCTTAGAAAATTATTTCTACGCCTTAAACTTCCTGTACCAACAATAAAAGAGCTTTCAGAATTAAATTCTTTTTTTTCGTTTGTTATAAGCATATCACGAAAATCCCCACGTTTTAGTACAGATGAAATTTCAAGTCCTTCGCCGATATTAAGTGGTAAATCCTTAGCACTATGTACTGCCATGTCAATTTTTCCAGTTTTAAGCATATCCTCAATTTCTGAAACAAATATGCCTTTTCCACCTATTTGTCTGAGTGGTGAAGTAAGATTTTTATCTCCCTTTGTTGTTATTCCAATAATTTCTATTTGTATATCCGGAAAGTGTGTTATAATTTCTTCAGCAACCATTTGAGTTTGTTTCATAGCAAGTTTGCTTTTTCTTGTTCCTATCCTAATTTTTTCCATTCTTTAATTCCTCAATTTTTGTATCAATTTCAATCTCTGTATCATCTAACATATTTGATGTAATACACATATCAAAAAGTATTTCAAATACTCTCTTTCTATCATTTTCATTTGAAAATTCTTGTTTGATTTTTTCACGATATTTGCCTAAAATATTAACGGTTGAAATAAGTTTTTCATCAATTAGGTTATCAACTTTTTTTCTTAAAAATTTTGCGACCATCGGACTTTCACCACTTGTTGTAATTCCGACAGTTATATTATTTTTATGTGATAATGCTGGAAAAATAAATGTGCAGTTGTCTTTGTCATCAACAGTATTTACAAGGATATTTCGTGACTTACAAACTTTAAATATACTTGAATTAAGTAATTTATCGTCTGTTGCTGTTATAACGCAGAAAACATCTTCAAGGTCGCAAAAATCAAACTTCCGATTAAAAATCTCCACACGTTTCTTGTTAGATAATTCATAAATTTCATTACATACTTTTGGTGCAACAACTTTTATGTTTGGTTCAAAACAATTAAGTTTTTCTATTTTTCTTAGTGCGACTTTTCCGCCACCAACCACTAAAAAATTTTTGTCTTTTATATCAATAAAAAAAGGAAAATAACCCACTAATTTTATCCTCCAAAAAGCTCTAAAATATTAATAAAATTTATAAAATCATCGCTTGAACATTGTGCTTTAACCTTAAAAAGCATCTGTTCTAATGTAATATTACTTTTCTTTATCATTTGAAGTTTTGGCAAAAAGAAATGAAAAGCCATCTCTTTTTTTAAATCGTCAATACTTTGTTGAATAATTTCTTCGGCACTTATAACACTATTAAGTTTTTTATCATTATTTTCTTTTGCAAGAATATTAAAATAGTCAATATCATAAAATATTATACCACTTAACTTTTCGCATGATTTATCTATGTCGGGTGGAACAGCAATATCTATAAGTGTGAGATTTTTACTATAATTGTCACATAAATCATCATACGTTACAGTAAAATGTGGGCTTGTTGTAGCACTCACAATACAATCAACCTTAGAATAATATTGTTTTCTTTCACGATAATCAATTGTTTTAAAAGCATTTAATCTCGCATTTTCAAATTCACGATTATGATTTCTTAGTGTCAAAATTATATCTATATTTTCATAGGATAAAAGATTTTTAAGCAAACTGTTTCCAATTTTTCCTGTTGAACCAATAAGTAAAACCTTTATTTTTTTATCCTTAGATTTTAAAGAAGCAATTTTATTAGCCACCAATGTTGCAACAGACACGCTTGTTTTGGACAGTTTAGTACAGGTTTTAATTTTTTTTGCACAAGTAACTGCACTTCTAAAAATAACATTCAATTCATAACCCATTTCAATATGTTGTTTGGAAAATTCAAATGCAGACTTAATCTGTCCTAATATTTCGTCTTCTCCCAAAACCATAGATTCAATTCCACAGCATACTCTAAATAAATGCTCTATTGCTTTTTCATCATGATATATTCTTAAATATCTTGAAAGCGTACCTATTGGAAAATCGCCATATTTTTCAAGCAACTTAATAATTTTATCATCATTAGTTTGAGTAAAATAAACCTCCGTACGATTACAAGTACAAAGCAACACACAAAATTCACTTACACTATTTAAAAAATCAATCTGAATTTCTTTTGAAAAGGCAACTTTTTCCCTTATTTCAATTGGAGCATTTTTATAATTTATACTTATGCAGTTCAAATTGTCACGTCCCTTATTTTTTTATGCAAATATATTTTATCACATATTTCATAAAATGTCAATAGGTTTTGTATAATTTATTTTAAAACTTTTAGAATTAAAATATATTAAATTTATCTTGCAGAAGAATATCTATCATTTATGTATTTCCACAGTTTTTCTATTCTGCCTCTGCAACGTGAGAAGAATATTTTATAGTCTTCACATAAATAGTTAAGACCTATTTCTCCTCCATAAAAATTTCTCCAGCGTTTACACCTCCTCTGCAAAGAGAATAGTATTCACAACTTATACATTCTGTTAGTTTTTCAATTGAGTTTTCCATAAATTTTTCACTATCATAAAATTTTTTAAAGCCGTCTGAGATATATCCGAGTTTCCATTCATCTGTTGTATAAAAATTACCTGGAAAAACACTTCTGTCGCTTTCTACTGCAAAATATGTAGTACATTTTCCACATATTCTACATACTCCTTTATAATAATATTTGACACAAAACGCTCGAAGAAATGTAATAAAAATAACGGAAATTAAGGAGTGTTGAAAATGGGAATAAGCATGCTTATAGAAAATATTTATAGATGTTTTTATTATAAATGATTTAAATTATCACGATATTTTTTTAATTCATCTTCATCAATTGAATTAATAATTTTGTCAAGCCATTCAATCAACTTTTCTTTATCATTTGGCAACATTCCATGAAATTGAAAAGCATTTGATGCACCCATTCCTGCAACAATCGTTTCGATGTTTATATTTTTGATAAATGTTCTAATTTCACTATATTTTTCGATTTCACTTTCCTCAAACCAATTGTTTTTTTGAATTTCTTTATAAAGTTCAGATGTTTGAAAAATGGTAAGCATATTAATTCCCACTAAAACAGGATTAAGCTTATTAATTATATTTGCCGTTATTTTTGCACCTTTTTCTCCGTTGCCCGAACCTGAAATACCAGCTAAATAGAAAAAACTATAGCTAATTCCTGCCTCGTCTAAACGTTTGCATTGTGTTATAATATCCGAAGATTTGTAACCTTTGTTCATAAAATCAAGAGCATTATCGTCACCTGTTTCAATTCCAATTGTCAAGCCGTTATATCCAACTTTTGCAAGATCAAGAAGTTCCTCATCACTTTTTAAAGTTATATCTGTAATGCGTGCAAAACAGCCGATACTACTGCATTTTGGAAAATATTTATATATCAAATCGGCAATTGACTTTAAAAATTTAAACTTTAATACAAACGGATTAGCACCCGTTAAAAATACTCGGCAATCATCATGAGTGGAAGTATTGAACAGTTTTCTGCTAAATTTTCCAATTGAATCATGAAAATACATTTGAGCTTCTAATAAATCTGATTCAATATCTTCTAATGAAGTCATGCGAAATTTAAATGGCAAGTCTTGATAAAGTGTACAAAATTTGCATTTATGATGAGTACAGCCCGCCGTAACTTCTAAAAGCAAAGATTCTGCTTCATATGGTGGTCTCCAAATAGTTCCTGTGTAATGCATAAATTTACTCTCCTTTAATTTCATAGTTTCTATATTTATTATATCAAAAAAATTTAATATGTCAAGTACTGTCTTTTTTCATACTTACAATTATTTTTAAACTTAGTATTAGGAACTGGTCAATTTGCGTTGTTAAAAAATATATTTACAAAATTAATTAAAAAAATCTTGTGTGTTTCCCCGCCGTAGGCGGGGAAACACTACAAATATAAAAAACTATAAACAACTCCTTAGTATTATAAGTACTTGACAAAAAATATATAATCGTGTATAATTAAATTAAAAGGAGGAATAAATTATGGCAAATAATAAATTTAAATCCCAAGATGCCTTATCACGTTGTGTTCCAATGAGCAATCTTCAATCAATATTAAGTGGCAAGTGGAAAATATTAATTTTGTGGTATATAGCTTTTTATAAGGTACAAAGATTTGGGCAATTGCAACGCAGACTTGATGGTATCACACAGTCTACTCTTACTAAACAGCTTAGAGAACTTGAAGATGATGGATTTATTCACAGAGAAATATTTAAAGAAGTTCCGCCAAAGGTGGAGTATACCTTGACGGAATTGGGAGAAAGTTTTATTCCAATATTAAATAGTATGTTAGAGTGGAGTGTAGAACATTTATGTTCTACTGATTATGTTAATCCTTATGTTGATATAAAAATTAAATATTAAGTATTCACATTTTTAGCAGCCTGCAAAAACTGCTAGAAATGGGCAGGATTATGATAAAATCGGCAATGAGATTTTGCGACTTCAAGGTTTAAAAGAGCAGGCACAAAGTACGGCTTTACAGCGTGATGAGGATGTTAAGAAAATAAATGAGATTTGTGAGTTTCTACAACAGCAGGACACGGGGCTTAAGGAATTTGATGAAAGTTTAGTCAATCGTTGGCTTGAAAAAATCACAGTATGGTCAAACCACTGCACTGTTGAGCTGAAATCAGGATTATCAGTTGACATTGACAGATAAGTATAGACAAAAAAGGCTCCCCACCACTGGCAACTAATCCGGTGATGAGGAGCTTTCTATTTTGAGTTTTAAGTGTCACAAAAATCGACTGTTTATACCAGACTTCTTCTGCAATTTCCTTTACAAGAGCAAGTTTGTCTATTAATCTTCGTCGCTTTCATTTTGAGCATATGTGGTTAGCTCCATTATCTTTTGTGAGTAAGTAGCTCCATCAATTTCTTCCTCATCATACTGCCTCATTAACTCATCAATCTGCTCTTTCAGTTCATCTCTGGTCATTTTCTTCACCCCCCTTTCTAATTAATCATTATTTGACAAGTACCATCCATTTTTGCGATAAGCACAGTAACTTTTGTTTGAATGGTCTTCGCTATTATACCCATCCCATGTTCTCGGAATTAAATGATGATACTTTACTTTGATTTCTACCATTCTCTCTTATCCTTCCTAACATCTATTCCACTGTCCTAAAATGCCTTTAGTATCGAGTTGTCGGATTAGACGCCTTTTATTAGTTTGCTATGACAAACTGGAATTTATCTCTTAGTTACTTCTTTAATCTTCCCTCTATTCTTTCAAATACAATAATAGCAACCAATATACTCAATACAACAAACATATTAATATGAATTGGCATTAAGAAAAACACATTAAAGATTGTATGAAGCAAAATCGATACTAATATATTTCGATATCGCAAAAAGATTTTTCCTAAAACACATCCAACTATTACTGTATATAGAATCCAAAAAAAAATTTCTCCTATTCCAATTAAGTTACGCATAATCCACATTGGTAAATGCCAAACAGCCCATTCTAAACTAACAAATAATATTGCTTCCACTTCTTTTTTGTTTTGTATGACCATTCTTAATCGATATCCACGCCAAACAACTTCCTCTATTAATGCCATAAAAAAAAGATATACCATACGTACTAGCAATGTATGTAACTCCCAGTCTTGCACTGTAAGTATATTTGTGAATAAAATTCCTACTACAGCTATAATCAGACAAAATGCTAGTGCTCCTACTTGAATGTTTAATTCAAACATTCCAATTAGCCATTTCTTTATTGCTCTGTTTCGTAACAGAAAAACTAATGTTAAAAAAAACGGTACAAGAACAAAGAAGTATTTTATATTAAGAATAATAGAAGGAACTGCCATTCCCTGTTGACTAATATATAATGGGACATAGCAAATTGTTGAAACAATCCATACCAATAATATCCACATAAATCATCTTCTCCTTCACTCAAATATTTCTCTCCATAAGTAATCAATATAATATTTCTACCTTTACATCATGAAAATTCAAATTTTCCTTTTCCTCCCCTTAACATCTATCTTATCAACACAACCTATTGAATTTCGCCCCAAAAACATATATTCTGTACACACAAAAGCCGTTATCTATGCTAGTAACTCAACCTATGGCAATTGCTGTATATTTTGTGAACGTGTTATTCATATTTTTGGGAACAAAATTTCAATGTTAATTTTTTGGAAATGCTCGCAAATGCCCTATTTACAAGGGATTTTAAGTGGGGGTTAGTTTTTCCTTGACATCAACACGACACACTCAACATGCGTTGAGAGGTGGAGATTGATGTCTTTTAAGGCAAAAATGAGTTTTATCTGTTCTAGAAAACATTTTTATTCGCTTGCTAGTTATAGGAAACAAATTATTTGATTTTAAGCAATATGCTTGTTCTTGGAAACAAGCCCTACCCTACTCTAACAAAAAATAAATCAACAAAACAACGCTCTGCCTTTTTGCAAAACGTTGTTTTAAAATTTTACTTTGTAATTTTCTCAATCATGCAGGTATGATTTTTATCTTTATCATAATTAATTCCAATAAGCAAAATCTCACCACTATATTCTTTTATTTTTTTAGTATAATTCTTATTTTTTATCTGCTCTATTGCCGTTTCAGCTGATTGGTTATACTTAAGTTCAATCACAAGTGCGGGCAAATCAACATTTTTTCTGGGGATATAAACTATATCGGCAAAGCCTTTTCCAGTTGCAAGCTCACGATGCATTATATATTTATTTTTTGCAGAATAATAGGCAAGAGAAATCACGCAAGCAAGCGAATTTTCATCATTATACTGCAAAATAGAACTGTTCTCCATATGCGACTGGGCAATTAATCCTGCTACTTTCTCTTGGTCCATATCAAGCGTTGCTTGCAAAAGCTCATCAGATTTTCTAATTGAAGACATAACTTCTTCCCAACCACCGTCTTCAATCGAATTGATAAACTCATCTTGCACTTCATTGTTTGGTATCCAAGTGGTTTTTGTAGCAAAATCATAAGTTAAATAACCCAAATGAATAAGCAAAGTTAAGACATCATCGGCTGAACTAAATGTTGTCATATCATTTTGAAATTTTCTCGTATTGATAGGTATACGCTCACCAGCTATCATTTTTGTAACCTTTTCTTTTAAGCCGTCAAAATCCATTTTTATATAGTCTTTTAATGCTTCATAAGTTTCTGTGGAAGTCCAATAATTATCGTAATCGTGACCCGTCATTGACATTACAACTGAACGTGGATTGTAAATAGACAAGCCTTTTAAATTATATCCGTCATACCATTTTTTGGTTTCACTAAAATCCATATCATATTTTTCACAAAGTATTCTAACTTCATTTTCTGTAAAGCCAGTAAATTCAGCCAATTCACGTTGATTTGTCATAGAATATTCTTGAAACATATTGAGTGCAGAATGTTCACCATATTTTTTGATAGATAAGATTCCTGTCATATATGCCAAAGCACAGTAGTCTTGGTCTTTCAGCAAATCTCTTAGATAATCTAAATATACAGTCATCTCTCCATTTGACTTTTTCTTTCTAAAAGGCTGATCCCATTCATCAATTACAAATATAAATTGCTCACCTATTTGTGCAAAAATATTTTCAAGAAAACTAATTGCATTTAGTCTTTTTGGCTTTTTAACATTAGGAAAAGCTGTCATAAGTTCATCAAGAATATCTTCATCAAGAAAATCAACCATCTGTGAAACATCATTTTTAGCAAGTCTTAAAAAGCGTTGAATCCCCAAGTGAATTACATTATATTTATTCAGATGTTTTTCAAAGCTTTTATCTTCAGCAATTTTCAAATTACTGAAAAGTTCTTTTGAATCACAGCCTTTGCTGTAATAAGCTACAAGCATATCCGCCGCCATTGATTTGCCAAAACGGCGAGGTCGGCTGATGCAGATATTTTTTTGTTTTGTCTTTAAATTCTTATTTGTAAAGGCTATCAGCTGCGTTTTATCAACATATATCTCAGAATTTATAGCTTCTTCAAAGCCTGTATTTCCTGGATTAAGCAATACTCCCATATTATCATCTCCCTAAAAATAAAAGTTAGTTTTTATTAATTTTATTATACAACATTTTTTAAGAAAAATCAAGATACAAAACAAACAAAATTTATGCTACTTTTCTTTATTGAAGTACTATGGTTTTTAGAGATTATATAATTTAAATACTACCTAATAAACTTCTGTACCAAATCTGAATTTTAATACAAAAAAATAACCGTTGGTGCATTTTCACTCCCAACGGTTATAAAATTATCTTTATAGGAATGTATTAATTAAAAAGCTCTAAATCGTCTTCATAAGTTTCGCCATTAAACACGCTTCCTTGATAAACTTATATTGTTTGCAATTATACGACCCTTTAGATTAAAGTTAGAAGATTCAATCCTTACTGTTCCGTTTGGTGCATATATTATACCTTTAATGTCTACATCTGTAGAACGGATTACAATATCTCCCTCACTGCAAATTAGTATTTCATCTGCTTTGAAACTTAATGGGTCAATAACAATTGTTTTAGTACTGTATATATTGCTGTTTACTGTAACATTGTTACCGTATATACGCATTTGCTCTTCATTCTTATCTATCCAGCCATTTTCTATTGAAAGTTCTTCACCATCTAATCTATTTCCAATATCAAACAATAGCTTTGCCATCACTCAATAAAATAGTGCGACAACACTGCTTTGCAATTTCATAATCATGAGTAACAATTATAACGGTTGTATTATTTTGATTGATGCTTTTTAACAGTTCAATAACATCTTGTCCGCTTTTCTTATCCAGCGAACCTGTGGGTTCGTCTGCAAGAATTACTTTAGGTTGATTTATTAAAGCTCTTGCAATTGCTGTTCTTTGTTTTTGACCTCCAGACAAAACTGTAGGGTATGAGTTCATTTTATCCTTTATATTTAATTTATTCATTAATAATTCTGCTCTATTATATATTTCTTGTTTGCTTAATGAATTATCATACATACATGGAAGTGTAATATTTTTCAAAACACTATATTCATTGATAAGAGCAAAATCTTGAACAATAAAGCCAAAATCAGCACATCTCATACGACTTTTTTCTTTTGAGGATAATTTATTTACATCTTTTCCACCAAAAATATAACTACCTGAAGTTGGGGTGTCAAGGCAACCAATAATATTTAAAAGGGTTGATTTTCCGCTACCTGACGCTCCCATTATTGCAACCATTTCTCCCTCATATATATCAAGTGTTACATTTGAAAGAGCGTTTAAAAGATATTCATTTTTTCCAAAACTTTTACAAATTCCTTTAAGTTGAATTATTTTGTTTTCTGTCATTTTTATTCACTCCTTTTGAGCAATTCGCTTGTTGTTAATTTATTTATTTTTATACTTGGAACAAGTGAAATAATAACTATAAGCAATATTGTAAAACCAAAAGTGATAACTGAGGCGGGTGAAATTTTATTTACAATAAATGTAATAATACAAGCAGGCAATAATGACATGGCAATCTGTAATACTATTCTTGCGATAAAATCTTTTTTGCTTGCTCCACAAAATATATGAATGGCAAATTCTCTTTTATGTGTTTCAATATAGTTAATTAAAGAACAAACAATACATATTATACAGAAAAGCAAAATCAAAAAGGAAATGGAAGAATAAAATAATATTTCTGTCATATAATCATCGATTATATATTCAAATTGACTGGCATAACTTTTATATTCATAATCATAAAGATTCATGCTTTCAGATTTTTGGACTATACCATTTAATATATCAATGTTATCTGTTTTAATTGCAACATTGTTTATTATCATATCCAATGTTACAACATCGGTATTGCTATCCACAATCAAAGGGCTTAAAATTTCTTTATCAAGATACAAAACATCTTTGGTTTTATGTGGGTCAATATAAAAAGAGTTTTTCTCCAAAATGCCGACCACTTCATATTGATCATCAATTATATCACCAGGTTTATAAAATTTATCATAATAATATCCCAATATAATTGGGGTTAAATCAGCTTTATTAGTATAATCATCTTTGTTAAATATTCGTCCTTTTATGGCTTTAAGTTTAAATGTATTTAAAAAATTTTCGTCTACATATGTTGCCATATAATATTTAAAACCATCTGAAGCTTCCATTGCAATTAAATCATTATCGTCATTTGTTATAGGAAAAAAATCGGTATAATAAAAAAAACTATCAAATTCTTCAGAGGAAGATAAAAACTTATAAAAAGAAAAAAGCTTTCTTTCAGCAGTTGTATCCTTAATCATAGAACCAATTTTTTCCTCATCAGTATTATCTATGGTATAATATATATGTTCCGAATCCTTAAAAATTTGATTAAATTTGCTTGTAAAACTCCAAAATCCCAGCAAGCTATTGATACAAAGACACATTACAAGCAAGGCAATTATAAATTGTATTGTGGATTTAAAATAATGGATTTTTTTGTTTCTTATTTCATGTGTTGCAAACTGCAATTGTTTAATAATATTCATGTTGTTTTCAACTCCATAAATCCATTTTTAAGTTTTTTAAATAGGCTTAAAATCAATGCAAAATTTTCAACCAAAATAGAAAATGCAAGCGAAACAAAACAAACACTAAAATCTATATTAATCGCAAAATTTTCATAAGAAATCAACCTGCTAAACAAGCAGGACAACAAAAAGCCTATTATAAAAGAAAAAAATATCAATCCATTAAACACACCAAAAATAGATTTGTATATATGGACTTTTTTAACGCCTATAAGATTTTTTACAAATATCTGTCGACTTTTTCCACCCAGCCAAAATGAAACTATTTCAAAGATGTTCATTACAAGTAAAATAACTATTCCATAAACCGCCAGTAAAATAAAAGTCCTATCCATTTCTATATCAGAATTTGCATTTATATTATTTTTTTGCCTTACAATATTAATAGACTTTTCCATGCTCATTCCAAAAATAATGATAAAATTCACAATCGAAGTAAGTAAAATTAATGGAACAGAATTTTTAAAAAAAGCTTTTATTTTTCTCAACTCCTTAAAAAATATAAATAGCAGTTAAATAAATTTAACTGCTATTTACTTTAATTATTGATAATAAAACCAACCATAATTGGTATAGCAGGTGTATCTCCAGCCATTTTTACAGGATTTATAATGTAACGTTACTTGAATATTATATCATAATATTTTCTAAAAGTCAATACTTACCTGAAAATCTTATAAAAAATAGCAAACAATATATATATTATTGAATTAATATATTTAATTTTGACAATTGTCAAAAAATTTTTAGGTTTAATCTATACTTAAAAATATACACTTTAAAAGAATAATGCAGTAGCCATAGGGTCGTCAAAAACTTTACCATTCAGAAAATCTCCTTATCTTTTTTATCGACTACACCTCCCATTTCTGTATAATATCCCATACCATTCAATATCATTAAAACTTTTTACCAACATATTATATTGCTTCTTAATCAACCTATCATATCCATTTTTGTTCAAAGCACTGATTAATATTTTAAGCAACATTTTCCATTCGCTCACAAAATCTTTTTTTGATATTTCTACTTTTTTTGAATTAACCAATACCTTTTGCAAATCACCTTTAAGACTTTCCCAATTTGCATATATGAAAAGTGTTTCTCCATTCCATTCTAATTTCCAATCTGCCCTAAATGTATCCGGAAGCCAATGGACTAACAATTCTCCACTTTTTTGTACTTGAATATGTTGCAAAATTATTAAAATATCATCTATCATATAACTAACATCATATTTGTATGATAATGGTATTCCTACATGATTCCAAAATAAGATTAATTCCTCAGTGTCCATTGGAAATACACTCTCTATTGCCTCTGAAAGTTTATTATCATTAGCATTAGTTTGACTTAAAATATAAGGATTGCTTGTTTGAATATAAAAATTAAAATTCATAGTTACCTCCTTTATTCCACCGGATACCCATGCCATGTACCAGTTCCATTGTTTCTTACTAATATGCTATAAATATAAATTTATAAGCATTAATGCTAAAAAGCAAAGCACTTAATAAAAAGCGAGAAAGAGTGAGTAATGGTGGAAAATAAACTAAGTTTCAGAGAATTTCTCCAAAATAAACGTGAAAGCAAACGAATAACTATGCGACAGCTTGCGGAAAAATTGAGTATTTCTGCTCCGTTTTTGATTGACGTTGAAAAAGATAGGCGCAATTCTCCTATGGATATGGAAAAACTTAATCTGCTAAAAGAGATTTTAGAACTTGACGAGTATCAGCTAATGCTTAATTTGGCGGGAAAATAAAGAAAAATGGTTGTTCCCGATTTGCCCGATAGAACACGTTGTCCAATTCTGACAACTGCTCCAATATGAAATTAAAATATTCTTTGCTTGACGCCATCTGTCAAATCTCTCCTTATAACTCACAAACCATGATATATTCTTCGGCATTCTCATCAATTGTCTGGAAACCTAACGCCTTATACATTTTTACCGCATAATTTGCTTTCTGCACAGCAAGCGAGGCTCTTTTGTAACCCTGCTCCCTGAGTAATTCGAGCATCCTGTGCATCATATCTGTTCCGATGCCCCTGCCGCGATATTCCTTATACAGTGAGATAGCGAAGGACGGAGTGTCGTCATCTACATGTCCATAATCACTTATTAACCTTGTCCAAACAGCACCAACGACTTTACCATCCGCCTCGGCCACAAGACAATTGTCAGCAGAACCTTTTCCGAAGTCATTATAATACAGAGCAAGTTCCGGTTGTGCTATAATCGACCTATCCGGTGGTTCCACACCTTCAGGAATGAAGATCGCCTCGTACAAGAAGTTTTTTAACAATTCAGTTTCATCGTTTCTGAGCTTTCGTATTATCATCTACATCATATTCCTTTCTGACATCTATCTCGAACACTCAACACCCCGACTATCTAACTCGGCAACTCTACTCTCACACTTCTTTAATCGTACTGTCGTGGGCAAGTTACCACAGAGTATTGCACAATTATATTTTCGCTTTGATTAAACTCAGTATAATAATACATAAATTTATAAGTTACAAAATTCCGATAATCACATTCAAAAACCTGACCGTTTTTATAAAATTCTGCACTATCAGCTACTTCAAAACCATTTACAAGATAATAATAGCTTTCCAACTCTCCTGACGAGTAAACTGTATAAATCAAAGCATTTACTGGTTTTCCGCCTTCTGCACGTGGCTTATCATATGCCTGTCCGTCATTGGTAACACCTTTTTCATTTTCGTATTCATAAAAAACTGTTCTTCATCAAGTATCCCGTTTTTGAAAACATATTTCGGAGATAGAATCTCCAGTGCTTTTTTTGAGAATTATCCATTTATTCCACCGTCTTTCAGCGCTCTATATTTCCAATATTAGACAGGATAACATATTATAAAGACAAAAGTTTTCATAGATTAAACCTCATCTTGCTTTATAATATTACCTTTTTCATCATATTCAATGTATTTTTTATGCCTCGAATGATCGCTCAATTCAAGAACTTCCTTTACAGCACCATTTTCAAACCATTTCATAACAAATGCCTTTTCAGAATCTTTTTGGTAATCAGTATATTTTGAAATATTGCCATTTTTATAAAATTCAACACTTTGTCCTTCTTCATAACCACTATTATAAAAGCTGTAGCCAGATAAAGTACCATTGGGAAATAATTCATATAACAATCCGCTAAAAGGTTCTTTTTTGCTATTTGTATTTATAAAAAGTCTTTCATAGTGGTTAAAACCGTCCTCCCAATAAGACTCAAAAGAAAACTTCTCCTCATCATATGGAATTCCCTCTTTTTTTATAATGTCTAATGACAGAATTTTGTCATAGCTAAAGTCATATTCAAACATTAAAAACCTCTTGTTATTAAATAAGGTGACTTATTTGTTGTCACTGAATATATTGATTGGACTTTCGTTCACTTCATGAACAATTTTTATAAAATCGTTATATTCTTCGGCATTCAAATGAGTAAAAGTTTGATTAGATGTCAAAATCTCATTGGAATGTCTTTTGATTCTTTCTATAATGTAAACAGGAAGCCAACCTATTTTTTTCCACAGAATATAGTAAAAAAGTATCTCCGAAATCAATTGTTCCTCAGCGTCACGAGAGGCTTCAACCTCATCATCCTCCAATCTTGCGATATTGGATTCATCTAAAGGACGTCTTTTAAATACGATGTCTATGGTTCTTTGGGTATTGGCTTTGACTTCGAAATAGGTATTACTGTCTATGTACATATTATATCCCTCCCTTATTCTGTAATTAGAATGTTATTGTTATGAATAGCTTAAATGCTAATATCTGGATGTATTTCAAAGAATTGAGCTATTACATCGCTGCAACTGTCGCAACATTCCAACATTTTAATCACGCTCCATAAATAGCATTAAATATATAATCAGGATATAAAACTCTAAGGTTATTCAATTCCTGTTCTCAATGCTGGAGTATCAGCATTTATTCTAAATGTATAATTCTTTATGTTTTATCTCGTTGGATAAGAAATTGTATTCCTCACCGTCGATAGCCACTTCAAAACTGTTTTGTGTTACTGCTTCAATTCTGTTTTTACCTTTTTTAAATATTTGCTTATTTGCCCACTGTTACTCCGTTTTTAAGAATACGTGCTTCCCAATCAGGCATTTCCTGTTTCTGAGCGTTTTCCTCAATTTACCTTTTCATTATATCATAAATAACCCTTCAAAATCAAGATTAGGATAAAAAATTAACAAAATAATAATATAAATCCTTTTATACTATAAAAAATAGCAAATTATAGAATGTTTTTTATGCCTATTATAGATAGTTTTTAACATATTTTTATAGAATTACTTGCATTTTCTATATTTAGCATTATCAAGAAAGCATATGTGCAAATATTACAATTTCGTACCATCTATTGACACATTAGAACATTTGTACTATAAGAAATTCATAGGAATAATTTCCTATTAAAAAAGGTGTGTTAAAATTGCATATTATTAGCCCTAAGTATTACGATAGAATTGAAAAATTTATTGATGAGTATAAAGAGGAAAACGGTTGCTCTCCAAACACTCGTGAGATTGCAAACGGCACTGGCTTTACCTAATCAGCAACCAACCAATATTTGATGACTATGCGTGAAAACGGTATGATTGAGTACAAATATCATAATCCAAAAAGATAAGAAATTTAAAACAAAGACGAAAATGGCAATTTAATTATGGATAAAAAGCAAGCAGAAATCGTCAAGAGAATTTTTAGAGAATACATGCAAGGGAAAAGCCTTCAACAAATTGCAAATAGTCTTATGGCTGATAAAATTTTAACGGCAACTGGCAACCCAAAATAGCGTCCCCAAAGCATAAAAAAGATTTTGCAAAATGAGAAATACATAGGTGAAGCTTTACTTCAGAAAACTTATACTGTTGATTTTTTAACGATGAGTTGGTCAGGCTTTTGATTAAGAAAATCACTGTGTTTGATGAGTGTTTTAAGGTTGAGTTTAAATCGAGGATGATAAATAGAATAGAAAGATAAAGCATTGTAAAAATATAGAGCTTTTGTTATAATGTGATTAACTTCTATAAAATTCTAAATAATAATCTTTAATATTGTATGATTATACGAATTTTTTTAATTAAGCAAAAATTAGCTTGATTTTTTTCTCAAATAATGTTATAATTTAATTGAGAATTTTTTTAAAATTTCTAATAAAATTATAAGCAAATATTTTATGAAAAAAATACAATTTAAAGAAAGGTTTAAACAAATGCGTTCAGGTATAGTAGCACTCACAAATATGTGCATGATTTATGATGATAAAGGCAACGTACTTATTGAAGAAAAGGTCGGCAGAAATTACAAAGGTCTTATTTTCCCTGGCGGTCACCTTGAACGTGGCGAACCGATTGTCGATTCTGTAATCCGTGAAATCAAAGAGGAAACAGGGCTTACAATTTCTGATTTACAGATTTGCGGAGTAAAAGATTGGATTCAAAAGGACGGCTCACGATATATCGTCTTTCTTTACAAAACGAACAGTTTCAGCGGTGAAATCAAATCTTCATCAGAGGGTGAAGTCTTCTGGATTCCACTTGACGAGCTTAAGAAAAAGGCTGACTTTTGGCATTTGGATAAAATGCTTGAAGTCTTTTGCAAAGATGAATTTTCAGAAGTATTTTTTGACGCTACTGATGAAGATTATGATGTTATAATAAAATAAATCTATAAAAAATAAAGGTGCTTAATATGCAGAAAATATCTGAAAATATAGAGTATATTTCTGCAGACGGTAATCCATTGTCGTGTGATGTGGGGATAATTCATGGTGGAAAATGTGACTGGATTTTTGACGTTGGAAATAACGAAAATTCCGCACAGATTATTAATAGCGTTTCAAAACCTAAGAATATAATTTTATCACATTTTCATATCGACCATAGCGATAATTTAAAGAAAATAAAATATGATAATTTATATTGCGGAAGTTTTTCCAGAAAGAAATTTTCGGACGGTATTGAAATAAATCGTGATTTAAATATCAAAGATGAAATAAACTTTACAATTTTTCCTGTTCCGTGTTGTCATACCAAAGATTCAGTCGAACTGCTTATTGACGAGAAATATGCGTTTTTAGGCGACTGTATCTACCCCATGCATAAAGACGAGACGGAAAAGCAGTTTATAACGCAGGACAGCTTCACGAAACAATTATAACTTTGCAGAATTTAAATGCAAAATATTTTCTTATAAGTCATGATAAAAATTTTATTCATACAAAAGAAGATGTTATTTTACGGCTTGAAAAAATCTATAATTTAAGAGAAAAAATAATCCATACATTAATATTTAAATCAGGAAGAAAAATGATTTCGATAGAAAAATTCCGAAAAAGCGATATGAAATTCAAAGTTCCAATGGCAGGAACAGGAAATTTACAGAAAACTACTGACATTGAAAGCGTAATGAACAAGGATATACTCTGCACAGGTGTTGTAGGGCTTGTTGGTGAGCCTTTTTCAATTGAAACTAAATCAAAATTTGACAAGGCAACTTTAACATTTGAAATTGACAAGTCAAAGCTTGGCGATACAGAATTTGACAATCTGATGTTTTTGTGGTATAATGAGGAAGAAAATAACTTTGTTGAGCTTGAAACAACGCTTGATGAAGCAAAAGGCACTGCGAGCATTGAGACTACTCATTTTAGTCGATATATGATTGTTGACAAGAAAAAGTGGTTTGAAGCTTGGTCTGTAAAGTTTAATTATAACCCATATTCTGAAGGTCACGGAGCACCTATCATTCGTTACAATACTGTTTTAGCAATAGACTGTTCAAGCAGTATGAGGACCAATGACCCCACAATGCAAGCTAAAGAAGCAGCTAAAGGTTTTCTTGGATACATAAATCAACAAGATACAGTTGGAATTGTTTTATTTAATGGCTTTGCAAAAATGGTATGCCCTATGACCAAGCAAAGTGAAAGAGGAAGATTAGATAATGCTGTAGAAGAAATCTATCAAAGCGGTGGAACAAACTTTGAAAACGCTTTAGGCAAATCTATAGAAACCTTTAACGCTAATGACATTGGTGCTATAAATGTAAATAATCGTATTTTACTTTTGACTGATGGTCAAGCTCCTTATCCTACTAATGCTATAAACAAGTGTAAAGAAAAAGGTATTAAAGTTTATACTGTTGGTTTAGGTTCAAGTGTAAATAACAGTATCTTGAATAAAATAGCGTCTGAAACAGGCGGAGAATATTATGAAGCTAAAAAAGCTGATGAGTTGCTTGGTATTTATGCTGAATTCGGTTTTGGTGATGACTTTGATAAAACAGACACTGACGGAGATGGATTGTATGATGCTGTCGAAGTTGCCGGCATAAGATTACAAAATGGTGATGTACTTTATGGTTGTGACCCAAGTAATCCTGATACTAATGACGACGGCTTAAAAGACGGTGAAGAGATTGAGACTAGACCTCAGTATAGCAACAGAACGATCTATAATGATGACGGAACAATTAACACTGTTGAGGGATATTATTTTGTTATGAAATCTGATCCAACTAAAGAGGATACAGACGGGGATAAGTTAAAGGATAATGTAGATGAATATCCTATGGATTTTAAGGTAATGTATTCTTTGGGTTCTGATAAATATATTGAGAACTTAAATAAACGTCTTGAACCAAAATATGATGAAGCCTTACATACTAGTCATGATTATTTTGCAGAATGTGCAAAATATAGAATAGAATATATGATGAATGATTATTATGAGTACTCTCAGTGTTATGAAGTATCAGATATAATCTTTGATGATTGGGATAACTTTTGTGATTGGTTTAAATCAAGTGTCGATTCTTATTCTAATACATATAAAATTACAAAGGAAATACATTATTTTAGAAATAAACTGAATCGTGCACCTGAAACTTTAAGCGACTTATTGTTAGAATCAGATAAATGGGCATTATGTGCTGCTGCTAATTCGATTTATCATATGAATGGTCAAGATGGTGTTTATAACCTTAAATTTATATCTAATTGTGGAAAATACGAGGCTGTTTATAATAAATATGGCGACCTATTAACAGAATACAATGATCCAATTAATATGGGAACATTTAATTATGCCAAGTACATTCCACATCCTTTAAAACACCTAAAGCTAGATGTATCTCCTTATGAAACTTATGGAAACACTCCTGATACAACTGCTAGCAAAATTGATTATTCGACATACGACAATAATTCAAAAGCTAAAGAATATCATAAATCTATAAATGAACTAATAAATTCTGATTATAATGGAGATAGAAAGATTGAGGAATATCAAAATATACTTGATAATATTTTGGAGTGAATATTATGAAATTTGAAAAAATTTTTAAAATTTATCTTTTGATAAATATAATTTTCCTTTTTCCTATGTTTCTTTTCTATTTTGGAAAAATTAATATTAAATGGGCTAGTGTATATGGATATTGTGTAGCTATATATTGTCAATATTGGCAGATTATTCATTTTATCCTCGCTGTTATATTTTTGATATTTAAAGTGCACTTAATCCTGAAAATTTCCAAAGGGAAAATAATAGTTACTACTCTAAGTTTTGTCATTACAATTATACTAATTTTAATATCTATTTTCTTTAATGTATTGGCTACGATGAATTATATTGGTATGATGGGAATATAATGATTATCTATGTTCGGCTAAACATATCTATTTGATTTTTGCACTCAAGGTTAATTCCTTGGGTGCGTTTTTATCCATATACTAAATAATTATATCATAAGTTTTGACTTAATGGACAAAATAAACTCACAGAGGAGGAGACTTTCTCCCTTTGTGAGTTTTTTATTTGTGAATATTATGTAAACAGGTGTGCTTGAACTTGATGTCAACATTTGATTTTTAAGATTATTGGTGATGTGCTATGACACATAAATATTGAAAATTGATAGAAAAAAATCATCAAATTTGAGGTGTGAAAAAACGGTCGAAATTAACCCATTTCAAAAACAGCAAGCGTTTGTCCAACAAAAAGTCTTTCGGCAATTGGTATAAATTCTCTTGAACACTAGGAATTTCAATTGGTGGATAGACAATACAATCAAGTGTATGTTTTATTCTTTATAGTAATTTTTCAATTGTTATATTTCACCTCATATAATAAAATATTAATCTTGAACTCTATTCTTACAACCATTTTTTAATGTTAAAAATTATTATTTGTAAATATAACGATAAAACGCTTGTTCTCAGGATTGTAGTACCTCGCCCTCATGTAATACAGTCCATTGCTGTTTGTGGCAACTCCGACTTCGTCTTATATTATTAAAACTACTTATATAGGAGCATCTGTTTTCCACATAGGAATTAATCTATCCACATCAAATTTTAGAATATGCTTTTTAATTTCACACTCTAAATTTTCATAATTATTAACATCTCCTACATAAATATATTCACTGCAATCATTTTCATGAACGTCCAAATCATCATCCATAAAATAATTTGGAATAGAATATATATGAAAATAAAATTTTATATTTTCTTTATTAATTGGATATTTCTTTCTGTAATTTGATATTGAGAAAGTTCTGCCACCTATATCAATATACCCACCAACTGTGATAAATCGTCTTTCATTTTTAGCATTCGCCTCAAGTTCTGCTGACATTGTAATTCCAGAAAATAAATATTTTTTAGCATCCATACCTGTCACACTCCAAAGAATATTCTTATAACTTTTCCACGTTTGGGATATATTTGCAAATGAGGAATTTTACTATCTGGATTCTTATCACTATGAAACTGCAATACTCCATTACTGTCAAATTTATCATTCTAATGATATGTACCTCCTCTACTACCATAAAAGTCAGATTCCTCTTTAGGTGACCAGCCAGATGTATTGACATATCCATCACCTTGATACATTCCCAAGAATAACTCTTCAATCGGCTTCTGCCCGTCCTCCATTGTAATAAGCGTACCAATCACGAAACAATGCGACGTACCAAAATACTTAATATTTAGCATAAAATTTCATCAACCTTATTACCAAAGTGTTCTGTATCCTCAATCTTTATAGAAATCAACAACTGAATTATGTCATCATAATCATTATTACAAACACTAAAAATCTCCTTGATAATCTTTCTTGAATAATCATGATTTAAAATCCTATACATAATAATTTTACACCATTCTGATGAATGCTTAAGTATATTTTGAACTCCTTTTAAAAGTTGCTCATAAGAGTTGCGGGTTGAAAGAACACTTTCAAAAAGATGAATAATTCTAAACATAGCATCAGAATCTTCAGTTTCATCGTCTAAAACCTTAATCAAACTAAAAATATCATTTTCATCAACCAAATCGCATAAATTATCCAAAGTATTCTCAAATATTTCAAATTCTCTGTCAGTGTGCATCAACCTGTTATTATATAAAACAGATAAAAGTAACTCTTTCATTTAATACCTCCAAAAAAATTATTTCTTATAAAGTTTTGGGGATTTTTTTGTACACATTTTCCATAATCACACAATTTAGGACGTGTTTTTTTATACAAATCCTCATTACGATATATTTGCCTCATATCCCATAAATTATGAGCCAATGCATCACGAGGAAATAATGCATAATATTCAGATTTCTCAGCATTTGTCATTCTTCTGCCATATGTTTTAGTTTTTCTATGTCTAACACCGATTTTTGGTTGTTCTATATTAAATGCAGTTGCATCATTTTTAGAAATACCATGACATTTCATATACTCTGCAGATGGTGCATGATGAGGTGTAATATTATCTCCAATTTTACCTGATTTAACCATTTCCTCGTAGGTTCTAAAATCACCTTCACCTAAAAGTAGTTGAGCTTTTTTATCTCCACATACATTATGCACCAAAATATTAGAATCAGTAACATAATAAGTATGGAAATCAGCAACTTCAAGGCTATAAACAAGAGTATATTGATTTTCAGGAAGTGGCACTATTTTAACATTGTCAATTACTACTTCTTCGCCATTTGCATCACGAAGTTTATCCCCTGTTTCAAGGAATTTAGCCTTTGTCCAGCCTTGTTCTTCTACCCAGAACGGGTGTTCTTTGGTTGTTTCTATGGTTTCGCCGTCAACTGTTACATATACGAGAGTATCTTTAACATAGATATATGTATTTAATACTTCTTTGTATGCTGTTTCTCCAGTTTCGGGGTCAGATGCAAGAACTTTGTCGCCTACTTCAACTATTTTATCATATTTTAACCATAAAGTCAAGACTTTCAAACAAAAAATTCCCATTCCACTCAAAAGCGGAATGGGAAAACTAAATTGATACGATTAATTTGGCTAAAAACAGCATTTCCAATTGCACTTTCAACTTATTTATCAGTTATTAATGCTTTTAAATGGAATTAACTAACTCACAATACATATCATCTAATTTCTTATTTTTCGGTATCCGCAACCTAATAAACTCTGCCAGAAAAAAGCATCCATTTTTTTGCAATCAACAAATGATTCCAACCCAAAATCTGCATCGTCTTTATCCATTGCCCATATGATAGTTTTATTTGATTTAAAAAATACAGAACGCTTAATACTATTATCAATTTTTAATATAATAGATACATCCTTTAATTTCGTTCTTTTCATATTGATAACTGAAAGATCAAACGTAACATTCAACTCGCATATTTGGTTTTTGAGAATATTTGCAAAAGCAGATATTAATTTATCATTTCCTTTAGCATCAAAAGTCATATAAATTGACATTCTATCTTGTCGTAATATTTTTATCATATATTATTACCTTGAATAATTTATCAACCATTTTTTGGCGATACCACAGCATATTAAATAATCGTGGTGATTCTTGCATATTAAATAAGACAATTTTTCATCTGTAATGTAAAATTCATCTAAATATTCCAATTCTTCGTAGATTTTTATAAAAGAAGTAACATTATCGAAACCAAACCCAATTTTTTCGTCTTTTATCAAAACTAAAAAAGACTTATTCAATATAAAATTTGATATTAATTTATATGAATCAGCATCATATACAGAATAATCATCACTGAAATCTTCCCAAAGCCATGTCCTATCCTTTTTAGAGTTTGTATATTTTTCTATTATTTTTTTAAAAATGTTTTCAGAATCAACTTCATAATAATTAATGTGAAAAATTGAAGCAATTTTTTTTATTTCATTAGATATAAACATAATAAATCCTTTCAAATTCATATACTCTATATAAAAATATCTGTTTATTATCTATGGTAAGGAACACTATCTAAAAATATATGCACCACTTTTTTATCTTGCTTTTTTCCATATCTAAATCCAACATGTGGAACATCAGGACCATTTTTAGTATGAGCAGCATCAATACTAATTTCAGCAGTCCCTTTATTCCATTGAACAGGGTACGACTTATAATTTTCTGGATTTTTCGCCCATTTCGTTACGGCAAAATCATCTGCTTTAATACCAGTTTTTTCAAATGCAATTTCCAAAGCATCCTTATAAGTTTTTCCTGTATTTCTAAAATCAATATCTATATCTTTCTTTTTATATCCAGTTATTGAACCAAGTTCTGTATTAGTAGATATATTAGACTTAAGACACTCTTTTGTATTATGCACTAAAATGCTAGAATTAGCAACATAATAAGTATGGAAATCAGCAACTTCAAGGTTATAAACAAGAGTATATTGGTTTTCAGGAAGCGGCACTATTTCAACATTGTCAATAGTTATAGTATTGCCATTTGCATCACGAAGTTTATCCCCTGTTTCAAGGAATTTAGCCTTTGTCCAGCCTTGTCTTTTAAGTGAAAATTTAACAAATTCAATATTATCAATTCCAAGACTTTAAATAATGTCTTTCTAATATGCATTTCATTCTATAGTGTTTTAAATTAATCCATATTCCAATGGCTCAATTATCTCACTCCACCAGTTACTATTATCACATAGTATTTTAATATCTAAGTCATTAAATTGTTTTTTTATATATAAGTAAATATTTTTTTCTTGTTCTTCATTTATACAATTAGATACTTCAATAAAATATTTTTGATATATGTATAAGCAATAAAAAAAATCTGATAGATTTTTATTCATATAACATTTATTATCAGAATTAGCTTCTATTGAAAGTAATTCTCCAGTTAATAAATCAATACATATTTCACCAACAAAATCATTTCCAATGGTTAAATATTTATTATATATAACTTTCATAGAGCGTTCACTATAAAAATTCAAATCTTCAATAATAAAAATATTATTTAAATTTGGAAGACCAAATTTATTTATAAATTCCCTGCTCTGTGTATTTCCTAAATTATTTTGAATTTCTATGCTGACTGGAAAAAAACAAATTCCAATGTTTTTGAAATATGAAATAATTTCTTCAATATTATAATACATATTACTACTCCTATAAGAATTTCCATACTATTTTGTAAAAAATAGTATGGAAATTTATTATTTACAACTTTACTTCCAAATATTATTTACTGCTTTTCTTAATTCTTTTACACCATTTTTTCTAGATAATGCATCACCATATTCAAAGCTATACGAAACTTTGGCATTTAAAAAATGTTCACTAATAAACTTTCGACAACTACCATTTCTTGTAATGCATGGTTGTAATTCTGAATATATTCTAGTTACATTTGAATAATCAATATTCATTTTTTTCAATTCATCAGCGATAATTCTTTCAGCGTGTCTTCCACCGCCACTACATTTAGTAATTGTTTTCAGTGAATCTCCACTCTTATATTCAAATACAGCTACATTTCTTGTCCCTCTAATGTCATTTGCTTTTCGATAATTAATTGCATTTTTACTTAAATCTGTTGAACCATATTTAACTTTACAATCATTATGCACCAAAATATTAGAATCAGTAACATAATAAGTATGGAAGTCTTCAACTTCAAGGTTATAAACAAGAGTATATTGGTTTTCAGGAAGTGGCACTATTTTAACATTGTCAATAGTTATAGTATTGCCATTTGCGTCACGGAGTTTATCCCCTGTTTCAAGGAATTTAGCCTTTGTCCAGCCTTGTCCTTCTACCCAGAACGGGTGTTCCTTGGTTGTTTCTATGGTTTCTCCGTCAACTGTTACATATATGAGAGTATCTTTAACATAAGTATACGTTTTTAATACTTCTTTATAATTCAGTTATTCTCTTATGTTATGCTTTTTTTAACCCTTGTCTTACGATTTTTTCCATTATATTAATCAACTTCATACCTTTTATACTTTTCGTTGTAAATTAATGGTTTAACATTTTGTATGCGAGCCGCTCCAAAATTAAATTCAATTACATTAAAACTTGAATCTCTAATTTCTACACCAAATTCTTGCTGACATTGTTGAATTGAAAATTTTTGTATATTAAACTTCTTACTTTCTATTTGCAAATAAAGTTTTTTTACAAATGCAAAGTCAATTTTTACATAAACCTTATCCCAATGTTTCCATCTTTTTGGAGGATTAATCACCTTACTATTTACAACAAAGTCTATATATATACTACCATTAAGTGGTTCACTTCTTATGTATTCTATAGACGCCTCCATAAAATTAAAATCATTCCCAAATATATTAGTTAAAACACACCAATTAACAATTCCATTCATACTCAAACCCGCTTTCTAACACACACATATATATGTGTGTGGAAACTTATAAATTTACTTTTCAAAATTTTGCTTGAATAGAACAAGCACAATTACTTCTATTTTTAATTATTAGGATTTTTGAAGTAACTATATTTAAGGTAGATCTGCAAAATAGAAATATAAACTAAAGTTATTACTCAACAATAGCACACATAAATCATCAAATACGTTTAGAACCTGTTCAATTTATACTTCTTGTGATATTAAAAAAATCTACCAAAGGGCGAAACCGAAAAATATTCCTCCAAAAAAGTAACTATATTCTTTTATTTAATGAAATTTGCAGATTAATTAAAAATTTATATACCTATTTCAAATCAAATTTGTATTTTGATTTGAAAATGTAATGTTCTGGTATTCCTTGGACACCACCCGTACGAATATTGGTTTCAGGTCTTACATTAAAATGGCTAGGTTGATTTCCTATGCCATTAGGGTAATAATGTCCATATGAATGTTCTTGAACAATTACATTATTTATAACATTTCCTTGACCATCTTTTAAACCCAATCCATGTACATTGTATGTTAACTCTCTAGACATCATAAATTGACCATTCTTTTTTAAAATTTTATTACCTGCTCCATCTTCAAAAAAAACCATTTTTTGAGATATAGGAGACTGTGATTTTGGTATTCCTAAATCTTTTTTTATCTTATTTAAAGTTTCTTTTCTACTTGGAAGTTTTTCACTACCGCATACATTATGCACTAAAATGCTAGAATCAGCAACTTCAAAATTATATACAAATGTATACTTGTTTTCAGGCAGTTTAACTATTTCAACATTGTCAATAGTTATAGTATTGCCATTCGCATCACGAAGTTTATCCCCCGTTTCAAGGAATTTAGCCTTTGTCCAGCCTTGTCCTTCTACCCAGAACGGGTGTTCCTTGGTTGTTTCTATGGTTTCACCATCAACTGTTACATATACGAGAGTATCTTTAACATAAGTATATGTCTTTAATACTTACTTATATGTAACTTCTCTTGTTTCAATATTGTACTAACTATAAGTTTATTGGTTTATATGTCAGTGCAATTTCAACAATCTCTTCAGGAGTTTTTTCACTCCAAAAAATTAAATCTGTAATTTCAGGATAAACAATATTTTTTTCCAACTGAATAATCATATTATCAATTTCTTCTTCCGTGCCTTCACAATTCTTAATCTTTCTAACAAGTTCAATTAACTCTTGTGTACTCATGTAAGACCTCCACTAATAACCAAAGTGATATAAAATCCATATGATACCTCGGTGTTACAATTACAATATTGTTTAAATCATATACAGCACCACCTGCGTGAGTATGTGTCTTACTGGCAAAGAATTTGATTTTACTACTGATATTTAGTAATCAAAAAATTACATATTGATATAATTTCTTATTATTCATAACAATTAAATTCTTCATTTAATCTGTCAAACCTAAGCAGATTTTCTATAATTTCTTCTACTTCATAACAATCAAGTAAAGCCATATACTCATATCCGCAACCATCATCAACTTTTTTCAATGGTCTATTTAGAAGTTGCTTTAGTTGTTCAATATATTCAGATTTGAAATAAGGACTAAAAGCAATTATGTAACCTTCAATCAATTTATGAGCTGTTGAAAGTGTTATAGTATCATCAACACCTCCATCAGAAAATTCTTCCTCATTAGCGAATTCTATGATTTTCCTAAATATTGCTGAACAAATATCCGCAGCATAAAAAACACTTTCTCCGTCATCATGATTACACATAACAACATATTCCAACTGCTGATTATCCTCAACATACCAACCAAATACATCACCTCCAGAAGTTGAAGCAAAAGGCATTACCATTTTCATTTCATCATATATTTCCTTATGATAATATTCGAGTTTATCTTTCGAAAAAAATTCTATGTTACTAATCCATTGATATTTTTTCGATATAGGATTAATTATTCCGCTTTCATACAAACTACTATAAATATTCATAAGTTTCCTCCAATAATTAAATTCATAATATTTAAGATGCTATACTTTATACACACATCAATTTTCTAATGTGTGTATAAAGCTATTATTTTAATAAACTTTGCTATAAATATTTTCTTGCAAACTTGGCAGTTTCCCTAATTAATTTTGAAATCCTGCTTATAGGAACATTGGCCTGCTTTAATATATTGATATTATCAATCATATTTTGTTCCCATGTTACATTAAGATGACAAGATTCGTCAAACATTCCTGCTTCTCTTTGTAATTCAGTTACCCTCTTATGTTGTGCTTCTGTTAATCCTATTGAGGGATTTTTTCTAGATATTCCTTGATTTCGTTTCTTAATATATCCATTATTCTTTAACCAACTATTCTGTAACAATTCATGACCATCAATACCATCCCCAATCTCTCGTTTTTTATTAAAGTTGGAATATTTATCTATGTCATATTCACATTTATTATGAACAAGAATATAAGAATCAGCAACATAATAAGTATGGAAATCAGCAACTTCAAAATTATATACAAATGTATACTTGTTTTCAGGCAGTGGAACAATATCAAAATCATTTGAACACTTATTCTAAATTTATAGGACATCCTTTATCTATCCATTTTTCAAAATTAAACCATTTACGAGGTTTAGTCACTCCTATAGAACCTGAATCTATAAAGCTACATGTAACAGCTTCCTCTTTAGCTTCCATTACCAATTCATAATCACCATTATTATTTCCAATGCATATATATTGAGGAGCATATTTTTTCATATTATAAATGTCATCCACTGAAACAACTCTATCTATGCTATACAGCACACAATTATTCATAATTGCACCATTAGTTAGAAGCAAAAATTGTTTATACACATTTGGTAAAACTCTATTAATACTTTTTTCTGCACTTTCTATTTCTTGATTATTAGTTGGTGGATCTTCAACTTCTAATATCTGAAGATTATCTATATTCATAATAATATTCCTTTACAGATTAATACATTTGTACTTTTGACTTAAAATATTTCTGCTCAACTTGAATGAGCAGAAATATAAGTTATTAATTAAATATATTTTGATTTTGTTTAGGATACTTATCTCTTAAAGAATCAAAATATTTATATGATTTTTTTATCGCATTTTTTGCTTGTTTAACTGGTATTCCAGATTTTATCATTGAGTCATAAGAAAAGTAAAATTCACTTCTAAGAGTAGTTGCATAACCAACATCAAATCTACGACTTTTTTGCAAACCACTAATCTTAGCGTGAGCACTACCTTTTACTGATTTTAATAATATTGTTGGTGCTTTACCACTGGTATAGCCTTTTATTCCGCTTTGCTTTGCCCATTCATCTTGAATTATATGATGTGCTTGAACATATCCATCAGATTTTTTATTTTTATGTCCAACTGCTCTATTTACTTGAGGAGATAAATTGTTATATGCATCGATATCTCCAGTTTTATATCCATTAGGATTTTTGCATATATTATGAACCAAAACATAAGAATCGGCAACATAATAGGTATGGAAGTCTTCAACTTCAAGGTTATAAACAAGAGTATATTGATTTTCAGGAAGTGGCACTATTTTAACATTGTCAATTACTACTTCTTCGCCATTTGCATCACGAAGTTTATCCCCTGTTTCAAGGAATTTAGCCTTTGTCCAGCCTTGTTCTTCTACCCAGAACGGGTGTTCTTTGGTTGTTTCTATGGTTTCGCCGTCAACTGTTACATATACGAGAGTATCTTTAACATAGATATATGTATTTAATACTTCTTTGTATGCTGTTTCTCCAGTTTCGGGGTCAGATGC
>CANRLN010000008.1 GCA_947631445.1 uncultured Clostridia bacterium
CAAGTCCTTTTCTTGCACCACGGGAGGAAATGAAGTATTCCAGAATGTTAAGACCCTCACGGTAGTTAGCACGAATAGGCATTTCGATTGTAGAACCAGATGTATTGGCGATAAGTCCACGCATACCCGCAAGCTGTCTAATCTGATTGATACTACCTCTCGCACCGGAGTCCGCCATCATGTTGATTGGGTTATATGGGTCAAGACCGGCTTTAAGGGCATCGGTTACTTCATCAGTAGCATTGTTCCAAATTTCGATAAATCTTCTGGATTTTTCTTCACGGGAGATATAACCTCTCTTGTACTGTCTGTCAATCTTATCAACAATTGCGTCTGCCTTTGCAAGAATTTCCGGCTTGGATTTAGGAATTTCAGCATCACATACAGCAACCGTAATAGCAGCCTTGGTTGAATACTTATAGCCGAGTGCCTTAATTTTATCCAACACTTCCGAAGTGGTTGTTGTGCCGTGGATTGCAATACATCTATCAATAATATCCGAAAGCTGACCTTTCTTTACAAGGAAAGAAATTTCAAGGTCAAACTGCTTTTCCGAATTGGTTCTGTCGACATAACCGAGATTTTGAGGGATATTTTCATTAAAGATAAGTCTACCAACGGTTGCATCAATCACCTTTGAGATATGACGTTCGCCGATTTTCTTTGTAATTCTTACTTTAATTGCAGCATGGAGCGAAACAACTCCCTGCTGATAAGCCATAAGAGCCTCATTTACATCTCTGAAAACTTTACCTTCGCCGAGTTCACCATCTTTTTTAAGTGTAAGATAGTAAGAACCAAGAATCATATCCTGTGTAGGAACGGCAACAGGTCGACCGTCTGACGGTTTAAGCAGGTTGTTGGCAGCGAGCATAAGGAAACGTGTTTCAGCCTGTGCCTCTGCAGAAAGAGGAACGTGTACAGCCATCTGGTCGCCATCAAAGTCGGCATTGAACGCAGTACAAACAAGTGGGTGAAGCTTGATAGCTCTGCCCTCAACAAGAACAGGTTCAAAAGCCTGAATACCAAGTCTATGGAGGGTTGGGGCACGGTTGAGCATTACAGGGTGGCTCTGAATTACGTTTTCAAGAGCGTCCCAAACACGATTATCTGAGCGTTCAACCATTTTTTTACCAGTTTTAATATTATTTGCAATTCCCAAATCAATAAGACGCTTTACAACAAAAGGTTTAAAGAGTTCAAGTGCCATTTCCTTTGGAAGTCCGCATTGATACATCTTAAGTTCAGGGCCAACAACGATAACCGAACGTCCAGAATAGTCAACACGCTTACCGAGCAGGTTTTGACGGAAACGTCCTTGTTTACCCTTAAGCATATCCGAAAGCGACTTGTAGGCACGATTGTTAGAACCGGTTACAGGCTTTCCACGTCTGCCGTTGTCGATAAGTGCGTCAACCGCCTCTTGAAGCATACGTTTTTCGTTACGAACGATAATAGGAGGAGTTTTCATCTCCAACATTTTTCTAAGACGGTTGTTTCTATTAATAACACGTCTATACAAATCGTTCAAATCGGAGGTTGCATATCTTCCGCCGTCCAACATAACCATTGGACGAATATCGGGAGGAATTACAGGGATAACATCAAGTATCATCCATTCGGGGCGATTGCCAGACTTTCTAAAAGCCTCAACAACCTCAAGACGCTTTATAAGCTTAACACGTCTTTGACCGGTTGCGACCTCATCAAGTTCTGTTTTAAGCTGTGCCGAAAGCTTTTCAAGGTCAATTTCTTGAAGCATTTCTTTGATAGCTTCCGCACCCATCATCCAAAACGGAAATCGTCCTCATACTTTTCTCTATATTCACGATATTCTGTTTCAGAGAGAACAGCACCCTTTTCAAGACCGGTGTTGCCGGGGTCGATAACGATATACTTTACAAAATAAAGCACCTCTTCAAGGCGTTTTTGACCTATATCAAGCATCTGACCGATTCTTGAGGGAGTACCCTTAAAATACCATATATGTGAAACAGGAGCAGCAAGGGTAATATGTCCCATACGTTCACGTCTTACCTTGTGTCTTGTTATTTCAACGCCGCAACGTTCACACTTTTTGCCGTTGAAATGCACTTTTTTATACTTTCCGCAATAACATTCCCAGTCCTTGGTAGGTCCAAAAATTCGCTCGCAGAAAAGACCGCCCTTTTCAGGCTTTTGGGTTCTATAATTAATTGTTTCGGGACGCTCTACCTCTCCATAAGACCAATCTTTAACAGTCTGTGGTGAAGCAAGTCCAATTTTAATTGATGAAAATTCATTGAATTCCAACTTAAAGCCCCTCTTTCTTCTACAATATTTGCATAGCGACAGTCAAAAACAACTGCCCTACAATCACTGCACCTGCCATTTAAAACAAATGCACTAAAATACTTCCATGACTTTGTTTCCTGCAATATATAAACAGGCAAAAACCGTAAGCCACACGGCAATAATATCCAAATTATATTAACATTACAATTTATTCCCCAAGCCCTAATAAGGGCAAGGGAGCTAAACTGTACTAATTATTCTTGTTCATCGTCAAACTTATCATGAACACTTTCAAAGTCGCTATCGTCTGCAAAGAAATCTTCATCATCATCAAAACCGTCTATATCTTCGATTTCGTCATCGCCAAATTCCTCATCATCAATATCAACAATATCCTCGTCTTTATTGTTCTCTCCATCATAAAGTTCGTCATCTTCTTCGTCCTCATCGTCGGCAAGGTCGGTGCTTGAAAATTCTTCAAATCTCTTCTTTGCTTCTTCTTCCGAACGGGCATTATAGATTTCGTCCTCCTCATAGGTTTGCTTAAGGTCAATCTCATCGCCGTTAACATCAAGTACTTTGACGTCAAGGCAGAGCGACTGCAATTCTTTGATAAGAACCTTAAAGGATTCAGGAACGCCGGACTTAGGAACATTCTGTCCCTTAACAATAGCCTCAAATGTCTTTACACGTCCAATTGTATCGTCCGATTTGATAGTAAGAATTTCTTGAAGTGTATAAGCAGCACCATACGCCTCCAATGCCCAAACTTCCATTTCTCCGAAACGCTGTCCACCAAACTGAGCTTTACCACCAAGAGGCTGTTGGGTTACAAGTGAGTATGGACCAACACTTCTTGCGTGAATCTTATCATCAACAAGGTGGTGGAGCTTAAGGTAATACATATATCCGACAGTAACACGGTTATCAAACTTTTCACCGGTTCTTCCGTCATATACGTCAAATTTACCGTCCTCACTGAATGTAAGTTTCTTTGGATTGATAACTTCACTCATTGTAGAGAGGGTGAACGGGTCGTCCTTATGTTCAAGGTGATATTCGTTAGCAAGTTTAAAACATTCACGAATATCCGCTTCGTGAGCTCCGTCAAATACAGGGGTCATAATCTTCCAGCCAAGAGCCTTTGCAGCCATTCCAAGATGCACTTCAAGAACCTGTCCAATGTTCATACGAGAAGGAACGCCGAGAGGGTTAAGCACAATATCAAGCGGTGTGCCGTCCTCAAGGTAAGGCATATCTTCCTGTGGAAGTATTCTGGAAACGACACCCTTATTTCCGTGACGTCCAGCCATCTTGTCGCCGACAGAAATCTTACGTTTTTGTGCAATATAGCAACGGACTTTTTTGTTTACTCCGGGAGCAAGTTCGTTACAGTTTTCACGGTCGAATACTTTTACGTCAATAATAATACCCGATTCGCCGTGAGGCACTTTAAGGGAGTTATCTCTAACTTCTCTTGCCTTTTCGCCAAAGATAGCACGCATAAGTCTGTCCTGATTGTTAAGTTCGGTTTCGCCCTTAGGTGTAACCTTACCAACAAGAATATCGCCCGAGCGAACCTCAGCACCGACACGGATAATACCGTTTTCGTCCAAATCCTTGAGAGCGTCCTCACCAACGTTTGGAATATCTCTTGTGATTTCTTCAGGTCCGAGTTTGGTATCTCTTGCCTCAATGTCATATTCTTCAATATGAATAGATGTATATTTATCCTGTTTTACAAGGTTTTCGTTAAGCAAAACGGCATCCTCATAGTTATAGCCTTCCCATGTCATAAAGCCGATAAGGGCATTTTTACCAAGGGCAAGTTCACCGTTGCTTGTAGCAGGACCGTCACCAATAATTTGGTGTGCGTCAATTCTTTCGCCCTTTTCAACAATAGGACGCTGGTTTGTGCAAGTACCTGCATTGGAACGCTTAAACTTGATAAGAGGATATTTGTGAAGAACACCCTTAAGTTCACGAACATCAACACTATCCGCACTAACACTTTCAACAATACCGGGGTTATCCGAAACAACCGCAACACCCGAATCGAGGCAGGCTTTATATTCCATACCTGTTCCAACAATAGGAGATTCTGTCTTAAGCAATGGCACAGCCTGACGTTGCATATTAGAACCCATCAAGGCACGGTTTGCGTCATCGTTTTCAAGGAAAGGAATACAAGCAGTAGCGACCGACACAACCATTTTTGGCGAAACGTCCATAAAGTCAACAGTGCTACGTTCAAGTTCCAAAATTTGGTCACGATAACGACCTGTTACCTTTGCATTTGCAAACTTGTGGTCTTCGGTAAGAGGTTCGTTTGCCTGAGCAACACGGAAATTATCCTCCACATCAGCGGTCATATAAACAACTTCATCTGTTACAACGCCTGTTTCTTTATCAACCTTTCTGTAAGGAGCTTCAATAAAACCATAGTCATTAACCCTTGCAAAAGATGCAAGATAGGAGATAAGACCAATGTTAGGACCTTCAGGGGTTTCAATAGGACACATTCTACCATAGTGGGTATAGTGTACGTCACGAACCTCAAATCCTGCACGGTCACGGGAAAGACCGCCGGGACCAAGGGCTGAAAAACGTCTTTTGTGTGTAAGTTCAGCAAGTGGGTTGTTCTGGTCCATAAACTGAGAAAGAGGAGAAGAACCAAAAAATTCTTTGATAGCCGCTGTGATTGGGCGGATATTGATAAGCGAACCTGCGGTCATTATTTCGTCCTCACGGTTCTGCTGAATGTTCATACGTTCACGAATGGTTCTTTCCATTCTTGTAAAACCAATTCTAAATTGATTTTGGAGCAGTTCACCAACCGAACGGATACGTCTGTTGCCGAGGTGGTCGATGTCGTCAACATTACCAACCCCAACACAAAGATTAAGGAAGTAGGAAATGGAAGCAAGAATATCATCAAGAATAATATTCTTAGGGATAAGGTCGTAAAGTCTTTCTTTAATTTTTGTTTTAAGAGCGGTTTCATCATCGCCACACTCATCAAGAATTTCTTTAAGAACGCTGTATCTTACCTTTTCATAAACTCCAAGTTCTTTTGCGTCAAAATTAACATAGTCTTTAATATCAACCATACCGTTGCCGATAACCTTAATTTCTTCCTGCTCATATATAATATGGGTATCGCCTGCGGCATCGGTTTCAATCTTTCTTACATCAACGGTGATATAAGCGTCCTTTATACCCTTCTGTTCAATCTGAACTGCCTTTTCATAGCTGAGGGTTTCGCCAGCCTCTGCAATAATTTCGCCTGTTTCGGGGTCAGAAATTGGACGGCTGAGGGTTTGACCGTTAATTCTCTGGCTGATGCCAAGTTTTTTATTATATTTATAACGACCAAATTTGCAAAGGTCATATCTTTTTGGGTCGAAGAACAATTTTTCAAGATGTTCGGTGGAGCTTTCAACCGTTGGAGGTTCGCCCGGACGGAGCTTTTTGTAAAGTTCAATAAGACCTTCGTCCTTGCTGGAGGTTGTGTCTTTTTGTTCGATGGTAGAAACAAGTCTTTCATCGTGACCAAACTTTTCAAAAATTTCTTCGTCAGTGCCGAAGCCCAAAGCACGGATAAACACGGTTAAAGGAATTTTTCTGTTCTTGTCTATTCTTACATAGGCAACATCGTTTGAATCCATTTCATATTCAATCCATGCACCACGGTTAGGAATGATGGTGGAGGAGAAAAGATTTTTACCCGACTTGTCCTTTGCAAAAGCATAGTAAACGCCGGGGGAACGAACCAACTGAGAAACAATAACTCTTTCCGCACCGTTTATAACAAATGTACCGCTATCGGTCATAAGCGGAAATTCACCCATAAACACGTCCGAGTCCTTATGTTCGCCTGTCTGAACATTGTGCAGTCTTACTCTTACTTTAAAACTTGCCGAATAGGTAGCGTCACGTTCCTTACATTGTGCAATACTATATTTAGGTTCATCGCTTATAGTAAAATCAATAAAGGAAAGCTCATAGTTGCCGTTGTAGTCAACAATAGTTCCTATGTCCTCAAAAACTTCTTTTAACCCCTTTTCAACGAACCAATTATAAGATTTTTTTTGTATCTCGATAAGGTTCGGCATTTCCAGAAGCTCGTTGATTTTAGCAAAGCTTTTTCTGGTGTTTTTGCCAAGCTTTACGTCTTTTACATTTACCATTAGTCCGATCACTCCTTTTTACATTTTAAGAAAACAAAAATATCTATAAACAAAAACGAAAAAAAGTTTTTATATGCGAAAAACAGCAACACTCCCCCAACCCGTTTGAAAAACTTCTCAAACGGAGAGAATGCTGTCGCTTAAATTTTCGTTATATAAAGTCTGCACTTTTGTGATTACCTCACATTCTTCGTTCCCAAAAATAAATACTTTTTGATACAAAGCTTATTATACCACACTTAAACAGATTTGTCAAGTGGTTTAAACAACTTTTTCGGATTTTTTATAATATATTACAATTTTCCTTATAAATTTTATAACTTAATCTATATCATTCAAAAAAATTAAGATTTTTTTTACAATTATAATTTTATATAATTTCAGCACGTCCAATATTTTCTGTCAAGATTTCTACAACTAACCGCCTGGCTTATATGACCTACCTCTATCGTTTCGCTTCCGTCCAGGTCGGCAATAGTTCTTGAAAGTTTTAGTATACGGTCATATCCTCTTGCAGAAAGCCCTAAGCGTTCAAACACGCTTTTTAAAAACTCTCTTGTCTGGTCGGTCATTGCACAAACCTCATGTATAATATCGCTTGTAATTTCAGAATTGCAGAATATATTCATGTTTTTATATCTTTCGTTTTGAATTTCCCTTGCCCTTTGAACCCTTTCCCGAATGACAGCAGAGGGTTCGGCTTTTTCTTCCGAACTTATCTGTTCAAACGAAACCGGCGGAAGTTCGACATGAATATCAAATCTATCAAGCATTGGACCTGAAATTCTTGAAAGATATTTTCTAACCTGTTTGTCCGAACAGGTACATTCTTTATAAGGGTGTCCAAAAAATCCACAGGGGCATGGGTTGGTTGCGGCAACCAACATAAACGAACATGGATAAGAAACCGTGCCAGAAACCCTTGAAATTGTAACCTCATGGTTCTCAAGCGGTTGTCTTAAAATTTCGAGAGTTTGCCTTGAAAATTCAGCAAGCTCGTCCAAAAACAAAACTCCGTTGTGTGCAAGGGAAATTTCTCCCGGAGAGGGAATTGTTCCACCGCCCGCAAGCCCAGCGGAAGAAATGGTGTGGTGGGGACTGCGGAAAGGACGGTCGACAATGAACGGGTCTTTGTTGTTCAAAAGTCCTGCCACCGAATATATTTTTGTGGTTTCAAGCGATTCTTCAAAGGTCATTTCGGGGAGAATCGTTGGAAGCCTTTTGGCAAGCATAGATTTTCCCGAACCGGGAGAACCTATCATGATTATATTATGTCCGCCTGCCGCAGCAATTTCAAGGTATCTTTTAGCGACCTCCTGCCCCTTGACATCGGCAAAATCAAGTCCATCAAAATGTACCTTACTTTCGGTTCTTGTATAGCCGGTAATCGGCACAAGTTTTACCTTTCCAACCGCATGATTTACAAAATGAGTTAGCGACTGCACCCCATAAACATTAATTCCGCCAACTGCCGAAGCTTCCTTTTCGTTTTCAATCGGAACAAAAATATTTTCTGTTCCATGTTCCTTGGCAGTAAGAACCATGGAGGTTATGCCATTAACCGCCCTTATCTCTCCGTTGAGAGCAACCTCGCCAACAAAAGCGGAATTTTTGATAATTTCATCTGAAAAAAGTTCCATGCTGCTGAGAATTGAAACAGCTATTGCAAAATCATGTATCGAACCCGATTTCTTTTTGTCCGCCGGAGCAAGGTTTATAACAATTTTCGCCTTTGGAAAATCAAACTTGCAATATCGAAAAGCCGCCCTTATTCTTTCGGTGCTTTCTTTTACTGCTTGGTCGCCAAGCCCGACAACCGAAAAGCTTGGAAGTCCCGAACTGGTTTCAATCTCGACAAAAACAGGATAAGCACTAAGCCCAAAAAGTCCGATACTATTAACTCTTTTAAACAAAATATTCCCCCCTAAGTTAGAAACTACATAAAAAATACTTTATTATTTATATTATACCATACATTTTCCAATTTTGCAATAGAAAAATTAAACAAATCGATTTTTATTAATTTTTTTCTGCCATAGCTACAAAAAAACTTTCCCTCGCCTTAAGGAGAGGGAAATAATTTTATTATTGCTCAGGTCTTGAAGCCTGCATTGCAAGCTTTTTAAGCAGGTATCTTTTACGGTTGTTATCATAAAGCAAAAAGGCAAGCATTGGAATTTCCAGTCCAGAGCATATCCATATTGCTTTTTCGCCGATATGCCTGCAAGCAACCGCACCTATTATTATTCCGCCAAAAAACATTAGTATTGCCGAAAGAAAATAAAGGCTTTTTCTGACCTTCTGTTTGTTGTTGGATTTTAAGCCGTTGTACATAAGTATAACAAACTGTCGCCAATTGTTGGTGCAAAATACAGTTGCCAGCTTAACTCCATTAGAATCATTAAAGGCATTATACTGCAAAGCACAGATAAAAGCTATTGGAACGGTTGCCAAAGCTCTTGGGGTTTGTTTTGTTTCAAAACCAATCAGAAACAGCACAATAATTTCAATACAAAGTATAAGGGTTTCCCTGCGAAAACGAACGCCCGACCCCATGGCTTTTGGAAGAACAAGCGTAAGAAGTATGCCAAGGCAATAGGCTATAAGTGGCATTAAAAAATAAAGTGCTTTAAAGAAATTTCCGTTTACAAGGTTCACGCCTATAAAAACCATGTTTCCAGTCTGGGCATTACAAAAAACTCCACCTTTTAAAGTATAGGTATACACCTCAAGAAAGCCACCAACAAAAGCAAGGGTAAACGCAACATACTTAGACTGTGAGGTCGGCATATACTGCTCTGACTGTTCAGCATTTTCCGACTGCAAAAAATTAAAGTTTCTCAATTTTTTCACCTTTTCTTAAAATATAACTAAATCTGTTTCTAAAACAAAGGGGAGTGGACAAAAGAGTTGTTTATGTTATTTTTTTGTATTTGTAGTGTTTCCCCGCCTATGGCAGGGAAACACACAAGATTTTTTAAGTAACAAATATATTCAACGCAAATTGACCATTCCCAAATTAGCACAAGCCATTTATATTATTTCTGTTTATTTTCAATTTCTGTTATAATATCAATTCTTCTTTGGTGTCTTCCACCCTCAAAAGGGGTGTTTAAGAACACATCTACCAATTCAACAGCAAGACCCTCTCCAACAACACGCTGACCAAAACAAAGAACGTTGGCATCGTTGTGAAGTCGGGTGTATTTTGCGGAAAAATAGTCGGAACAGCAAGCCGCACGGATACCCTTTACTTTGTTTGCCGCCATAGACATTCCAACACCTGTGCCACAAATAAGTATTCCAAAATCCGCCTGCTTTTCCACAACAAATTTACAAACCTGCTCAGCAATGTTAGGATAGTCTGCCTTTTCGCCCTCTGCCACTCCAACATCAATATATTCTATTCCTTTTTCTTTCAAAAAGTTACACACCGTCATTTTAAGCTGTGAGGCTGCGTGGTCGTTTCCGATTGCAATTTTCATTTTAAAAACTCCTTTATTTAAATTTTTTTAATTTTCTGAATGTGCTTTATCTTTTTGTGCCTTGACAAGTTGCAAATATCTTGCCTCCAAAAGTTCACAGGAAACTGCTTTGTCAATGTTGTTGAGTGCTGACATAACAATTGAACCTGCTTTAGGAAGTCTTAAATTCATAGGTGCAACAAGAACATTTTCTTTTTCTGCAAAATATTTTTGCTTAAACTCCTGCGAATGGTCGCCGACAAGCATAATCCTTTCGCCAAGAGAGTTTATATAATTTATTGCCTGTTCATCATCGCAAACCCTATCTTCAAAAACATTTACAAGTTTGTCGTCTTTATAAACATAACCGCCTGCATACACAACATTTACCCTTGCTTTCATAACCGCAAAAATAACACCGTCAAAGCCTGCAATGTTATAAGCGGTCGATTCAAGGGTTGAAACACCAATACATTTTTTGTCGCTTTCAAAACACATTCCCTTAATGGTTGCAACACCTATTCTAAGTCCCGTATAAGACCCCGGACCTGCATTAACTGCAAACAAATCAATATCCGAAATGTTCGTTTGAGTGTCTGCAAGAACCCTCTGCACAAGTGGAAGAATAACCTGTGAATGGGTTTTTTGGGTTGAAATTTGAACCTCTCCAAGCAGGTTGTTCTCGTCAGCCACCGCAACGCTTGCTTGAGAAGAAGAAGTATCAATCGCCAGTATTTTCATTTTCAAATCCCTCCACGGTTATTTTTCTTGTGTTTTCATCAACCCTTTCAAGGGTGATATAGATTGTGTTTTTGTCAAACGCAAAATCAATATTTTCCGACCACTCTACTATAAGCACGCTACTGTCATTCTGATAGTCATAAAATCCAGTTGTTTCCAAATCCTGCTCACCTGAAATCCTGTACATATCAAAATGATAAAGGTCAATACCTTTGCTTCCGCCCGTGTATTCGTTCACAAGGGCAAAGGTTGGGGAGCTGACCTCGTCACCAAGTCCAAGACCAATTGCAAAGCCTCTTGTCATGGTAGTTTTGCCTGCTCCAAGGTCGCCTTTATAAGCTATTATCTCTCCGCCTTTTAAACCTTCTGCAAGTTTTGTAGCAAGCTTAATTGTTTCCTGCGGGCTGTGGGTTATGTATTCCATTCTATCAACTCTTTTTCATAATAATTTAAAAGTAAATCAATCATTCTGCCATAGCTTTTTGTACCGTCCTGCACTCCATTCATCTTAAGGCTTGCATTGGTTGCCTTTTCAGAAACCTCCGCCACCTTTTTGGAATCCAGTATTGCTGTATCGTCATTCTGAACCGACTGCCAGTAATCATAATTCCCCAGCAAATCCGCATATACTTCAGGAGAAATTTTGGAATAAAGCAGATGATATGTATCCTCTCCACAAGCCTGCCTAACTTTGGATAATGCAAATCTCATTGCATGAACATAAGCCGAATAGACAAAATCTGGCTTATCCGAATTTATGCAGGCAAGATAAGAAACAAAATTAGCCTCGTCCTCAAGAATAATTCCCTTTGTGTGAGCAAGCTCATGGCAAACCGTTTCGGGAATGTTCATTGGATACATAAGCTTGTTATAATTTGCCTCTGCCGAAAATGGAAAATAAATTCCCATAAGATATTGTTGTGACATAAAATAAGATGCCTTTATTGCTTTTGGTTTGGGATAATATCCAGAAAACTGCGGATAAATTTTCCCAAGTCCCTGCATTACCTCCACTGCTTCGCTGGGGTCTGCTGTAAGCACAAATTCACCTTTTTCATTGCGTTTTGTGCCAGTCGCCGACTGGTTGGCTTTTTCAATCAGCATATCTGCAAGGTTTATAAGTTGTTGATTTGTATGCTTGTTTTGAGAAATGCCGTTTTTTTCGGCAAAAGAAGAACAATGATAAAGTGAAAAAGCACCAAAAGTTTCAGTAGTAAAAATAAAGCAGATTATCCAAGCATAAACAAGAGCAAACACCTTACAAACCTTTTTTCTCTTGTTCTTTTTTAATATAAGAAAAACTATAAAAGCTATAATTGAAACGGGAATAAAAACTATCCCCGCTGCAATCATAATCTCGCCGACCGAAAAGCCGACAAGGCTTGTAATTCTTCCAAAAAATTCTCCAAAAACAGGAAACAAATTTTCTGCATACCAGTCCGAAAAACTACTGCTTTTCCATGATATTACATTTACTGCAATACAAAGCAGATACATAAGTACAAGTATTATTTTGCTTATTTTCCTGCCTTTATTTTTCATTTTATTTCACCATTTTAATTAAATTCGATTATATTTTTCGTCCAGTTTTTTAGAAAAACTTTCAATATATTCAAAAAATTCATTGGCGTTTTCAGCCTGTTCAACCTGAAAGGGACAATCGGGAGCAACCTCATTGCTATCAATAGCAGCAACGGTAAACTCCAACATTTCATTGCCGTTTAAATCATAAAACCTTGCATTGGTTCGCATATATCGTATTTTTATCTCGCTTGTGGTTCTCGGAGAAATTTCGACAACCTCGCCGGTTGTAACCTTTTTCCCCTTAAAGTCAAACGGAATAGCATAGCTGTCCCATTTTCTAAACAGATATAAATAATATGGATATTCTGAATCCTGCTCAACGCCATTTACCTTAACGCCTTTGCTACTTGCAATAACCATTGAATATGTATCATAGTTGGTAACAGCCTTCTTGGCTATATCATCTATGATTTTTTTATTATTTTTCTTACCACCATTTTTGCAAATAACAACCACTAAAATAATCACTACAAGCAAAACGCCTGAAATTAAACACCAGAACAATGCTGGAGAAACTTCATTGGCAAAACCTAACAATTTAATTCCTCCAATATATAAAATACCCAACAATATATAATTTTTTTTGATAGCAAGGGACAAAGTCCCTTACCATCTTTTTTTGTTTACACACCAAAATATATTTAGAAAAGTCCGCTTATATTTCCCTGACTGTCGCAGTCGATTTGATAAGCGGCAGGATTTTTGGGAAGTCCGGGCATCGTAAGAATGTTTCCGCTGAGAGCAACCACAAAACCTGCACCGGCAGAAAGGGTAACGTCACGGATTGTAATGTCAAAATCGGTAGGAGCACCGAGTTTTGTTGGGTCGTCCGAAAGCGAATATTGAGTTTTAGCCATACAAATTGGAATACCGCCAAAACCAAGCGATTCAATCTGTGCAATTGACTTTTCAGCAACAGAGGTGAAAACAACATCATTTGCACGATAAATTTCACGAGCAATAATTCTGATTTTGTCTTTAATTGGAAGATTTTCATCATAGAGTGTTTTAAATTTGGAAAGACCTTTTGTGCTTTCAATTGCCTTACAAACGGTCTGTGCAAGTTCGGTTGCACCCTCTCCGCCCTTTTCAAACACTTCAGCAAGACGGCATTCAACCCCCAAGTCTTCACAATAACCTTTGATAAATGCAATTTCAGCGTCCGTATCGGCATAAAATCTATTTATTGCAACAACAACCGGCACACCAAATTTCTTCATGTTTTCAACGTGTATTCTAAGATTTTCAATACCTGTCTTTAAAGCGTCAAGGTTTTCTTTTTTAAGTTCTGTTTTTGGAACACCGCCATTATATTTAAAGGCTCTTGCAGTAGCAACAATAACAACGCAAGAAGGGGTAAGGTCGGCACTCTTGCACTTGATGTCAAAGAACTTTTCTGCTCCAAGGTCTGAGCCAAAGCCAGCTTCGGTAATGCAGTAATCGCCGAGCTTAAGGGCAAGTTTGGTTGCTCTTACCGAGTTACAACCATGTGCAATATTTGCAAAAGGTCCACCGTGCATAATAGCTGGGGTGTTTTCAAGGGTTTGAACAAGATTAGGATTGATAGCGTCCTTAAGAAGTGCGGTCATAGCACCACAACAGCCAAGCTGACGAGCATAAATAGGCTTGTTGTCATAAGAATAAGCAACAAGAATAGATTCAAGACGGCTTTTGAGTTCGCCGAGGTCGCTGGAAAGGCAAAGAATAGCCATAATTTCAGATGCAACGGTAATCTGGAAACCGTCTTGACGGGGAATACCGTTTACCTTACCGCCCAGTCCACAAACAATGTTTCTTAAAGCACGGTCGTTCATATCCATGCAACGCTTAAACATAATTCTTGTGGGGTCGATTCCGATTTCGTTTCCCTGATGAATGTGGTTGTCGATAACAGCACAGAGAAGATTGTTAGCGGCGGTGATAGCGTGCATATCGCCAGTAAAATGCAGGTTTATATCCTCCATTGGAACAACCTGAGAATATCCACCGCCTGCTGCTCCGCCCTTAATTCCAAAAACAGGACCAAGGGAGGGTTCACGAAGTGCGATAACAGCTTTTTTGCCAATTTTGTTCATTGCCTGACCAAGACCAACAGAAATGGTTGTTTTACCCTCACCAGCAGGGGTAGGATTGATAGCGGTAACAAGAATAAGTTTTCCGTCTGGTTTGTTTTCAAGTTTATTAAAAAGCGACTGGGAAAGCTTAGCCTTGTAGTGACCATAAGGTTCAATATCTTCGGGAGAGATACCAAGCTTTTCTGCAACCTCTGTAATTTCAAGCATTTTCGCTTGATTTGCAATTTCAATATCTGTAAGCATTAAAAAAATCCTCCAATAAATTTATTATAATTTAATTATAACATACTTTTATTTTTATTTCTACTAATTTTACATATGAATTTCTTATCGAAAAACATATTTTTTTTATATATTATGACCAAGCAGGCTTAATATTGCGAAAATACCAAAAAATTTAAAAAATATTAGAAATAATTTTTAATAAAAAAGGCAGAGTTTTTAGCAATTAAAAACTCTGTCATTAACTTAATTATAATAAATTAAATCTATATCTGCTTGATGTTTTTATATTTTCTCTTATACGTAACATTTTAACCCAATTTTTTCCACTTTTTCTATTAATTTCGAATCGTTTAAATCATCTGCAATATTACAGGCTCTTGCTGCCTTTGCAAAAGCTTGAGAAATTTGTTCATCACATTCATCTTTACTAATCTCACTATAAATAAACTTTTGTTCTGCTTGTTGTAATTGTGCTAATGCTTCTTTTGAATCAGATAAAATAGAATGTTTTTTTAATACACTATCACCTTTGTATAAAAATTTCCAAAATCCCATACTTACATCTCCTTTACAATTTTAATTTTATTATTATCTACATTATTTTTTTAAGCAATTCCAACAAGAAGAATTTTCAAAACCCTACGCTTTAAATTTCATCTATGTTTTTCTTTATATTCATTATAAAAAAAAAAAGTCAATACCTTTTTAGCTATTTTGTATAAATGCACAAAAAATGGTTTTTTAATTGTATATAATAACCAAACATTTTACATATTTCGACTTTTTTAAAACAACACAAAAAATATTGACAAATCCCCCGTAATATGTTATACTAAAATTCGGAAATATTATTTTATTAACCATTAAAAGAAAGGATTTTTTTATGAACCAGCAAGAAATTTTAAATCTTAAAAAAGAACTTACCCAAAAACAAACCTTTAATGTGGACGACCTTTGCAAGCTTGTAACTGTGCTTAGGAGCGATTGGGGTTGCCCATGGGATAAAGTCCAAACCCACAAAAGCCTTAGAAGTGACCTTATCGAAGAAACCTATGAGGTTGTTGAGGCTATCAATTGCGACAGCCCCGAAATGATGAGGGAAGAACTTGGCGACCTGCTTTTGCAGGTGGTTTTCCATACCAACATTGAGGAGGATAACAACAATTTTACCCTTGAAGATGTTACAACCGAACTCTGCCAAAAACTTATTGTTCGCCACCCCCATGTTTTTGGAGAAGTAACCGCCGACACCACAGAACAAGTGCTTAAAAACTGGGACGCAATCAAAAAAGAAACCAAGCACCAAACTACCTATACAGAAACTTTGAAAAGCGTTCCAGATGTGTTCCCGTCACTTATGAGAGCCTCAAAGCTTGGCAAAAGAGCATTCCGTGCAGGAATGAAACTTGACTATGCAAAACAAGCACAAAAAAGCGGTGAACAACTCACTCAATTGGAAAAATCTGACGATAAACAAAAACAAACGGCAGTTATCGGCAAACTGCTTTTCAGTCTTGCCAACATGGCAAGGGAATTGGACATTGACCCCGAACAGGCTTTGTATGATGCCGATAGAGAATTTACAGACAATTTTGAAAAAGCTGAACAGGAGGTTATTAATAACGGCAAAAGCTTTGAAGAAATTGATATATTATAAGATTAAAGAAAGAAGAATGACCATGAAAAAAGCGGTAATTTTTGACCTTGACGGAACACTCCTCAACACCCTTGAAGATTTAGCCGACAGCCTTAATTTTGCTTTGGGAAAGCACAATTACCCCGTCTGCACCTATGAGCAGGTAAGAGGATATGTCGGTGACGGTGCGGCTGTGCTTGTTCAAAGAGCCTTAAACGGCGATGGAGAAAGCCAACTTTATAAAGATGTGTTTGCGGATTTTAAAATTCATTATGCAAAAAACAATAACAATAAAACTTCCCCTTATGGTGGAATAATCGACCTGCTTAAACAGCTAAAGCAAAAAGGCTTGCTTATCGCCATAGTATCCAACAAGCCAGATTTTGCAGTTAAAAGCTTGCAGGAAGTATATTTTAAGGGTATTGTAGACTGTGCTTTAGGGCAAAACGACAATACACCAAAAAAGCCTGCCCCCGATATGGTGCTTAAGGCAATTACAAATCTTGAAAACATTTCAAAAACTGTAATTTCAAAAGACGAGTGCGTTTACATAGGCGATTCTGATGTAGACGTTATGACCGCAAAAAATGCCCAAATGGATATGATTGGTGTTAATTGGGGCTTTAGAGGAAAGGAATTTTTGCTTGCTCACGGTGCTAAAATAACGGTGGATACCGCCGAGCAACTGATTTTGGCAATAGAAAGCTTGTAGCAAATTATACAAATTTATCTGTTGATTTTTTAGCAATTTTTATAATCAACCAAAATTAAAACAAATATATTTTATCTCTATTGCATTTTCACTCTAAAAATGCTATAATATTTTTATTGTCGCTTTTATAAAGCACAAAAAATAAAAAAAGGAGTGAAAATTATTTAATACTATGAGTAACACAACAAGCTATAAAAAGCTTTTTAACAACACAATAATTTTTGCTATTGGCTCTTTTGCCAGCAAAATTCTTGTGCTGTTGCTTGTGCCGATTTACACCAACTATATGACTCCCGAACAACTTGGTCTTAATGACATAGTTGTGCTTACGGCAAATTTTCTTTTGCCACTTTTTACATTCACAGTTTCCGAAGCCTCTTTGCGTTTTGGAATGGACAAGAATTATGACTCTAAAAAAGTTTTTACCCTTTCCAATCTTGTGATAATATTTGGACTTTTTCTGCTTTCTTTTATATTGCTATGCCCAATATTTCATGTCAATCGGCTTTTTTCGCTTGTGGACGACAAGTTAAACCAATATACTCCAATGCTTTATATATATGTCTGCACAAGTGCCTTTAAAACTCTTTATTCTACATTTACAAGGTCAATAGGAAAGGTTAAATTGTTTGCGGTCAATGGAATAATAACTACATTCTGCACCCTTTTGTTTACCATTCTATTTCTTATGATTTTTAAAATAGGAATAACTGGATATTTGCTTGCAACCATTCTTTCGGACGGAATTTCGGTTATCTTTCTTACATTTTCGGCGAAACTTTGGAAGTATATTTCTTTTAAAAAACTCGATTCCACCCTTTTAAGATATATGCTTGCTTACTGCCTGCCTCTTATTCCTGCACAGGTTATGTGGCTTATCACCAATACTTCCGACTCTGTTCTTGTTACCACTTTTATGGATAGTCACAGCAATGGTATTTTAAATGCGGCTTACAAAATTCCTAATATTGTTTCAACTGTTTACTTGATGTTCGGGCAGGCTTGGAATATGTCGGCAATTGATGAGAATGATTCTAAAGAACGTTCAAGGTTTTATACCAACGTTTTCGACCTCAATCAATCGCTTATGTATGTGCTTGCGGGCGGAATACTGCTTTTGGTTGAACCGGTTACAAGAATATGGATAGGCAAGGACTTTCAGGAATGTATTAAATATTCACCAATTCTTATATTTGCAACCATTTTCACCTGTTTTACAACCTTTATGTCGTCAGCTTATGTAGCAACCAAAAAGACCAACCGAAGCATGGTTACAAGCCTTATCGCTGGGGTTATAAATATAGTAATAAACGTTATGTTTATTCCAACAATGGGAATTGCTGCGGCAGCTATCAGCACACTTGCAAGTTATCTTATTGTATTTATCATCCGTGCGATTGACGCAAAAAGACTTATCGGCTTTAAGCTGAACATATTTAAAATTGTTACCAACTGCCTTACTTTGTTTGGTATGCTTATGCTCTGCTATATTGACACAAAGCTTAAATATATTATGGACTTTGGCTGTTTTCTGCTTATTGTTGGAATGAATTTGGATAGCCTTATAAAAATGGCAAATGCGGTTATTCCTGCAAAAATCAAGGCAAAACTGCCGTTTTATAAATAATTATTTTTTAAAAAATTTTTTACTACCACTTGACAATATTAAAATAATATGCTATACTTATTTTCGGACTGCTTTTCGGTTTACCGCCGAAATATTATAAATAAAAATTTTATGGAGGTTTTTAACTATGGCAGAATTAACATTTGAAATTACCAAATCCCTCGGAATTATTTCCGAAAGTACAAGAGGCTGGACAAAAGAGCTTAATATGGTTAGTTGGAACGATAGAGAGCCTAAATATGATATTCGTGAGTGGAATCCCGACCACACAAGAATGGGCAAGGGTATTACACTTTCTCAGGAAGAAATCGACAAGCTCAAGGAAATTCTTAACGGAGATATGCAGGACACAGAAGACGAAATTCTTGGAGGCTAAATAAAAAAATCAGCGTACATTTTCCTTTTTGGAAAGTGTATGCTTTTTTATTAATCATTATTTTGTATAATGTATATATTTTAAGTGAATGATTTTTGTGTAGTTTGCCTATTGAAATTAATTTGCAAATAGTATATAATAGATATAAGCCTAATTTTAGGCGAATTTATTATTTTTAATTCTGAAAGGAGTTCACTCATGAACAATTATTATGAACAATCTGATGACACCGTCCGAAGTATCTGCTGCCCCGATGAAGAGCTTTCGCAAATTTGTAGCGACCAAACTCGCAACATCGTGGCAACATTAGCGGCTTTGCCTGTTGCTTTGCTGATAATGGGCTTTTTAATGTTTATCATTTAAGCCTAAGATTATAAACAAGCAACAGAGATTGTTTGCAGGTTTATATACAAAAAAATAAAGAACCGTTGTATCAACGGTTCTTTTTATTATATTTATAGCGTTTTCCACGCCGTGGATGAGAAAAACAAAAATATTTTTTAAAGTAATTTTATAATCTCATCAAGCAAAGCCTTTGCACATTCTTGTTTGCTCATAAGCGGTAGAATTTTTTGGTCATTTTTAGTATAAATATTAATTTGGTTGGTGGAATATCCAAACCCTGTGCCTTTGTCGGTAAGGCTGTTAGCAACAATCATATCGACCTTTTTGGAAACAAGCTTTTTCTTTGAATTTTCCTCAAGGTTTTGCGTTTCCATCGAAAAACCACACAAAAACGGCTTTTCGCCCTTTCGATTTTCGCCAAGATGTTTTAATATATCGGTTGTTCTTTCAAGCTCTATGCTTGCGACACCGTCCGACTTTTTAACCTTGTTGTCATAATAATTTTTAGGGGTAAAATCCGCAACCGCCGCCGACATAATCACAATGTCAAAATTTTTATAAATACCCGAAATCTGTTCAAACATTTCCTTTGCACTGCCGACCTTAATAATATCAACAAACGGTGGGGGAGCAACCTTGGTATGCCCTGCCACAACGGTTACTTTTGCACCCCTAAGCATAGCATTTTGTGCAATAGCAAAGCCCATTTTTCCGGTTGAATGGTTGGTAATAAATCTTACTGGGTCGATTTTCTCCATGGTTGCACCTGCCGAAACAAGCACACGTTTTCCCGATAAATCTTTTTCAAAAGCAATTTCTTTTAATATATGCTGTAAAATTTCTTCCGGCTCGGGCATTCTTCCATCGCCACTATCGCCATTGGCAAGCATACCACTATCAGGTTGTACTATTTTATATCCATAGACTGCAAGCTTTTTAATATTATCCTGCACAATAGGATTATGGAACATATTGTGATTCATTGCAGGGCAGATAATTTTCGGGCAGGTGCAAGCCATAACGGTTGTTGTCAGCATATCGTCCGCAATACCGCCCGCAATTTTGCCAATAACATTTGCCGAGGCAGGCGAAACAACAAACAAATCCGCCTTTTTGGCAAGTGCAACGTGTTCAACCGAATATTGAAAATTTCTATCAAAGGTATCCACCATACATTTTTTGCCTGTAAGGCTTTCAAAGGTAAGCGGTGTTATAAACTGGGTCGCATTTTCGGTCATTACAACCTCCACTTCCGCACCCAGCTTTTTTAACATTCTTGCGAGATTAGGCATTTTGTAGGCGGCAATACTTCCAGTTATTCCAAGCACAACACATTTTCCGTCAAGCAGTTTTTTCATAGCCTTATTCCTCCAGCGTTTTTTTATAAATTTCCATAAGACCGATAAGCATAAGGTCGGGTTCGTGATAAACCTTTCGCCTTATAAATTTAAGCACAAGTTCAGAATTTCCGCCTGTGATAACCGCATTTACAGGTTCTCCAAGTTCTTTTTCTATTCTATCAATCATTCCTTCAATCATACTTGCTGTGCCATATAAAATACCACTTTTCATACAATCAATAGTGTTTGCACCAATTAAATTTTTAGGTGGTTCAAGGCTTACTTTGGGAAGTTGTGAGGTCATATTGCAAAGAGCATTAAGCGACACTTTAAGCCCCGGTATAATCATTCCGCCAAGATGTGCCTTTGTCTTGTCAATAACGGATATGGTTGTTGCCGTTCCCATATCGACAACTGCAATAGGCGGTTTGTATTTGGTAAGCGATGCAACCGCATCAAGCACCCTGTCCGAACCAAGTTGGGCAGGATTATCTATTTTTATATTAAGTCCTGTTTTTATCCCCGGACCTACAACAATAGCCTCCTTGCCAACAAGACGCTTTACAACACATTGTATTGTTTTGGTAAGCTCTGGCACAACGCTGGAAATTATAGCTCCCTCAATCTGTTTTATATCAAGATTGTTGAGAGAAAAACAGGTTTGAAAAAGCACCGCATATTCAATATCTGTGGCATTTTTCATGGTGCTAAATCTTTCAGAAAAATCAACCTTATTTTCTCCTTTGTTAATTTCGCACACGCCAATAACAACATTTGTGTTGCCTACATCAATAGCTAAAATTTTCATATTGTCCACCTGCTTTATTTTTTTGCGTCTGCCAAAAGCTGACCATGTTTTTCATAATGGGCTATTTTTTCAATTTTATTATCTTCGCCGACCAACACAACATTTGGCTTAAAATTCTCCGCTTCCTCTTGGGTCATAGAGGCGTACGCCATAATTATAACCTTATCTCCTGCCCTGCCACATCTTGCCGCCGCGCCGTTAAGACAGATTACACCGCTGTTTTCTTCGCCCTCTATGGTATAGGTTTCAATTCTCTCACCTGTGTTGACGTTTACAACCTGCACCTTTTCATATTCAAGTATACCCGATGCCTTAAGTAGTGCCTTATCAATAGTAATACTGCCCACATAGTCAAGTTCCGCCTGCGTTATAGTAGCACGGTGAATTTTGCCCTTAAGCATTTCTAAAAACATAAAATTCGTCCTTTTTTATTTATTTTACATTATATAAATATAATGGTTTGCCCTGCCTACGGCGGGGCAAACCAAAATGTCTTTAGCACCGCTAAAAACTTTTTTTAAAGTCCCGCAAATAGCAGAAACAATTATATCTTAATTTATACATCTTCAGTATAAAAATTGTCAATAAGTCTTGTTGAGCCAATATAAACCGCCATTGCAAACAACACAGGCTGTTTAATTTCTGCAACCTGTTGCATTGTATCGCAGTCCACCGCCTTGACATAGTCAATCTTTGCAAGTGGCTCATTTTCAATATGCTGTTTCATCTTGTCAAGAATTTTCTTGCAATCGGTTTCTCCGCCCTTAACCTGCTCCATACCAATTTTAATAGCCTGTGAAAGCACAAGTGCCGCCTTTCTTTCCTCTGCCGAAAGATAGATGTTTCTGGAGCTTTTGGCGAGTCCGTCACTCTCTCTTACAATAGGGCAACCAACCACTTCAACATTCATGTTAAGGTCAAGCACCATACGCTTTATAACTGCAAGTTGTTGTGCGTCCTTTTTGCCAAAGTAAGCACGATTAGGTGTAACAATATTAAAAAGTTTATTTACAACCGTGCAAACCCCACGGAAATGCACCGGACGGCTAAGACCACAAAGTTCTTTTGTCAAAATATCCATGTCAACATAAGAGCAAAAGCCCTTTTTATACATATCGTCAACCTGTGCAAAGAAAACCAAATCCGCACCATGTTCTTGACAAAGTTGGGTGTCGTGCTGTTTATCTCTGGGATAGGAATCCAAATCCTCGCCCGCTCCAAACTGCATAGGGTTTACAAAAACCGACACAACAACAAAATCATTCTGCTGTCTTGCCTTGTCAATAAGGCTTGCGTGTCCCTCGTGCAAAAATCCCATGGTTGGAACAAAACCAACCGTTTTTCCCTGCATCTTCTGCTGATTTACAATTTCTCGAACCTCTTTTATAGTATCAACCGTTTTCATTATTTTGCATCTCCATTATATTTATTTTCAAGGCTACTTATAATATCCTCATCTATTTTAAAAATATGGCTTTCATCTGGAAACTGAGTACTTTTAACCTGCTTGTCGTATTCCTCAAAAGCCTGCTTCATCTGCTGACCGATTTGTGCAAATTTTTTAGCAAATTTAGGAGCAACGCCTTCATACATTCCAAGCATATCATGATAAACAAGCACCTGACCATCACAGCCGTTTCCTGCACCAATACCAATTGTAGGAATGGTGAGCAGTTTAGTTATAAGTGTTGCAAGTTTTGCTGGAACACATTCCAAAACAACCATGCAAGCACCTGCCTTTTCAATATCAAGGGCATCTTGAATAATTTTTTCGGCATCTGCCTCGCTTTTACCTTGAACCTTAAAGCCACCAAAAGCGTTTACCGATTGAGGTGTAAGCCCAAGATGTGCCACAACAGGAATACCCGCCTGCGAAATAGCCTTTATCTGATTACAAACACTTGCTCCGCCCTCAAGCTTAACAGCGTTTGCATTGCCTTCTTTCATAAGTCTGCCGGCATTGTCCATTGCCTGCTCAACGTTGGTCTGATAGGACATAAAAGGCATATCCGCAATAACAAAAGCGTTTTTAGCTCCACGGCTAACGCTTGCAGTGTGAGAAATCATATCCTCCATAGTAACCGGTAGGGTTGATTCATAGCCAAGCATAACCATTCCAAGCGAATCGCCAACAAGGATTGTATTAATTTCTGCCTCGTCAACAAGCTTTGCGGTTGAATAATCATAAGCAGTAAGCATAGAAATTTTCTCTCCGCTTTGCTTTTGTTTTAAAAGAGTTAAAACAGTATTTTTCATTTTTAAAAACCTCCAAAATGTTTATGTTCCATTTTCATGGATACAATACATTAATATTATAACATTTTTAATTTGCTATGTCAAGAGATTTTTTAAAATAATAAAAAAATAAAGCAACAGAAAAATCTGTTGCTTTACTTGGTGAGCTATCCGGGATTCGAACCCGGGACACCTTGATTAAAAGTCAAGTGCTCTGCCAACTGAGCTAATAACTCATTTGTTAATCAAGAATACTTAAGAAATTTGTTTTATCCCTGACAACATAAATTATTATATCATACTTTTTAACGCTTGTCAATACCTTTTGTATCATTTTGTATGCTTGCACAATTTTATTTATAATTAAAATTATTTTTTATAACATCTCAATTATAAAACTGCCATTTTATATAATATTCCCCACCCAAAGTGGGGAATATGCAAATTTTCAAACAACTTTTCAACAGGCTTTAAAACAAAAAGTTGAAAAAACAACTATAATTGCTGTTCACAACCCTTAAGATACTGAACAAACTGTTTTGCAAGACGTGGAGAACGTCCGCCACGAGAAAGGGCAAAACTTTCCGCCTGTTTATCCAATTCTTCAAGGGCAATCTTAAGACCGTTTTGTTTTGCAAGGGCATGAACAATCTCAAGGAACTGTTGCTTGTCGGGTTTCATAAAGCGAATTTGCAAGCCGAAACGTTCAGAAAGCGAAAGAGTTTCTTGAACGGTATCCTGACGATGAATTTCGTCCCCCTCACGGGAAGTAAAGGTTTCTTTTATAAGATGACGGCGGTTGGAGGTTGCATAAATAACCATGTTGTCGGCTGTGGAAGAAACACTACCCTCTAATGCTGCTTTAAGTGCTGCATAGTTATCATCGTCCTCATTGAAAGAAAGGTCATCAATAAACACAATAAACTTAAGCGGATTTTTTGCAATTTCCTTGACGATAACACCTATATCATGTAGCTGATTTTTCTTAAGTTCAATAAGCCTGAGTCCACTTGACGCAAAATCATTAGCAATTGCCTTAACAGTAGAAGATTTACCCGTTCCGCAATCGCCATAAAGCAAAACATTGTTGGCAGGCAAGCCGTTAAGCAATGCTTTTGTGTTCTGAATAATCTTTTCACGCTGAACCTCATATCCCTTAAGCTGGTTAAGAGTTATGCGGTCGTGGGATTCAACCGGTGTTATGCGGTCATTTTTAAGCATAAACACGTTGGCACGGGCATAAATTCCATAACCATATTTGCCAATGCTATGGCATCTATCCGCATAAACCTTGGAAAAGTCGCAGTTGTGGCTTTCAAAAGAGGGCAGGAACATTCTCGAATTAAATTCTTTTTTAATATCCTCCGAACGAAGCGAAGCAAATTCTGAAAGCGTCCAAAGTTCGTTGGCAACACATTCTTCAAAGAATTTATTTTTATTCCCGTCAATAATGCTCCTAAGGTATACGTTTTCGTCCTCAAGCAGAAGTTTTTGCATATACTCCGACCAATCGGTTGTGTGGAGATAAAGTTTGCTTACCATTTCACAATATACAACGCTTTTTTCCCCTCTGTATTTTTCGTTTTTGTCGTAACCCTCGCTAATAATATACAGCATATCCTGCACAATTTCATCTTCAAGCAGGTTGCGGAAAACGCAAAGTCTTTTCATTTCATAATACAAATCCATATATTCATACATAAAAAAACACTCCCTTAATATATATTTTTTATATTAATATTATACCATATTATCGGGCGTTTGTCAACAAATATTGCCTTTTTTCACACAAAATTCACTCACATTTTTTTATATAAATTTCCAACATTCCCGCCAGACGATTAAATTTGTTCGGAATAGTCCTTATCATATTAAAACCGCAGGACTTAAGAATACTCTTTGATGGCTCATTTCGTTGAGAGGTAAAGGCTATAAGGGTTGCTTTGCGGTGCTGTCTTGACATATGACAGCAAAAGGCATTTATTGATTCTTTGGCATATCCTTTTTTCTGATATTTTTTTGAAAATACATAACCAAGTTCAAATATGGCAATCTTATGCTTTTCGTCCGATTCGTCTTGAAGATAAAGTTTACCCATAATTTTTTTATCTGCCTTGCAAATTACACTATAAGAATTTTTATCCCTAAGCATATTTTCAAATTCTTCTTCAGCCTGTTGCAGGTTGCAAGGAGAGGAAATATCAAATTCGTACAAATCCTTGTCGCAGAGAATTTTAACCATATCTTTTTTGTCTTTCGGCTGGACTGGGCGAATAATTGTTTTTTCGGTATAGATATATTCGCTTTCAAGAATTTCCTGCACGGCTTTAAAAATATCCTTTGGAGCAGATATTTTCTTATCATAATTTTTCACGTTTCCAAAACCATAAGATGCCCAGATAAAAGGCACACAAGCTTGCCTTGAACTGTCACAATCCTTTTGAATATCTCCGACATAAACAGCACTGTTTATATCGTTTCGTTTTATAACCCTTAGTATATTATCCGCTTTGGTAACTTCTTCGCTATCACAAAATTGAAAATCATTTATATATTTGTCAAAGCCATACATTTCAAGAAAGGTTTCAATATATCCTTCATTGCAATTGCTGACTATTGCCGTAAAATATTTTCCTGAAACCTCCTGCAACATTTTTTCTATACCATCAAAAAGCTCACCTTTTTGCTTTAAAAGCACAGACATTTCATTCTTTTGTGCATTGGTAAGAATTTCCCTTGCTTTTTCGGGCGGAAGCTTTGGCATAAGGGTTGTGGCTATTTCGTCACATTTCATACCCATTATTTTCATAACGTCCCTTTGGGTTATATTTATTCCTGCCTGCTGTTTAAGAACATCTTTCCATGCAAGGGTTATTGCTTTAACGCTCGACCAAAGCGTTCCGTCAAGGTCAAAAATAACTGCTTTTTTCAGTTTAATTCACTCCTTTAAAATATCTAAAATAAAATCCGCACCCGCCGTCTAAATTCTTTGGGTGCGGATACAAAAACTATTTAATTAAACCTACTACAATCTTAAGAATATAAAGTGCATCAAGCGTGTTAATGACCGTATCGCCATTGACATCAGCAATTGCCTTTTCCTGCTCACTTTCAAAGGTTTTAAGACCGACAACGTGTTTAAGAATTGCCAATGCGTCCGCAGAGGTTACCTCTCCATCGCCGTCAATATCTCCCTTTATATCCACAATTGGGTCGATATTTGAAGAACTTTCAGTTTCTGACGAACTTTCAATTTCTGACGAACTTTCAATTTCTGATGAACTTTCGATTTCTGATGAACTTTCAGTTTCTGACGAACTTTCAATTTCTGATGAACTTTCAATTTCTGACGAACTTTCAATTTCTGATGAACTTTCGATTTCTGATGAACTTTCAATTTCTGACGAACTTTCAACTTCTGATGAACTTTCAATTTCTGATGAACTTTCGATTTCTGATGAACTTTCGATTTCTGATGAACTTTCAATTTCTGACGAACTTTCAACTTCTGATGAACTTTCAATTTCTGATGAACTTTCGATTTCTGATGAACTTTCAAATTCTGATGAACTTTCGATTTCTGATGAACTTTCGGAAGAACTATCCAAAACAGAAGGAACTGCATAAACAACCTTTGTTACAGTAATATCATTTCCGTTGCCGGTCATAAACATTTGGCAAGCATCACCAAGAACTTTTGAAGGCTTTTCACCATAATTTTGTTGATAGCTTGCACTATATGCTTTATCTATATCATCACGGCTAAAATAAGCCTTACCGTTTTCAATGGCTGTTGGTGTAAGGGTAGCCCAAACTTTCCATCTGTTATCCTGCAAAGCCATTTGAGGAGAAACGCCCTCCATATCCACAACAATATAAGATTTATCTTCCATTTTTTCAAAATCAAAAGGAATGCCCGAAGTTGGTGTATATCCACTTGCTGTTAATTTTTGTTCTGAAATAACCTCAATTTTGCAATCATCTAAATTGGGAAGAACTATTTTTTCGGGGATATTAAGTTTTGTTTCGTTGTAAGACTTAATAAGGCTATCCATAACCGACTTGTCATACCAAGTACAATCACTTCTGTTTAAATGCCCGTGAGCCTCACTGCCGTTGTTGTTGGGAACATTGTTATCCCAAATGCAAGCGGACATTCCAAGCTCTTTGGTCTTTCTTGCATAGTGTTCCGCCCACTTTACTCTTTCTTCATCGTTATTTTTGCTTGTTGCACTAAATTCGCCAAGGCAAACAGGAATACCCTTTGAAATAAATACTTTATTTAAGTTATCAAAAAAGCTGTCAAGCTGTGCTTTCATATCATCTGTATATTTATCTGTGCTTCCTGCATCAACCGAAAAAGCGAAACTAAAAGGCAGATAAGCATGAACCGATGCAATAATTCTATCGTCCTCATCAGCTTTCAGATTTTTCATGCCCCATGCCGACATTGCCCCATATTCACTTGATGCCGCATAGGTAGGGAGCATAAGAACACGGTCATTATTATTGCCTTTGTCATTTCTAACTGTTGTCACAAAGCTTTCATTAAGCGACCTAACACAATCCCACATTTCGGGAGTTCCGCCGTTCCATTCGTTTTCGCCGTTGTAATTTCTCGGCTCATTCATTCCCTCAAATATAAGTTTTTGGTCATAATCCTGAAATTCATCGGCAATTTGCGACCATATTGCTGTAAGCTGTTTGGTTGCTGCATCAAGATTATCGGGGGTCGGTCGGTTCCATTCGTCATGGTGCAGGTTAAGTATAACATAAAGACCGTCATCAATGCAGTAGTCCACAACCTCTTTGACTCTTGCCATCCACTGTGGGTCAATTGTATAATTATCTCCCGAAACATGGTTGCCCCAGGTTGTTGGAATACGAACACAGGTAAATCCCTCATCTCTAACCGCATCAATCATAGCTTTTGTGGTTTTAGGGTTGCCCCAAGACATTTCACTATTAACTCCAGAACCACCTGTTGCATCAAGTGTGTTACCAAGATTCCAGCCCATGCCCATTTTCTGGCAGATTTCAGTTGCTGTAAATCCCTGAACCTTTCCGTCCTCTGCGGTTGCCAAGCACGCTCCAAGCATTTGAGCCGAAGCTGCCATTGCGGTAATAACCGCTAATGCTTTTGTTGTTTTCATGTCTTTCTCTCCTTTAAAATTGTAATTTATTCAACAAGACCCACTACATACTTAAGAATAACAAGTGCGTCTGTGGTGTCAATAATAGGTTCTTCTGGGTTGCTAATATTTGCTTGATAAAATTGTTCATCGTCCAGTTCAATAAGCCCAACTACTGAACGCAGAACCATAAGTGCATCGGCGGAAGTTATAAATCCGTCCCCATCAACATCTCCCCTTTCGGGTCGATTAGCATTGCCTTCATTTTTAACTGTAACAATAACTGGGAGCTTATCAACTTTAATTTCCAGTTCGTCAATATCCGCCGCATAGGTCACTTCGTCATCAAGTTCAAACCTATATTCTTTGTCCTGCTCATCTGGAGCTATAACTTCAAATTCATAGGTTGCAACCGTACCTTTAAAGGGAATACAGTTTTTTTCTTGATTTAACAAAACCACACTGCTTATTCCATTCTGGCTTATTGAAATATGCTGTGCCTTCATAGAAACTTCTTCCAGCCAATCATCTAAAATATTATGGTCTTCGGAAACCAGCTTAAATTGACTTTTATAATACTGAATTTTCCACTGAAAGGCTGTAAAATCTTCTGTTTCAATATCGACATTAACAGTAATTTTATCGCCTTTCTTATAGGTCGGTTTGCCATTCAACACCTTAAGATTGGCACTAAATTTTTTGGTCGACATTTCACGGTCTGGGTCGTCCGGTCGAGATATTGGCAAAAAGTTTGTACAGTCTGAAATTTTATCTACAGACTTAACCCCACCTAAATTATAAATTGGGTCAACAGGTCCGTTTGATGCACAAATACAACCGACTTTAAAAGTACCAATTTCATTTAAGCGGTCGCCAGCATAAATAGAATATTCAGTAATGTTTGCAGGATTAACCTTTTTTTCTTCTCCTGAGCTTGATATGAAAGCATATTTATCAAAAAATTTATCAAAAGGAATATACACTGTCTGACAAGCTGTTGTATCAATCTGTATGTGACCATTTTTATCAAAACTGCTTCCGTCAAACAAAAATCTCTCATCACCGCCCGTGGCATAATTATAAGAACTGTTTACCGTGCCTGTCAAATCAAGGTAAGCTTCAAAGGTTGTGCCGTCGCTAATAAGCTGAACTACAATATATTGCTGTCTTCCGTCCCCTTTAATCTGTAAAGAAACACCACCATAATCCGAAAAGTCAGTCTTTTCAAAAGTCTTTGTTGCTCCTGCATATCCTTTAACTTTGGTATCATAGGTAATTTGTGCAGCAGGGATTCCTCCCATATCGGCAAGTGACATTGCAAAATCTCCGCCATTGCCATTTACTGTGTATGCTGATTCTAAATCACTTGTATTTTGGTAATTTCTAAAATAGTCAAATTCATCTTCGCTTGAGGTGTCGATAACATCAAGTGAAATAACTATATCTTTTGCTGGCGAAAAGTCTAAAACAATTTGATTTTCACCATTTTTTAGTGTATTAAGAAAAGATTTTTTTATAATTACTGTGGCTTTTCCGTCCGCTTCTGTTACAGTATAATCCACATCTTTTTCAAGATAATTTGAACCAAACCTAACCCCCCAAAGTTCGTTGCCATTTAAATTTAAATTAATATCTATATCTTGACAGTTTTTAAAACTGCGGTCAACCGTCAAACTTGTTTTATCTGCCTCGGCGGGTTTAACCGTACTGTCGTCCAAAGAAATATTAAATTTAGGGGAATTACCCTCTGTTGCAATAACAGTAACCTCATAATCTCCAAGGCTTAAATTTTTAAGATAATCTGCCTTGATAGTAACTTGATTATTTTCTAAATCTATAATGCAAGCATTTTCATCAAGTATTCTGCCGTCCATTATAACACTTCTAACCGTGCCTGTTTTCATGTTAAGACCAACAACAATGTCCTGCGGATTGGTTTTATCAAAATTAATGCTCTCTGGTGAAACTGTGTTTCCTATATTCTTTTGGTTCATGTTTTTTGCCGACTGAATAATTAAATTTCTAACCTGAGAATTGCCATTAACAGCAAAATCTGTTTCAGCATCGCCATATATAGTATAGCCGTCATAGTCGCCATAATAGCCGTTTTCAGTATTTTTGCCTGCAAGCATCCAAAAGTTATAACCCGCATAGGCATATTCCCCATTAAAGCTACTGCCGTCCATCATATCCAGCCATTTTTTATAAAATTCATCACGGGGGGTTTTGTTTGTTTCGGTCAAGCCCGAAATTTTAGAATTTTTGTATGAAATCCCAAATTCCTCCATGATAATAGGCTTGTTTGCCGAATTTGCAAACTGAGAATGTAGTTTTATCCAGTCCACATCATCATCTTTGCCGTTGTCTGTTCCCTCAAACTCTCCTTGCATTGTTGGAAGATAGGTCATGTCCCATTCATCAGCACAAAGATGCGGTGTGCCAAAATCAATGGTATCAATGCTCATAAGCTTTTCAAAATCAATCCCTAAATCTCCAGTAAAAGCAAATGTTGAATCATAGCCATACTGCTTTGCGGTTTCGGCTGTTTTGTCAAAATTAAAAAATCCCTCATCACCAATACACACCATATGATTTTGGTCAATGCCCTTGACATATTCAGATATATCCTTTGCCCAATCATAAATAATATTTTTGTTACAACCCTTATCGGTTGTCATATCGACATCGGGCGAACCATATCTTTCATCAACCCTTGGTTCATTGCAAAGTTCCCATGCAAAAACGGCAGGCGAATCCATAAGCTTTTCGCCGGTATATATATTTTCATGATTAAGCAGAGTTTTTATATATTCTTTATACCAATTCTGCATTGTTCTATTGGTATAAAATTCATTTCTCTTGTGGTCTTTTTCGTCAATCTCTTTAAGCCATTGACAATACTGGTCAATTCCGCCAAAGGCTTCCCAATAGTTGGTAAAAGTAATAATAAGCTTGATATCATTTTCTTCTGCCTGCTTTATAACATAGTCAAGTTTTGCAAGACCGTTTTCACCCTCATTCACAACCGGCTTGCCCAGTTCTTTGTCAAAATATTGAAAATACACACCGTCTTTAGCTCCAATTCCGTCTGTGTTGTTTTGAAATTCGGGGTTTTTGGGGTCAAAATTATCCACTGCTGTTCCGGCGTCAATATTTCCCCAAATGCGAAGAACATTAAGCCCCATGTCCTTCATATTTTCAAAAATAGTATCCACTGCCTGACTTTCTTTAAACGTCACATAATAACAATTTGTCCCTGCAAAATAATAAGGCTTTTGGTCGCACATAAACTGTGTTCCTTTGGTATAGACAAATCCATTGGGAACGTTTTCAGCCTTTGAACAAAAGTTGTTGGAAAAAGAGGGAGCAGATGCAACAATTACAGCTGTTGCCGTGACCGATGATACCACTCCTTTCAAGAACGAATTCATAGTATAAAACCTCCATTTTTATATAAATACAACATCAAATATCATTACTGATATTATAACATAAATTATGTTGTTTGTCAACAGTTTAATCATAAATATTTATATTTTTCTATATATTTTATAAAGGTTAATAAAAATTCACTGCCCATAGCATCAACAAATGCCACAGGCAGTGAACAAACCAAAAATTCTATTGCTCCTCCGCCAAAGGCGGAGAAAGCAATTTATATTAAAAATTATACCTAAGCTTTAACAAGACCAACAACAATCTTAAGCACCTGAAGTGCATCAAGAGTATTAACCACACCATCACCGTTAAGGTCGGCAATGCTCAAATCCATATCCTTGTTAAGTCCTACAACATACTTAAGGATTTCAAGTGCATCAGCGGAATCAATAGTACCGTTGCCGTCAACATCACCCTTTTTAGGTGTTGTAATTTCAGAAGAACTGTCAGGGGTAGAAGAACTTTCAGTTTCACTTGAACTATCGATAACAGAAGAACTCTCACTTGAACTATCAGGAGCAGAAGAACTGTCAACCTCACTTGAACTGTCAGGAACAGAAGAACTGTCATCAGGTTCACTGCTTTCGTCCTTGCTTGGGTCGTAAGCTTCATTTGCAGCATAAACCGAACCAATTAAAATATTTCCCTTTTCGTTTGCCGATTCGCCAGCATAAATAGAAAATTCAGAAATGTTAGACGGGTCGATATGTTCTGAACTACTGTATCCCTGCTTGCCAACAAGCTTGTCAAAAGGAATAAATACAGTGTAATCATGAGCAGAATTAAAGCTAAAGCGTCCGTCAGTTCCCATAACATCATCGCTACTGCAATCAATTATATAGGTTCTAAGCTTTTCATATTCGGGAGCAACAGCATCTGGCACTGGAGCAAGAGCATCAATATAAGCCTCGTAAAAACTATCGCCACTCTTAAATTGGAGTGTTATATGTTTAGTATCTCCTATATCTATGCCGTTAGCACCAATTTGGAAAGAAATTCCCTTGTATGCTGAGAAGTCATGGTTTTTAAGCTTTTTGGTTGCACCTGCATATCCTGCATCACCTGCATCATAGGTAATTTTAGCAGCAGGAGAGCCTTTAAGGGTCGAAAGCTCCATATCAAATGCTCCGCCGTTTGGATTTTTTGAATAAGCAGCCTTGAGGGCGTCTGTATTTTCATATCTAAACGCATCAAATTCATCATCACCGGTTGTGTCGGCAATTTCAAGATTAAATGTAACGTCCTTTGCAGGGTCAAAGTCCAGAACAAGCTGTGCTTTTCCCTTTTCAAGAGTGGTAAGGAAGGATTTTTTTAGTGTAAGGGTATCGCCCGAAACTGTATAATCCTTGCCCTTTGTAAGTGGCTTGTTATTGTAATTAACACCTACAAAATTGTTTCCATTAAGGGTCATGTCAATTTTAACATCTTCGCATTTTTTAGGATTGCGGTCAATGCTTGCAGAAGTTTTATCAAGTTCAACCGGCTTTACACTGCTATCATCAACAGATACAGTAAAGCTTGGGTTGTTGCCCTCTGTGCAAACAAGAGTAAAGTTGACATCTGAAAGATTAAATTTCTTGAGAAAATCTGCTTTAATAACAATATCATTTCCGCTTATTGTATAATAATCTGTTGGAACATCATCGCCTTTACACAAAAGCTTACTGGGCTTGCCCATTTTCATGCTTGCCGTAAAGGTAACGTCCTTTGGGTTTGCTCTATCAAATTCAATAACATCTGGCGAAACAACATTACAGATATTCTTTGCATTCATCTTAGCGGCAGATGCAATAATTAAATCTCTTGCTTTAGAACCGGGGCTTTCTTTAGCGTCTGATTCGGCATCGCCATAGATAGTATAACCATCATAATCATGATAATAACCGTCCTCGGTGTTCTTGCCTGCAATCATCCAATATGTATAGCCGGCATAAGCATATTCGCCGTCCTCGGAAGTGCCGTCTATAAGGTCAAGCCATTTTTTATAATAAGTATCTCTAAAGGCTTTGTTATCTTGTGAGAAAAGCATACATTTTTGTGGCGAAAGACCAAACTCTTCCAAAATAACCGGTTTGTTTACCTCTTTTGCATACTGTGCATGGAGTTTAAGCCAGTCCATATCATCATCAAGACCATTGTTTCCCTCTGGAATTACCGATTGAGAAGCTGAATGATAAGCTGTGTTCCACTGGTCAACATACATATGAGGAGTACCAAAATCGACCGTATCAATGGTCATAAGTTTTTCAAAGTCAACTCCAGCATCGCCGGTAAAAGCAAACCAAGAGTCAACCCCATGTTCTGTTAAAGCGTCATAGGTTTTCTCAAAGTTAAACATTCCCTCGTCACCAATGCAAACCATGTGATTTGGGTCAATGCTCTTTACATATTCGGAGCAGTCCTTTGCCCAGTTATAAAGCACATTTTTCTTACAACCCACATCAGAAGTTAAATCGTCAGGACTGTCCATGCCACCTCTTGAAGCACTATAATTTGAATCAACACGTGGTTCGTTTGCAAGCTCCCAAGCAAAAATTGCCTCGGAATCCATAAGCTTTTCGCCCGTGTAGATATTCTTGTGATTTAAAAGTGTTTTGATATAGTCTTTGTACCAACCCTGCATGGTTTCATTAGTATAAAATTCATTTCTTGCGTGTTGTTTGCCGTCAATTTCTTTAAGCCACAAGCAATATTGGTCCATACCGCCAAAAGCTTCCCAATAGTTGGTAAAGGTAATAATAAGCTTAACATTGTGTTCTTCAGCCTGCTTAACAACATAATCAAGTTTGCCAAGACCATTTGCACCCTCATTTACAACCGGCTTTTTAAGCTGTGGGTCAAAATATTGGAAATAAGTTCCGTCCTTTTGACCTTGACCCTCACTGTTACCTGTAAATACGGGGTTAGCCTCATCAAAATTTTCAGCTTTCACTCCAACGTCCAAATTGCCCCAAATTCTAAGAACATTCAAGCCCATGTCGTTCATATTCTCAAAAATTGTATCAACGGCAAGTTCTTCTTTGTAAGTAACATAATAGCAGTTTGTGCCAGCAAAATAGTATGGACTGCCGTCACACATAAATTGTGTGCCTTTAGTGTAAACAAAACCCTCTGGAACGCTTGCCGCATTTGAAGAAAGACCCAGCGACAAAGACGGTGCAATGCTAACAATCAAAGCCGTAGCAAGTGCAGAAGAAACTACTTTTTTCAAAACCGAATTCATGTTTAAATACCTCCATTTTTATAACCAAAATTCATAAATACCCTTGATGTTCAAAACAATTAAACATCTTAATTGATATTATAACACAAAACAATCACTTTGTCAATACTTTAACAACATTTTTTTATAACAATTTGAAAATATTATGTGATTTTTCGCCAATCACTAAAAAATACAAACTCCAAAATATTATATCCCCCACCAATGGCAGGGGATATAATTAATTAAATATAATGCAATCACATTAATTGCTTTTAATTTTTAAAATAAAATTTGATTAAAACTTAACAAGACCTACAACATACTTAAGAACCTGAAGTGCGTCAAGCGTGTTAATTACGCCGTTGCCGTCAACGTCAGCAACACTTAAATCCAAATCAGTAACAATTCCTACAACATACTTAAGAATTTCAAGTGCATCAGCAGAATCAATAGTGCCGTTGCCGTCAACATCGCCCTTTTTCTTTTCAGGTACTATTATCTCACTTGAACTGTCGGGAGTAGAAGAACTTTCGGCTTCGGAAGAACTATCGGGTGTTGAAGAACTATCAGGAATAGAAGAACTTTCAGTTTCAGAAGAACTATCGGGAACAGAAGAACTGTCGTCAGGTTGCTCGCTTGGGTCGTAAGCAGCATTTGCCGCATAAACATTGTCGATTGTAAATGTGCCTGTTTCGTTTGCAGCCTGTCCGGCATAAATAGAGAACTCAAAAATAGACGCAGGGTTTACCTTGCTACCGTTTTTGCTCTTTGGAACAAGGTTTTCAAAAGGAATAAATACAGTTTCTTGCTTGTCTGCCGAAAGACTGATATGTCCCTCTTGGTCGGAGGTTGCTCCAAGGTCAAGATAAGCTTCGTAATATTCGTCATTGCCCTTAAACTGAAGTGTAATGTGCTGAACAGTGCCATCACCCTTAATCTGGAATGTAACACCCTTATAAGCTGAAAAATCATTCTTCTTAAGCTTTTTGGTTGCACCTGCATAACCTTGACCATATCCGTCAAATGTAATCTCTGCAGCGTTTGAGCCGTTCCAATCCACAAGTTTCATTTCAAAAAGTCCGCCGTTTGGGTTCTTTGCATAAGCGGCTTTAAGTTCGTCAGTATCAGCATAGCTATTAAAAGCATCAAATTCATCATCGCCAGTGGTATCACTTACAGAAAGCTTAATTATAATATCCTTTGCGGGGTCAAAATCAAGGATAAGTGAAACCTCGCCTTCTTCAAGTTTGGTAAGATATTCTTTTTTGATAGTAAGTGTGTCGCCGGAAATAGTATAATCTTTACCCTCAGCAAGAGCCTCATTTCTATCATTGTTTCTAACCGTAACAAACTTGTTATCATTTAATTTAAGATTAATATTAATATCTTTGCATTTTTTAATATTTTTGTCAACCTCAAATTCTGTCTTGTCAGCTGTTACAGGAGTTATGCTACTATCATCAACCGAAATTGTAAATTTAGGACTGTTGCCATCAGTTGCAATAAGCTGGAGTTCATAGTCGGCAAGTGGCTGGTCTTTAAGGAAACTTCCCTTGATTGTAATCTTGTTGCCGTCAATTGCAAAATCGCCCGACTTCATTTCATTGCCATTGAAATAAACTGTTTTTGGCTCGCCCAATTTCATTTGTGCCTCAACAACAATATCCTTTGGATTTGCTCTATCAAAATTAGAAATTTCGGGTGAAATAACATTGCAGATATTCTTTGCATTCATTGCAGCGGCAGCTTCAATAATATAATCTCTTGCCTTAGGAGCGGTTTTACCCACAAGCTGTTCTTCAGTGGGCAGGTCGGATTTACCGTTTCTCATTGGCTCGCAACCGATAACGTTTTTATCCTCAATTTCCTTAGGACCATAAATTGTATAGGTGTCATAGTCGGGATAAAAATCACCATTGCCCATATAAGAAGAAAGCATCCAGTAGTTAAAGCCCTGATATTCATATTTGCCGTCAAATGTAACACCGGTCATAAGGTCAAGCCATTTCTTATACTTATCGTCACGAATTTTGCCAAACTCACCCTTTTTAAGACCAAATTCTTCAAGGATAACCGGCTTGTTCGCCTCCTGTGCAACCTCAGCGTGTTTTTTCAGCCAGTCCATATCGTCATCATAGCCATTGTTGTTTGCAGGCTTTTGAGCGTCATCTTCGGTAAATTTAAAGCTCCAGCTGTCGCAATAGAAGTGAGGAGTACCAAAATCAATAGTATCAATGGTCATAAGTTTTTCAAAATCAACTCCGGGATTGCCCGAAAAAGCATAGTCGGTGTCAATTTGGGTTTTCATATATTCGCTCTCACGGTCAAAATTGAAAAATCCTTCGTCACCGACACAAACCATATGGTTCGGGTCAACGCTCTTAACATATTCCGACATTTCCTTTGCCCATTTATACAAAATATCGTTTTTGCAATAGGAATCGGCTTTTTCGCATCTTGGTTCGTTCGCAAGTTCCCAAGCAAAAACCGCCTCGGAATCCATAAGCTTTTCACCGGTGTAATAATTTTCGTGGTTAAGCAAAGTTTTAATATAGTCCTTATACCAACCCTTAACCGTTTCATCGGTGTAAAAATCGTCAACATTTGCATTTGCTGTAGGCTTGCCTGCTTCTGTTGCCCATTTTACATACTGCTCCATACCGCCGAAATCTTTCCAATAGTTGGTGAATGTGATAATAAGCTTAAGATTTCTTTTTTCAGCCTGTGCAATAACATAATCAAGCTTTCTAAGACCGTTTGCACCTTCGTTTACAACCGGTCTGTTTTTCTCTTTGTCAAAATACTGGAAATAAATTCCGTCTTTTTGACCCTTTCCGTCAACGCTGTTTTCAAAAAATGGGCAATTGTCCTCCTCGTTGATTCTATCGGTTATAGTTCCTGCATCAAGGTTGCCCCAAATACGAATAACATTAAGTCCCATATCAACGCAATCATCAAGCACATAGTCGGTTGCAATATCAGGCTTATATGTCAGATAATAGCAGTTTGTGCCACCATAATAGTAAGGACTTCCGTCACACATAAACTGAGTGCCTTTGGTATAAACAAAGCCTTCTGGAACTTTATTGTCAGCCGCATGAGAAGTAAGAGCGGTTGAAAAAGAAGGAACAATCGAAACAACCGTAGCAGAAGCAGCCATAGAAGAAACTATTTTTTTAAGTGTTGTATTCATTAGAAAAACCTCCAGTTTTCTGCATTAATTTAGCATTTTTTTGTTTGAATAGCACTATAGTACACGACCCAATGCCTTTTTATAAGCATAAGCCGTGTACTATTGCAATTAAATATTAATCAAATACTTGTTTTATTAGAACTTAACAAGACCTACAACATACTTAAGAACCTGAAGTGCATCAAGTGTGTTAATTGCTCCGTTGTCGTCAACGTCTGCAACGTCCATATCAAGATTTGTAACAATTCCTACAACATACTTGAGGATTTCAAGAGCATCAGCAGAATCAATTACGCCGTCCTTGTTTACGTCACCTTTCTTAGCAGTTACTGGGTCAGCCTTTGAGCTATCAGGTGTAGAAACATCAGTCTTTGAGCTATCAGTCTTGGAACTGTCAGCCTTAGAGCTGTCTGGAGTTGAAACAACAGTAGAAGAACTGTCAACTGTGGAGCTGTCTGGAGTTGGAGTTGGAGTGTCGTTGTCGGAAACATAATCTTCCATATAGCTTGTTACCCAAGCAAGAGGAGAGTTCCAGTTGATTGTACACTCATTAGTACCCCAAGATTCAATATGGTCAAGGTAGCAGAGCTGTGAAGGAAGAGTGTTAGGCTTATAACCTGCACCCTTAATCCATGGGTCAGGCATACCAGCATTAGGACCACCCGAAAGAACGCCGTTTGGAGCGGTTGGGAGTGTGCTGTCGATAAGACCAGACCAGAATCTGTGGTGAGGATACTTAGTGGTGTGTGTGCCGTAACCTGTTACATAGGAATATTCACCTGCGTTACGTCCAAGGAGATAGTCCATAGCAGAAACTACACCATTTGCATATTTGTCGGCACTGTCAGGATTGAGGTCAGCTGCATAAGCCATAACAATAGCATTGTTTATAACCATTGAGTTTGAACCCCATTCATAGCCGTGGAACTTCTGTCCGGGGCAGTTAACTTCGTCTGTAAAGTCGTTGCCCTGATAAGGAATACCATAACCCTCTTGGTTTTCAATTTCAATATATCTGTCAGCAGCCTTTGTGATAGCATCGGTTAATGCTTTAGCGTCAGAAGCCTCAAGTTTATCTTTATGAAGAGCAAGCGAAAGTGAACCAAGACCTGCAGTTGAACCCCATGTAAACGAAGTTACAGAACCAGTGTTTTCACCACCATAAAGTTGGGTTGTTATGCTAAATGCCTTATCATCACCATTGGGGTTAGAAGCATTTTTATAGCCACTCAAATCTGTATAATAGGATTTATCTCCAGTTGTTGCAAAAAGTTCGCAAGCTGCCCAGTAGAAATCATCTTCAACATATGTGTCACCATAAGCACCCGCACCCTTAGCCTGTTCCATTGGAGCATAATTTTCAGGGTCAGCCTTTGCAGCCTTATAAGCCTTTTCAGCAGCAGCAAGGCACTTTTCAGCATAAGCATCATCTATGCCTTTCCAAAGACGAGCAGCCTGTGCAGCGGTTGCAGCAAGGTTAAGAGTTGCAGCAGTTGAAACCGGTTTAACAATTCTTACATATCCGCCGTCATCTGTATACATGGTTTCATCATCAGGACGAACAGCAAGACCTGTCCATTTTTGGTCTTGTGCCTTGTGATAAACCATTCCGTCTTCTCTTTGCATCTTAAGCATAAAGTCAAGTTCATATCTTGTTTCATCAAGGAGGTCAGGATATTTATTGCCATTTTCAGGAATAGACATTGTTCCGTCAGCAAACTTGTTCTTGTTTGTGCCGTTGATAGCATTTCTTTCATAGAGATTTTGGAGTGTCCAAACAGAGATACCACCGTTTACAACATACTTACCATAGTCGCCTGCGTCATACCAACCGCCTGTAACGTCCATTGTCTTGCCTGTTTTTGCCTGAGCAGCACTCTCATAAATATCAATCCACTTATCCTGAATATAAGCTGCCTTATCAACAGTTGCATGACCTGCACCACGAGAAAGCATAGTCTTATCGCCAGAAGTGATATACTTAGATTCAATATCAATTCCAGAACGGTTAAGATAGAAGTAGTTGAGTGAATCTCTCAAAAGTCCATTATAAATGCTGTTTGTGCCACCTGTTGTAGCTGCATCAATTGCAAAATCATAGCTCTTTGCAGTGCCACACTCAACATGATAGCCCTTGCCGGCTGTGTTAAGGTCGCTAAAGTCAAGAATGTGAACATAGTCGCCCGAAGCCTCATCAGCACCCTTAGGAGTAGATTTGCCGGTGTATACAGCCTTGCCTGTGCTGTCAACAACCTTAAATTCCTTAGGTGTGTCGTCACCTTTTTCAACAACCAAAGTTGCTTTCTTGTTAAGACCCTTAACATAACCAAGCTGGTTTACAAGGATACTATTTCTTTCATATTTTTCAGCAATCTGATAATCTTCTGTAGGGTCGTCAACATCAATAAGTGCGATATTATCAAATTCAATTTCTGTGCCTGCAGGGAAACAGCCACCGGGAGTAAACTGTCCGTCACCACCGAGATGGAAAGCAAGTTCAGCAGTACCATAAACGCTCTTTGTGCCATCTTCAGCTACAGGGAACTTTTCCCAATGGTCGGAAGAAATGCCCTCATTCTGGTCGCCAATATACTTAAATTCATAAGCAACAGTCACCCACTGATTTGCAGGAATTTGATTATTTTTCCAAGTGTTCCAGCCCTCATAATATTTAACATCAGAACCAGATTCCTTAGCTGTTTTCAAAGCAGTAACAACATCTTCATTTGAAGCGTCATTGCCGAGAGCAGGCATTGTCAAAAGTTTACCATTTCCGTGCCAAAGTTCCTGGTCGTCATTTACCATATTGCCGATTTTAGCATACATTTTACCAGCATTGCTTGCTTTAATGCTGTATGTAAAACGGTAGGTGTGACCTTCTTTAATTGTAAGACCTCTGTGACGGAACTGGCAGTCCCATCTGTCAACACCGCCGTTAGACTGTCCGCCTGGATTTACAATTGTGAGTTTGTATGTGCCAGTGGATTTGTCAATATCAAAAGACATTTTACCGGTTGCATTTTCGCAGATGTGCCAAGGAAGACCTGCACCGTCATTAAAAGTACCCTCACCGAAAAGCTGACCAGTGGTTGCAGCATTTGCACTAACATCATTTGTAAATGGAATGGTTGTTGCTGCTGTTGATGTAACAACCGACAAAGCCATTACACCTGCAATAATTTTTTTGTACATAATTATGTACCTCCTTTTTTTATTTTTAAAATAAATTACAGATAAATTTACCAAAAACCGATTAACGCAAACGTTTACATTATAACGCATAAAAAAATCAACGCAACATTTTAACGTCTTAACCAGTATTCTAATTATTATTCTACTACAATTTTAACAAATTGTCAAGAGTTTTTTAAAAAAAGCTATTTCTAAAACCAAAATACTACTTTTAACACAAAACAACCATGATTTTTTCACATTTTTTTCATACATTTTTACAACTGTTTCAATAAATTTTACATTTTTTTAACATCATATTCAGTTCACATAGCATATTTGATAACAAATATACTTTGTATGTATAATTACAATTTAGGTATAATCCAATAATTATCACAGATATATCCAGTTAAACAGATTATTGCCAAGACAAAAAAATTCCGTTCTCAAACCTGAGAACGGAACAGAAAGTACGCGCCAGAAGGGACTCGAACCCCTGACCTACTGGTTCGTAGCCAGTCACTCTATCCAGCTGAGCTACTGGCGCATATAATCATTCAACATCAATTATTATACCACACAAAAAAACAAATGTCAAGGGGTTTAACTACTTGTTTACAAAAAATTAATATTTATTATAATATATCCTAAAAATATCTTTGTTTTCCCCGCCGTAGGCGGGGAAAACAATTAATAAAAATTATAATTTTATAGTACCTATTAAAAAAATATTTTGTTATTTTGCATTGATATTAATATATTCCGCTCTTAGTTTGGAATACATTATTTTTTGGGAAGAATAAAGTCCATAATATCCCGAAAGCATATAACTTACACCAACCGCAACCGCAAAAAGCAGAAGTCCCTGGGTGCCGAACATCTCAATGCTTAAAAATATTGAGGCAACAGGGCAGTTGACCACCGAACAGAACATAGCCACAAGACCGACCGCCGCCGCAAAATCGGGAGAAAGCCCTAAAAAACACCCTGCAAAACTGCCGAAAGTCGCACCGATAAACATTGTCGGCACAATCTCACCGCCCTTATATCCCGAACCAATAGTAACAGCGGTAAATATAATCTTAAGTATAAAAAGGGTTGGAGAAGTATGACCCTCAAAAGCTTTTTCGATAATTTGCGTTCCTGCTCCGCAACAATCCCTGCCAAAAATCGCACTAAGAATTATAATAATTATTCCTCCAATAATTATTTTTAAATAATCGTTTTTAAAAATTTTAGAAAACAGCTGAGCGGTTCTGTGCATTACAATACAGAATATAATAGACACCAAAGCACACAAAGCCGCCAGAGCAACAACTTTTATAACACTTTGAGTTGCCAGTTGGGGAATAATTTTTACTGTAAATTCTTCGCTTGGAGCATTAAGAAGTTTTGCGGTTCCATAGGCGGTAAGCGAGGAGGCAAGGCAGGGAATAAGTCCTGAATAGTAAATAATGCCAACGCTTACAACCTCCATTGCAAAAAAAGCTGCCGTAAGCGGAGTGGAAAACAATGCCGAAAACACAGCACTCATTCCGCAAAGGGTTACAATGTGCATATCCTTTTCGTCCAGCTTGAAAAGTTCACCTATTGCATCGCCGATACTTCCGCCAAGCTGAAGTGCCGCCCCTTCTCGTCCTGCTGAACCGCCTAAAAGATGGGTGATAACAGTTGAAATAAAAATAGAAGGTGCCATCAAAAAGGGAACGTGTTCCTGCGTTCTTACGGCAATAAGCACCGTGTTTGTTCCCATGGATTGAGATATTTTAAACAGCTTGTAAACAAGCAGTATCACAATTCCGCCAATCGGCAGAAAATACAAAAGGCTACCGTGTTCCAATCTTAAACCTGTAACATAGCCAACAGCCATTGAAAACACAGCACCGACCACTCCGCCCGCAAATCCGATAATAACCGAAATTACAATCCATCTGAAAAAAGCAAGCAGATATTTTCCAACGCTTTTTAATGTTTCAAGATAATAACTCACTCTTTCACGCCCTTACTTTCTGTTTTTACCTTTTATCTCATCAACGCAGATTTTAAACACGGTGGTTTGAGGAACAACCGCCCTATTAAAATCAAAATTTTCTTTGTGGTAGTGTTTCATAATTTGAAGCAATGCCTCAAACTTTTCCTGCTTATCATTAATAAAGAAAATCTTTCCCCTGCCAATAACGCTTTTGTAGGACATTGTGCAACTCATTTTAACATCGTCTGTTCTTAGTTGATGCTGACAATCCATTTCAAAGCATACATTATTGTTTTTGCGGATAAGGTCAAGTTTTTTGCCCTCGCTGGCACAGTGAAAATAAAGTTCTATTTTGCCACTTTCAAACACCTGCATACCATAGTTCATTGGCACGATATAGGGATAATCTTCATCAAAAAGGGCAATTCGACAGACATCACAGTTTTGCATAACCTCAACAATTTCATCAAAGTTTTTAATCTCTCTGTCATTACGACGCATAACAAAAAACTCCTTTCAAGCTCAAAATATTTCAATAAAAATACCTTTATATTGCATTTTTATTATATCATATAACAAAATTTTTGTCAATAGTTGCACAGAATTGGCAACAGCGTTGTTTATATTATTTTTTATGATTTCATCCAAATAAACTCACCAAAACAAAAGAATATTATTTTGACTTTGCGAATATACAATATTAAATATATCTTTGTTTCCCCCGCACAAGGTGGGGAATATGATTAATCATCTTTTACAGCCATAATAGAAATTATTTTATAAAATATTCGGAGGTTAAAAAAAATGAAGATAATAAAAATGTTAATTCCGCTGATTTTAATTTTTTCGGTTTCCTGCACCCCCCTGCCTTCTCCCGAAAAAAACAATATTTCTAAAAATCAACCAATAAATCAGCTAAGCGTTTACAACAACCCCGACAAAGGTTCTCCAACAAGATACACACCGCTTAATTTTGAAAAGGTTGTCGGAATGTGGTTTTCCTATATTGATTTAAACCCAATGCTAAAGGACAGGCAATATTTTTCGGGTCAGATTGAACAGGCTTTTGAAAATGCAAAATCAATAGGGGTAAACACGGTTTATGTTCATGTTCGCAGTTTTGGCGACAGCCTTTATAAAAGCAGTCTTTTTCCAACATCTAAAGCATTAACCGCCGATTACGACCCACTCGAAATTATGGTTGAAATTGCTCACAAAAAAGGACTTGCCATTCATGCATGGATAAATCCGCTCCGCCTTGAAACTCCAGAAAATATGCCAAAACAGGGAACTCTTGCAAACTGGTACAACAATTATTCGGGCAAATATATCTGCTCGGCAGAGAATGACGAACATTTATGGCTAAATCCTGCTTATAGTGAGGTTATCAATTATATTTGTGCAGGGGTTAAAGAAATCGTTTCAAACTATCAGGTGGACGGAATACATATTGACGATTATTTTTATCCAACCCAAAACGAAGGTTTTGACAAATCTGCATTTGACGAATTTTCAAAAACAAACAACATCAGTCTTGATGAGTTTCGCCGACAAAATATAAACAATCTTGTAAGCGGTTTGTATTCAGCTGTAAAATCTATAAACAATGCAGTTGAATTTGGAGTATCTCCGCAGGGCAACATTCAAAACAATTATGATAAAATGTATGCAGATGTAAAACTTTGGTGCAACAGCAAAGGCTATGCCGATTATATACTTCCACAGATTTATTACGGTTATCAAAATCCAATCAAGCCCTTTGAAACGGCAGTCAAAGAATTTGCAGAAATAAAATCGAGCGGACAAAAACTTATCTGCGGTCTTGCCGCCTATAAGCTCTTGCCCGAAGAAAATACAGAAGAAGAATTTCAAAATACAGAAAATATTCTTGCAAAACAAACTCAAACCGCCCTTGAAAGCGGTTTTGACGGGGTGGCAATCTACAGTTATAACAGTCTTTTCGGCAATGAAAACCAAAAGACGGAAGCCGAAACTTCCGCCCTTGGAAAAATTATATCAGAAAATATAAATTAGCTATTTTCTTCATCATTCTGATGCTTACTTTCAAACTCAATAGCCTTAAGCATAATTGCACATTCAAGACGCTTTTTCTGAATTTCGCATGAAAGCTTGTGCGGTTTGTGAATATCGCCACAATAGATATAGTTGTTGGCATTACAACCGCCTGAGCAGTAGAATTTTGCCCAACATTTTTTGCAATCGCTCTTTGTGTAAACGTGTGCTGCTGCAAATTCATTTTTTATGTCATAATTGAATGTATGCTCATCAAGATTGCCCATTTTGTATTCCTCAATACCAACAAACTGGTGGCAAGGATAAATATCCCCTTCAGGAGAAACAGCAACATATTCATTACCACTTCCGCAACCTCTAAGACGCTTTATAGCACAAGGACCTTGGTCAAGGTCGAGCATAAAGTGGAAAAAGTTGATAAAACCTTTTTCTTTTTTATACTTAAGAATTTTATCCGCAAGCTTTTCATATTCTTCAAAAATCTGTGGCAAATCGGTTGCCGAAAGGGCATACGGTGTTGATTTGTCCGCAACAACCGGTTCAACCGAAATCTGCTCAAAGCCTAAATCACGTAGGTGCATAACATCGTTGGAAAAATCAAGGTTATATTTAGTATAAGTGCCTCTTACATAATAATCTTTATCGCCACGCTTGGAAACAAGGTCGGCATATTTTTTGGTTATTTTATCATAACTGCCCTGACCGCCTGCCAAAGGACGCATACGGTCGTTGACTTCCTTTCTGCCATCAATCGAAAGCACAACATTATACATTTCCTTGTTGATAAAATCAATCTTATCATCATCAAGCAAAAGACCGTTGGTTGTAATGGTAAATCTGAAATTCTTGTCAAACTTTTTCTCAAGGCTTCTTGCATATTCAACCGTTTTCTTTACAACATCAAAATTAAGCAGAGGTTCTCCGCCAAAGAAATCCACCTCAAGATTTTTTCTGTTTGCAGATTTTTCAACAAGAAAATCAATAGCCTTTTTAGCTGTTTCAAGGCTCATAAGCATACGCTTTCCAAGACCATATTCACCGGTTTCAGCAAAACAGTATTTACATCTCATGTTGCAATCCTGTGCAATAAGCAGACACATTGCCTTTACAGGAGAGGAAATAGCCTTTAAAGAATACTGCTCATAATCATCTGAGGAATAAAGAACACCCTGTTCATAGAGCAAAACAATCTCATCATAACATTCTTTTATATCCTCCACCTTGTATACTTTACTAAGTTTTGTCAAAACGTCCTGTGGACATTTTTCCTCAAAAGGTGGCTGAACATTATCAAGCAAATCATAGGTAAGATTATCTACAATATGCACACCGCCACTATTTACGTCCAAAAGAATATTATATCCGCCAAGTTTAAATTTATGAATCATTTTAAAAATCCCCCACCAAAATTCTAAAAATAATACGGGACACTCAAAAATTCTGCTGAATGCCCCGAATATAGCTTGTTTATTAATTATGCTAAAATATTATGCTTCACGTTCACACTTCTGGTTAGCAACAGTGCAGGAAGTCTTGCAGGCAGACTGGCAAGAAGCCTGACATTTGCCACAACCGCCGTTTACAGCAGTAGCCTTAAGATTAGCCTTATTGATAGTTTTGATGTGTTTCATAGTTAAAAACCTCCGTTTTTTAATAAATTCACAATCAGGAAAACTAAACGTTTTCACCGAACTGTTTTTTAAGATTATATATTAATTATACCACAATTCGACAGTTTATTCATTAATTTTCTATTAATAAATATTAAATTTATTTTTATCTACTAATTAAATATGATTAGTTTTAACCGTTTAATATCCCCTGCCCTTATGATTAACCCCAACAATTCCTCCGACTGCCGAGCATATAAGAGTAAGAGCAAATTTAGTGCCAATCCCTGCTCCCATAAGCTTTCCCGAAAAGAAAAGGCTTATTATAAGCAGTATGCAGAACATAAAAATTCCGCACAAAAGCCCCATGGCAAGTCCGTTGTTCCTGCGGTTTTTTGCCCCAACATATCCGCCAGCATATCCGCCAACACAAAGGGCAATGCAGGACATTATTGCAACAATGTTTGCAGGAACATTAATTTTTGAAATAACAAATCCGAAAAAAGCAAGCACCGCCACCACAGCAACAATCATAGCCGGCAGAGCCATAGCCATGCAATAAGGATAGGTTATGCTTCTTCCTGACTTTTTTCGTCTGCGAACGCCACCCGACATATAAAAACCTCCGAACATATTTTTTTGCACTGTAAGCCTGAACCCCATAAATAAAGTACACTAAATTATATTCGGAAAGCTTGTTGTTTATTCCGCCGTGAATACAGCAGACAATACAGTTAGGTGTAAAATATTCCCCGACACAGGCAGGGAATATAAAATTTTTATCTAATTATACTTTCTTCTTACCAGTTTCGGCAGTGTCGTCATGAACGGTTTCGTTCTGAATAATAGCCCACTTCTTAACACGGATTCTTGTATGGTTGGCGGTGGTTTCAATAACTACCGTTTCGGTATCCTCGTGAATTTGTGCCACAATACCCACAATGCCAGCATTGGTCACGACCTCGTCACCAATCTGCAAATTTTTTCTCATTTGAGCGTCCTGCTTATCCTTTTTCTGCTGAGGGCGAAGCATAAAGAAATAAAAGATAATAATAATAGCAACAAAGGGCAAAAACGAAATAAGCATTTCGCCAGTTGAGGGCTGGGAAGCCGACTGGGTAAGCACGGAAGCCTTAGCAATAAGTGAAACAAAGTCCATAAAAATTCTCCTTTTTTCTCTACAAAATAAAATAATATAAAAATATATTTTAATTATATCACATTCTTTTTGCTTTGTCAATACTTTTATAAACTGTTAATATATTTATGACATTCTGCATAGAAATTGCTTAGAAAATTATTTTTTTATCCACTCTATTCCCGTTTTTTTAATATTCTCCGTTTTCAACGACAAAAATTCAGTTTGTTGAATAATGTTAAAATCTCTGTCGCAAAAAGCGAGCTTGTAACCCTGCTCGCTTTTTGTAATCGCATAATAATTTACATACTGCACCCGATAAGCATTTATATTTTTCTCTTTGATTTTTATTTCTTGATAGTTTTTATTATATTTTGTAAAATATAATACCTGCTCACCGTTTAGTATATCGGGAAAAGGCTTGTTTTTCTGTTTCTGCTCTACTTTGATATTTTCGGGAATTGCGAAAAACAAAAGTCCCCATATGCCATAATCCAACAAACCAAGCAGGCATAATATTTTGTGCGAAGTAAGCAAAAAGCCAATAATAATTAATATTCCGCCAATAGCAGGAAATCCCGACACATACCTTCCCTTTATTTTGCTTTGGACAACCGCACCATAGGTTAAAATCATAAGAAAAAATCCCAAAATCACAAGCACATAGCCTAAAATATACATAGCTCTACTCCATGTTTTCAAACTTTAAAATAATTTCTTTAACAAACAGAATCTTAAAAAACTTTTATATATAACATCTTAATTCCCCCGCTTGTGGCGAGGGAATTATTAATTAAAATTATATATTAATAATATTTCACAATTTCTTCAATCGACTTTCTTTTTGTGTGGTTTTCGGTAGGTTTCCAATCCTCATTTTGATAGCCAAGAGCAAGAATATTAATTGGCACAATATTATCCTCAAGGGCAAATTCTTCTCTTATAACCTGTTCTTTAAATCGGCAAACCCAAAGGCTGTTTACCCCAAGCGAGGTTGCGGACAAAATCATATGGTCGGTGGCAATGGTTGCATCAATTTCGCCGTGATTTTTGCCATCATATTTACGCTCCCAAGCCTTATCCTTTTCGGCACAGACAATCAAGGCACAAGCGGGATTGTACAAAGTGGTTGCCTTTTCAATCTTTTCAAGACCCTCTTTTGACTTTACCACAAGTATTCTGACAGGCTGATAATTAACCGCCGAGGGAGCAAGTCTGCCTGCCTCAAGAATAGCACCAAGTTTTTCCTGTTCAAGGGGTTTGTCCGAAAAGCTTCTGCAAGAATATCTGTTTTTAACAAGTTCTAAAAATTCCATTTTTAATTTCTCCTTTATTATTAAATTATTATAAACTAAAAATAATTAATAAAAATTACTTTTTATATAAGCTTAAAAGTGTTATAGCCCTCATAATAATAACTGTGGTCAATACCTTTCATGTATATTTCACGGCTGTTTATTTTATCTGTAAGGGCATTTTTAAGCAGGTGTTTAATCTCAATATCTCTTATGGGACTGCGTTCCATAGCAAGCAGATAATCCTCTTTTTCAATCTTTCCCCAGTCAATCGCCTTTCCTAATTCTTTTTGAAAAATAAGGTCAAGCCATATTCTGGTTGCCCTGCCGTTGCCTTCTCTAAAAGGGTGTGCGACATTCATTTCAACATACTTTTCTACAATTTCATCAAAGGTCTTTTGAGGCATTTTCTCAATATTTTCAAGTGAAACGCTTAAATACATTACTGGTGCAAATCTAAAATTTCCCTTTGCAATATTAACCGTTCTAATTTTGCCAGCAAAATCATAAATATCCTCAAAAAGTTTTTGATGAATAAGACGCAAGCTTTCAAAAGTGCCTGCTTCAAGCCCTGCCAAAAAGCCACTATCAAACATTTCTAATGCTTTTTGCTTGCTGATTTTTTCCTCTTGCCTTGCAAGCTCAGCCGAATTTGTTATTCCAAGCTTATTTTCTAAAGCCATAGTAACCTACCTCCACTTATTCCACAGGGTCTTTTTTCTTTTTGCCAAAAGCTCCAAACAAGCTGAATATTCCAAAACCGATAAGCACACCTATAAGATTAAGCAAGAATATATCTATATCAACTATTCTTCCAGTAAAACAGTGACAAATCTGCACAAATACCGAACTACAAAGCCCAATAAGAAAAACGCTGACAAATTTCTTTGCTCCGCTCCAAAGATAAGGAACAAAAATTCCAATCGGTGCAAAAGCAAAAATTTTGCCGAGCAGTTTAAATATAGATTTTGATAATTTTATATCCGCCGAAAAATAGCTTTTCATGGTTTCTATTGGAATAAACTGCACCCCTGCAAATTTATTTTTTATATCAATAAAAAAGCTTAATGTTCCCGCCTCTTTGTCATAATCGTAAGAATAGGGAGGAAATACCGTTTGACTTGCAAGGCAAAGCGAATAGGCAACAAACACAAACATAAGAACTTCTCTTAAAAAATTAGGCTTCTGCCCTTGACTTATCAAATAAATTATCCTAAAAACCAAGTATATGGGAAACATTAAAAAAATTATAATCAGCATACTTTTTCCATACTTTAAAAAACCATTCATATTATCCACCCCATTATTATTCGCTATCGGTCAAAGCTTTGTCTGCCTTTTGTTCTTTATATGTACTGATATATATATGTTCAAATTTAATTTCATCAATTGGCATACCTTCCTCTGCATTGTTTACATCAAGGTTTGTAAGTTTGTCGTATACATCCCAGCCATCATAAACTTGTGCAAAAATGGTGTACTGCTGAGAAAGATTGGGAAGTCCGCCCTTTTCAATAAAAGCATCTATAAGCTTCTGATTGGATTCCACACTTTTAAGCTGTTCTTTAAATTCATCGTTTACTTCAACGCTTCCGCAGAACATAAGTCTGCTTCCTGACATATTTTGCTTTATTAGTGTTCCGTTTTCTCCGCCATATGAAATAATAGCACCCTTTAAAGGCCAAAGGCTCGGGGTAATTTCCGGCTCAATGGTGGTTGTATCGGTTTGGCTGTCGTCCAATCCGTCACGGGTTTTGGAACAGCCCATAAAATAAATTCCCTTTTCAACACTGAAAACATAAGTTCCGTCATAATATCCCTTTTCAACCAGTCCACGGAAATACTTTGCAAAATTAGGGACTTCATCGGGATAAAACACCGCTTTAAAAGTGCCAATAGAAGTTTCAAATACAATTACTTCATCATCGTCTTTTATAGAGTCATTCTGAATGACCTTAACGTTTTCGGGTTCAACAATTTTCTTGCCGTTTCCGCCCAGTGCAAATAAAAATACAAATATTAAAAATATAATTGCTAATATAACAAATATTCCTAATGCTGTACGGAAAATCGTCATAGGTCCAGAAGGACCTATATAATCGGGTTTGTAAGGTTTATTTTTATTCATTTTTTTGCTCCTTTTATCTTTTCTTTTTTATAATTATACTACATAATTTTTATTTTGTCAATGCTTTTATTATTAACAAACTAAAAAATCCCCCGCCCGCAGGCAGAGGATAAAAACTTATTTTACAGAATCAAATTTAGAAAGAAGATACAAACAGTACTGATTCATGCTTATTCCTTCTTTTTTTGCGTGTTCTGATAAATTGCGATGAAGCGATTTAGGAATACGCAGTTTGAACTGTCCTGAAAAATCCTTATCACTTAAAGGAACAGGAATATCAGCACCGCTTTCAATAGCAGCAATAAGCCACTCATATTTTGCATCTTCTGCATTTTTCAAGGCTTCTTCTAAAGTATCGGCACAAGTAATACAACCAACAAGCTCCGGAAAAGACACAACAAAACCTCCTTCGTCTATATCCGGCACAATTTCCATTTTGTAAGGCAATTTTAAATATTCGTTTAATGTTTTCATAATTTGTTAATACCTCCTAAACGTCCAAATGATACCATATGTGGTGTCAAGTGCTTTTTGAAAAGTTTTTAAAATTTTAATTTTTATACAAAAATCCCCTGCCGCAAGCAAGGGAATTGTATTTAAATATATCCATATTTTTTTCGGTTGCCCAAAACAAACACAAAACTTACAAAAAGCGAAAGCAGTTCCGCAAACACCACCGCAAGCCATATTCCTTTAAGCTGCCAAAAATGTGGCAGAATAAAAATAAAGGCAATTTGAAAAACAAATGTTCTTAAAAATGAAATAGCTGCCGAAACAAAACCGTTGTTAAGTGCTGTAAAAAATGCCGATGCAAAAATATTAAGTCCGCTCATTATATAAGAAATGCTGAACAATCTTATAGCGGTTGTTGTCATTTCATGAAGCAATTTATCATATCCCACAAAAATTCCTGCAAGCGTTCCCGAAAGCAGTTCCGCACAAGCCGTCATTACAACTGAAGCTATAATTATCATGCTAATACTTTTTTTGAACAAGCTTTTTAATTCCGCCTTGTTTCCCGCTCCATAATTATAGCTTATAATCGGTGCAGAGCCTACCGAATATCCCATATATGTTCCGACAAAAATAAAATTTACATACATAATAATTCCATAGGCAACAACTCCGTCCGAGCCTGCATATTTCATAAGCTGTAAATTATAAAGCATATTCACAAGCGACAACGACATATTTGTTACCATTTCTGACGAACCATTTATACAAGCTTTTGAAATAAAACTTGCTTTGAATTTGGTTCTTATAATATCCAAATTTAACAGCGAATCATTTTTTCTTAAAAAATATATCAATGGAACAATCGCTCCAACCAGCTGGCTAAGCCCTGTGGCGACAGCAGCACCAAACACACCAAGTTTAAAAACATATACAAATAGAAAGTCAAAGACCATATTTGTAACGCCCGCCAAAATTGAAACAACAAGTCCCAGTTTTGGCTTTTCGGCAACCACCAAAAAGCTTTGAAAACAGTTTTGCAAAATAAAAGCGGTCATGCTGACAACCAAGGTTTTGCCATAAATCGTGCTGTATTCTATCAAATCGCCCTTTGCACCAAGAGTAATCGCAATAGGTTTCATAAATATAAAGCAAACAATGCTTAAAATAATTCCGCATACAATCAGAAATTTTATAAGCATTGAAAATATTTCGCTTGCCTGACCATACTTTTTCTCACCAAGAGTTTTGGAAACCAAGGCACTTCCACCTGAACCAATCATAAACCCAACAGAACCTACAATCATAAGGGCGGGCATTATCAAATTCACTCCTGCAAAAGCTTTCGAGCCGACACAGTTGGATATAAACAGTCCATCAACAACACCATAAATTGAAGTGAAAATCATCATAACTATGGTAGGCATTGTAAATTTGACAAGCTTTGAACAGCTAAAATGTTCGGATAATGTAATTTGCATTTTAATTTTCTCCTTTCAATTTTAAAGCATAAAAAAACAGCGTCCAAATTATTTTAAAAAATAATCCGGACGCCTCCGACATCTTTATCAACAGAAAAAATTTCAAAAAATATTTTTTGAAATTTTGTTTTGCGGCGGCAAAACTGTTCTCCGATGACTACTATTGACTTTTACCATTATAGCATAATATTTTGGGTTTGTCAAGTTTTTTTATAAAAATATTCCCTGCCAGTGGCAGGGAATAAAAATTATTTTGCTTTGTTGCTTTCAAGGAATTTATAAACAACCGCTGCAATTGCTGCACCAACCAATGGAGCTACAATAAACACCCAAAGGCTTCCAAGAGGAGCAGAATTACCACAAATTGCACTAACAACAGCAGGTCCGATACTTCTTGCAGGGTTTACCGAAGTACCAGTAAGACCTATTCCCAAAATATGTACAAGAGTAAGAGTAAGACCAATAACAAGACCGCCAAAAGAGCCATGACCTGCCTTTTGAGAAGTAACACCAAGAATTGTAAGCACAAAAATAAAGGTAAGCACAATTTCAACAACCAGTCCTGCTACAATGCTACCATTTACACCTGCAAGACCATTTGAGCCAAAAGCTCCTGTTTGGTCGGTGACACCACCACAACCGAAAATAAGAGCAAGCACACCTGCACCAGCAAAAGCTCCAAGACATTGCGAAACAATATAACCGAAAAAGTCTTTAACCGACATTCCACCACTTATAAGCACACCAAGCGAAACGGCAGGGTTGATATGACAGCCCGAAATGTTGCCAACACAATAAGCCATTCCCACAATGGTAAGACCAAAAGCAAATGCCGTCAAAATATATCCGCAACCATTAACTGCATCACAACCGACAAGCATTGCTGTTCCACAGCCAAGAATTACAAGAACCATTGTTCCAATAAACTCAGCCATATATTTTTTAAAAGATTCCATAACAAAAACCTCCTGAAAAATTAATATAATCTTGCAGAAATTTACTTCTACAAAATTAGTATAGCATTATTTTATTTCTATATAATTAAATCTTTATGAATTTTGTATAAACAAAAATTTATTTTTAATTTTGGCAAAAGCACAAGAAAATATCATAATAAATAGTAGTAAATAAAGAAACAATAAACCGCCCTATGTAAAAAACATAAGACGGTCTATCGTATAAAAAATTTTAGGGAGTGGAAGAGGGTGGATTCGAACCACCGAAGCGTAAAGCAACAGATTTACAGTCTGCCCCCTTTGGCCACTCGGGAAC